>JACCQZ010000293.1 GCA_013813875.1 Gemmatimonadales bacterium | reverse complement strand
TTGGTGTTCCGGGGGACCGGGTTCTACATCACTGACTACGGCAAAGACGGCAAAGGCCCCCGCAAGCCCGAATCCGAGAAGCCCGCCGCCGAGTCGAAGCCCGACTCAGCCCCCAAGAGCGACTCCGCGCCCGCCGCCAAGCCGGAGTCCAAGCCCGCCAAACCGGCGCCGAGCCGCGGCGAGGGGAAGGCCAGCGGCGAGTGAGCGAAGCGCTGCGCACCGAGCTCACGAGGGTCGCCTCGCGGCTCGGCGCCGATGGCATCGAGTTCGTGCTGGAGCGACCGCGCGGCGCCGGGCACGGCGACCTCGCCACCAATCTGGCCATGGTGCTCGCCCAGCGCGAGCGCGCCAATCCCCGCCACACCGCCGAGCGGGTGCTGCAGGAGCTGCAGCTCGCCCCCGACCTGGTGGCGCGCACTGAGATCGCCGGCCCCGGGTTCATCAATTTCTGGCTGGCTCAGGACCAGCTGGCCGCCGCCCACCGCGAAATTCTCGAGGCAGGGGCCGCCTACGGTCGCTCTGTCTGGGGCGCGGGGCGGAAGATCAACATCGAGTTCGTCTCCGCCAACCCCACCGGCCCGCTACACGTCGGGCACGGGCGCGGCGCGGCGCTGGGCGACGCCATCTCCTCGCTCCTGGAGTGGACCGGCCACGCCGTCACCCGCGAGTTCTACATCAACGACGCCGGCGTCCAGATTGATCGAGTCGCCGCCAGCCTGTGGGCACGGGTGCGGCAGGAAGCGGGCTACCCCGCGGAGGTGCCCGAGGGCGGATATCACGGCGAGTACCTGCGGGAGAACGCCCGCCGGGTGCTGGCGGAGCAAGGCCCCGAGCTCGCCGAGTTGCCGGAATCGGAGGGGCTCCGCCGCTGCCGTGAGCTCGCGCTTCGGATCCAGCGCGAGGAGCAGGATCGAGATCTGGCCGACTTCGGCGTGCGCTTCGACGTGCTCTCATCCGAGCAGGCGGTCTACGACGGGGGAAAGGTCGAGCGCGCCCTCGGTATGCTGGCCGAGCGCGGACTGACCTATGAGGCCGAGGGCGCGCTCTGGCTCCGTACCACCCAGTTCGGCGACGACAGGGACCGGGTGCTGCGTAAGGGAGACGGCAGCTTCACCTATCTCGTGCCCGACATCGCCTACCACATTGACAAGCACGAGCGGGGCTTCGACCAGGCCATTGACGTCTGGGGCGCCGACCACCACGGGTATATCCCGCGAATGAAGGCGGTGCTGGCGGCTCTGGGATACCCGCCCGACTTCTTCGCCGTCGAGCTGGTGCAGCTGGTCCGGGTGGTGCGGGGCGGGGATGAGGTGAAGATGTCCAAGCGCTCCGGCGAGTTCGTCACCCTGCGCGACCTGGTCGAAGAGGTCGGCGTAGACGCCGCGCGCTACTTCTTTCTCATGCGCCGGGGTGACTCTCACCTGGTCTTCGACGTCGAGCTCGCCAAGAAACAGACCGACGAGAACCCGGTGTTCTACGTCCAGATGGCCCATGCCCGGCTGAGCGGCATCTTCCGCACCGCCGAGTGTGAGCCCGCCGCCATCAGCGGCAGCCTCGATCTCGCCGCGCTACCCGCGCCGGACGACACCGAGCTGCTCAAGAAGCTGGTGCTGTTCCCCGAAGAGGTCGAGAAGGCGGCGCGCCAGCACGACCCGCACCGGATCACCGTCTATCTCCACGAGCTCGCCACCGCGGTGCATGGCTGGTACCACCGCACCCGCACCGTCGGCGAAGCGCCCGACGTGGAGCGCGCCCGGCTGCTGCTGGCCCGCTCGGCCCGAATCGTCCTGGCCAATGCGCTCACTCTCCTCGGCATCAGCGCCCCCGACCGGATGTGAACTGATGAGTCTGCTTGTGGTGGGGAGCATCGCCCTCGATTCGATCTTCACTCCCTTCGGTGAGACCGCCGACGCGCTGGGCGGCTCCGCCGTGTACTTCAGCGTCGCCGGCTCGCTCCTCCATCCGGTACAGGTCGTGGGAGTGGTGGGGAGTGACTATCCTCGCGCCGAGCTCGAGCGGCTGGCTCCGCGCGGCATTGACTGGTCGGGCGTCGAGCAGGCGGCCGGCGAGAGCTTTCGCTGGAAGGGGAAGTATTCATACGATCTGCAGAGTCGAGAGACACTGGAAACGCGCCTGGGGGTGTTCGCCGACTTCCAGCCCAAGCTTCCCGAGGCGTTCCGGCAGGCGGAATTTCTTTTTCTGGGCAACATAGACCCCGAGCTTCAGCTCGACGTGCTGAGTCAGGTGCACCGGCCCAAGCTCGTTGTGTGCGACACCATGAACTACTGGATCGGGAGCAAGAAGGCGCCGCTGCTCGACCTGCTCTCCCGGGTGGATCTGCTGATGGTGAACGACAGCGAGGCGCGGGAGCTGAGCGGTGACTGGAACATCCATCGGGCCGGCCGCTGGATCCTGGCCCACGGCCCGAGCCGGGTGGTGATCAAGCAGGGCGAGCATGGCGCGCTGCTCATCGAGGCCACCCGCACCTTCTACGTTCCCGCCTTTCCGCTGGAGACCGTCTTCGATCCCACCGGCGCCGGCGACGCCTTTGCCGGTGGCTTCATGGCTTATCTGGCTCGCACCGGCTCGATCACCGAAGACAACATCCGGCGCGCGATGGTATACGGCGCCGCGATGGGATCGTACGCGGTGGAGCAGTTCGGCATCCGCCGGTTGGAGGGCATCACCCTGGCCGACGTCGAGACCAGAGTGCGTGCCTTCCAGGATCTCACCCAGGTGAGTCTCGCCCAGGCGCCGGTGTGAGCCGGTACGCCCAGGCGGGCGTGGACCTGGCCGGCGCCGAAGCGGCCAAGGCGCGGATCGGCCGGGCGGTGGCGGGCACCCGTACCGCCCTCTCGGTCGGCCGGGTAGGCGCGTTCGGCGGGATGGTGAGGATTCCGCCCGGCATGCAAAGGCCCACGCTGGTCCTCAGCACCGACGGCGTGGGCACCAAGGTGCTCGTCGCGCGGGAGGCCCGGCGCTTCGACACCGTCGGCGAAGACCTGGTCAATCACAGCGTCAACGACATCCTGGTACACGGCGCCACCCCGATCGCGTTCATGGATTACATCGCCGGCTCGGGACTCGAGGTCGAGCAGATCGCCGGCATCGTTGATGGGATCGCGCGAGCCTGCCGCTCGCACGCCATGGCGCTGGCCGGGGGCGAGACGGCGCAGATGCCCGGCCTCTATCAATCTGGAACGTACGACCTCGCCGGAACCATCGTGGGCGTGGTCGAGGAGGACCGGGCGCTGCACGGCGATGCGATCGTCCCCGGTGACGTGCTGCTGGGCTATGCGTCCACCGGGCTGCACACCAACGGCTATACTCTTGCCCGGAGCATCGTGTTCGAGCGGATGGGGTTGCGGCTGGACGATCCGTTGGGGGAGACCGGCCGCACGGTGGCCGAAGCGCTGCTGGCGGTGCACCGGAGCTACTTCCGGAGCGTGATGCCGGTTATCGAGCGGCTTCACGGGCTGGCTCACATCACCGGGGGCGGCATCGGCGGCAACCTGGTGCGGATATTGCCTGCTGGCTGCGAAGCGGTGGTGGATCCGGCGTCCTGGGATCCGCCCCCACTCTTCGTTACGCTGCAGCAGGCGGGACAGGTCTCCACCGACGAGATGCGGGACGTCTTCAACCTCGGCGTGGGTCTCATCGCCGTGCTGCCCCCCGAGGCCGTGCCGGCCGCGAAAGCCGCCGCAGAGGCTGACGGGGTCACCACCTGGCAGATGGGCGACATCCGCCGCGGCGATCCGGCGGTGAGATTCGCCCATTCCTGAGGGAGAATTCCCCATGCGAGCTGTATCGGTTTCCGCCGCGCTTCTCCTGACCGGCCTCGCCTCCACCGCGCGGGCCCAAAGCGCCGAGTGCGCGGCCTACGACGGCAGCACCGGCCGGGTCTGCAGCGCCGCGCTGGATGCCACCCGCGCCTTTCATCCGGTGGCCGGCCTTCTGGTGAGCGGGGGCAATCCGGTGCTGGGGACCGCCAACACCCTGGGCGGCCTGGGTCACTTTTCGGTCACCGCCCGCGCCAACGCGGCCAACGTAGTGCTTCCGGCGGTGGGCTACGACGGCACCGGCGGCAGCGTGCCGGCCAGCGAGGAGCTCTACGCTCCAGTGCCGGTGGTGGAATTGGCGGCCGGCGTATACGGCGGCCTCCCTTCGGGCCTGCTTTCGATAGATTTTCTGGGCTCGGCTCAACTCCTTCCCACCAATCAGATTGATAACTTTGCGGTCAACCAGGACGCCCGCCGCATCGGCGACGTGGCGCTGGGTCTGGGTTACGGCGCCCGTATCGGCATCCTGCGCGAGCTGGGGCCGCTCCCCGCGGTCTCGGTGAGCGTCATGCGGCGCGACATCCCCCAGATCACCTACGGCAACGTGGCCGACGGCGACCAGTATCGCTACGCCATTGATCTCCACGCCACCAATCTCCGCGTGGTGGCCAGCAAGCAGGTGGCCTTTCTCGATCTTGCGGGCGGGCTCGGCTGGGACAAGTACAGCGGCGACGCCTCGATTCAGTTCCGCAACCCGAACTCGTCGGCGGTAGAGCCGGCGATCAATTTCGAGCTCGACAACTCCCGCCCCATGGCCTTCATCAATGCGGGGCTCAACGTGGCCGCGCTCAAGCTGGTCGGAGAGGTGGGCTACCAGGGCGGGAAGGACCAGAATCTCACCACCGACTTCGAGCGCCTCGACACCACCAAGGGCAAGTTCTTCGCCGGCCTCGGCCTGCGAGTGGGCTTCTAATGTCCCGAGTCGAACGTTCGTTGCCGCAGGCTTGTCGCCCTGAGCGCAGCGAAGGGGCCATAACGACGCTTCGGCCGCTTCGCTACGCTCAGCGTGACAAGCAACGAACGTCCGACTCCGGCTTCTAGCGAGTGAACGAGCGGGAGGCGATGGCCCGCGCGCTCGATCTCGCCTGGCGAGGTTGGGGGCGGGTGCAGCCGAATCCGCTCGTTGGTGCCGTGGTTCTCGCCGCCGGCGAGGCGGTAGGGGAGGGGTGGCACGCGGAGTACGGTGAGCGGCACGCCGAGCCCGCCGCGCTCGAGCAGGCGGGCGAGCGAACCCGCGGGGCCACCCTGCTCGTCACTCTCGAGCCGTGCGCTCACTACGGCCGGCAACCGCCTTGTACCGACATCATCACCACGTCCGGCATCCGCCGGGTAGTGGCCGCCATGGCCGATCCCAATCCCATCGCCGCCGGCGGGGCCGACCGTCTCCGTGCCGCCGGAGTCGAAGTCGAGATCGGGCTGCTGGGGCAGGCCGCGGGCAGCCAGAATGCGTCCTTTCTCCATCGGGTGCGGGACCCATCCCGGCCCTTCGTAGGGTTGAAGCTGGCCACGAGTCTCGACGGCCGGATCGCCGACTCGGAGGGCAGCTCGCGTTGGATCTCGGGCGAGGAGGCTCGCGCGTACGTGCACTGGCTGCGAGCGGGCTTCGATGCGATCGCCGCCGGTGGGCGGACGGTGCGCGCCGACGATCCCTCGCTCACCGTCCGGGGCAGTCTGCAGCCGCGGGTAGCTCCCCGGCGGGTGGTGTTCACCGAAAGCGCCGACCTCGACCGTGGGCTCACAGTAGTACGGACCACCGGAGATACACCCACGACCGTCATCGCGTCCACCACCGCCCCGGCGGCTCGCCTGCGGGAGCTGGAGGCCAGTGGGGTCACGGTCCTGCTTGCCGATGACCTGGAGGCGGCGCTCCGCTCCCTGCGCCAGGCTGGTGTCATGTCGCTCCTGGTCGAGGGTGGAGGGAAGCTGGCGGGCGCATTGCTCGCGCGGGGGCTGGTGGACCGATACCACTGGGTGCAGAGCCCCCTCTGGCTGGGCGAGGGCGGAGTGCCGGCCGTCTCGGGATTGCCGGACACCGCGATCGCCAACGTCGAGCGTTGGGAGGTGGCGGAGCGAAGACCTCTGGGCGGGGACACGTTGCTGGTGATGGACAGGAGACCATGTTCACCGGCCTGGTGACCGCGGTGGGGCAGGTACGCGAGCTGCGCCGGACCGACGCCGGTCTGGAGCTGACCATCGCCTGCCCCTACGAGGGCCTCACCCTGGGTGAGAGTATCGCGGTGGATGGCGCGTGCCTCACCGTCCAGGACCTCCCGGCCGGTACCTTCGGCGTCCACCTGATCCGTACCTCCCTCGATCGTACCCGTTTCGGCGAATACCGCGAGGGCCAGCAGGTAAACCTCGAGCGCGCCCTCCGGGTGGGTGACCGCCTGGGCGGTCACCTGGTGCAAGGGCATGTGGACGGCGTCGGCATCGTGGAGCGGGTGAGCACGCGGGAAGACGCCAGACTGCTCGACCTCCGGGTCCCTGCCGAAGTGGCGAGCATCTCGGTGCCGCTGGGCTCGATCACGGTGGATGGCGTGAGCCTTACCATCAACGCCGTCCCCGCTCCCGGGACGATCCAGATCTCCCTGATCCCGTTTACTTTACAGCATACGACGCTGGGGGAACGACGCGTGGGGGACGGGGTGCATCTCGAGGGGGATATGATCGGGAAGTACGTCAAAGCGTTGATGCGGAGTGACAAGTGACAAGTGACAAGTGGCAAGTGGGTGGAAAGTGGAAAGTGCGAAAGTGGGCGCTAGCCTACTCGCGGCTTCCACTTGGCTCGTTTTCATTTGCCTCCCACTTGTCACTCAGCACTTGTCACTTGCCACTGTCGTCATGACCTTCCAATTCGGTACCATCGAAACCGCCATTGACGATCTCCGCAACGGCAAGATCGTCATCGTGGCGGACGATGAGGATCGGGAGAACGAGGGCGACCTGGTCTGCGCGGCGGAGCTGGTGACGCCTGAGACGATCAACTTCATGACGCTGCACGGGCGGGGTCTCATCTGCCTCGCGCTCACCGCCGAGCGGTGCGACCATCTGGGCCTGCCCCAGATGACCGAGCGCAACACCGAAGAGCTCTCCACCGCCTTTACCGTCAGCATTGACGCCGAGCGGCGGTTCGGGGTCACCACCGGCATTTCGGCGAGCGACCGGTCCACCACCATTCACGTCGCCATGAATCCCGCCACGGTTCCCTCCGACCTGCGCCGCCCGGGCCACATCTTCCCGCTCCGGGCTCGGCCCGGCGGGGTGCTTCAGCGGGTGGGGCAAACCGAAGCGAGCGTGGACCTGGCGCGTCTCGCCGGGTTGGTTCCCGCTGGGGTCATCTGCGAGATCCTCAACCCCGACGGCTCGATGGCGCGCCGTCCCGAGCTGCAGGAGATGTCGCGCCGGCACCGGCTCACGTTCATTACCGTGGCCCAGCTGGTGGCGTACCGGCTGCAGACCGAGCAGCTGGTGCATCGCGTCGCCGAGGCCAGGATTCCCACCGCTTTCGGTGAGTTCACCATCATCGGCTACCAGAACGACGTGGACCGGGCCGAGCACGTGGCTCTGGTGCACGGCGAGGTGTCGGGACGGGCCAACGTGCTGGTGCGGATGCACTCCAAGTGTCTCACCGGGGACGTATTCGGCTCCCAGCGCTGCGATTGCGGCCTCCAGCTGCACCGGGCCATGCAATTGATCGCCGCGGAAGGCCGCGGAGTGATCGTGTACCTCGACCAGGAGGGGCGGGGCATCGGACTGCTCAATAAGCTTCGCGCCTACGCGCTGCAGGACGCCGGAGCCGACACCGTTCAAGCCAACGAGCGCCTCGGGTTCGCGCCCGACCTGCGAAACTACGGCATCGGGGCGCAGATCCTGCGCGACCTGGGGCTCTCGTCCATCCGAGTGATGACCAACAATCCCCGGAAGCTGGTCGGCCTCGAAGGATACGGGCTTCAGATCGTCGAGCGGCTGCCGCTCATCACCGATCCGAACGGCGAGAACAGCGGCTACCTGCAGGTCAAGCGCGACAAGCTCGGCCACCTCCTCGCCCACTGAATCCGTGCCCGATTTCTCCTATCGCCTGCGCCGCTCGGGGCGAGTGGCGATCCTGGTCAGTCGCTACAACGAATTGATCACCGGCAAGCTGCTCGAGGGGGCACTCGCCTGCTGCGGGGAGGCGGGCGTCGCGCGGGATGAGGTGGACCTCATCTGGGTGCCCGGCGCCTTCGAGCTCGGCGCCGCCGCGGCGGCGGCCGCCAAGACCGGCCGCTATGCTTGTCTGGTCGCGCTGGGGGTGGTGATCCGGGGCGAGACGCCGCACTTCGAGTACGTCGCCGGCGAGGCCGCCCGGGGAGTGAACGAGGTGGCGGTGAGCTATGCCCTGCCGGTGGGATTCGGGGTGCTGACGGTGGATACGCTGCAGCAGGCCATGGACCGAGCCGGCGGCAGTGCCGGCAACAAGGGGCACGAGGCGGCCGCCGCGGCGATCCAGACCGCCGACGTCCTCGCCCAGCTCAGGGCTCATCATGCTGAGAGTTGAGACCAAGAGCCGGGCCCGGGCGCTGCAACTGCTCTACGCCTGGGAGCTGCTGGGAGAGCCTCCCATTCCCCAAGTCGCCAGCGGGCTGGCGCGGCTGACCGGACCGGAGCCGAGGATTCTCGACCGGGCGGAGGAGCTGGCGGCCGGCGTGATAGCGAACGTCGAATCGCTGGACGAGGCCGCCGCGGAAGCCTCGGAGAACTGGCGCATGAGCCGGATCGCGGTGGTCGAGCGGAACATCCTGCGGCTGGCGATCCACGAGCTCCGCCGGGGCGAGGTGCCGCCGAAGGTGGTCATTGACGAAGCGCTGCGGCTGGCCCACTGGTTCGGCGGCGCGCGGGCGCCGGGCTTCGTCAATGGGGTGCTCGATGGAATCGCCCGCGCGCTCGGGCGGCTCTGAGGCCGGCACCGACGGACACCGGCCGATGAACGTGCTCGTGGTAAACTGGCAGGATCGGGAGAACCCCCACGCCGGCGGCGCCGAGATCCATCTCTTCGAGATCTTCGGCCGCCTGGCGGCCGCCGGCCATCGGGTGCGGCTGGTCTGCGGCGGCTGGCCCGGCGCCGCCCCGCGGGCGCTGGTGGATGGGATCGAGGTGAAGCGGACCGGGGGACGCAATAGCTTCGCGCTGCTGGGCCGGGGCGCGGTGCGCCGCGCCATTCGCGCCGAGCGGCCCGACGTGCTGGTCGAAGACGTCAACAAGCTGCCGCTCTTTCTGGCGGCCGGCACCGATCTCCCCTTCTGCGCGATCATCCCGCATCTCTTCGGCGAGACGGCGTTCGAGGAGGCGCCCTGGCCCATCGCCGCCACGGTCTGGCTGGCGGAGCGTCCGCTGCCGCGGCTGTACCGGCGCGCCGCCTTTCACGCCATCAGCGAGAGCACGCGCGACGATCTGGTCGCCCGGGGCGTCGCGGCCGACCGGGTGCGGGTGATCCACCCCGGTGTGGATATCGAGCGGTTCACACCCGACGCCGAAGGCCGCCGCTCGCCGGCGCCCACCTTCTTGTACGTCGGCCGGCTGAAGCGTTATAAAGGAATAGGACTCGCCATAGAGGCTCTGGCGCTGGCCCGGCGGCAGCGGCCCGATCTTCGGCTCAGCATCGCGGGCACCGGAGACCATCGCGCCGAGCTCGAGGGGTTGGCCATTGAGCTGGGGCAGGAGCAGGCCGTTACCTTCCACGGCTTCATCAGCGAGGCCGACAAGTTGTCGCGGCTGCGCGGGGCCTGGGCCAACCTCTTCCCCTCACCCAAGGAGGGCTGGGGCATCACGGTCATCGAGGCGGCGGCCTGCGCTACCCCTTCGCTGGCGTCGGATAGCCCGGGTCTGCGGGATTCGGTGCGCCACGGCCTCACCGGCTTCCTGGTACCCCACGGCAACATCGAGGCGCTTGCCGCGCGCATGCTCGAGCTCGCCGCCTCACCGTCGCTGGTGGGCCGACTCGGGGCCCAGGCCCGATCCTTCGCCGAAGGGCTGACGTGGGACCGCACCGCCGCCGAGACGGAACGCCATCTTCAGGACATCATCGCTGGGAGGAGCCATCATGCAGACGACGATCAGCGCCCGCCACTGCGAGATCACCGATGAACTGCGGGAGCGCGCTCTCGCCGTAGTGGATCGCCTCGGCAACGTAGCGCCGCGGCCCATGGAGACCACCGTCGTCTTCGACACCGAGGGCTCCCAACAGACGGTCGAGCTGCGGCTGCACCTCGCGGCGGGGGAGGTGCTCGTCGCCAAGGGTGAGGCCGAGGACCACCGTACCGCGCTCGACCGGGCGGAAGACAAGCTCAAGCGGCAGCTGGAGAAGGCCGCCGGCCGCCCGCGCCGGACCCGCTCGCCGCAGGCCGAACAGCTCTGATGCTCCGGCTGCGCGACTTCCTTTCCCGGCGGGGAGATCCTCTGCAGCTCGAAGCGCTCACCGGAGACATCGGGCTCGACCGCCAGCTGCCCGACGCCGAGGTCGCCAGCCCGGGGCTGGCGCTCGCGGGATATACCGGCCGCTTCGCGCCCAACCGGCTGCACGTCTTCGGTGAGACCGAAATCACCTATCTCCACTCGCTGCCGCCGGAGCAGCGCGAGCGGTCGCTGGAACAGTTCTTCGGCTTCGATCTGCCGTGCATCTTCGTGACCAAGAACCAGGAGGTGCCCTCGGAGCTGTTGGAGCTGGCGCGGAATCGCGGCGTGCCGGTGCTCCGGAGCAAGCTCAAGACGGCGGAGTTCTACCGGCGGGTCAAGCCGGTGGTGGAGGAGGCGTTCGCGCCCCGCACCACGCTACACGGCTCCCTGGCCGACGTGTACGGCGTCGGCCTGCTCTTCGTGGGCCGGTCGGGTATCGGGAAGAGCGAGTGCGTGCTGGACCTGGTCGAGCGAGGCCACCGGCTGGTGGCCGATGACGTGGTGCAGGTTACCCGCCGGGGCAACGATGTGCTGATCGGGCGGGGCCACGAGCTGGCCGCGCATCACATGGAGATCCGCGGCATCGGCCTGATTGATATTCCCGCGCTCTTCGGCGTGCGCTCGGTCCGCCAGCAGAAGCGAATCGAAGTGGTGGTGCAGCTCGACGATTGGGAAACGGCCAAGGACGCCGACCGGACCGGGCTCTCCCGCGAGGAGACGATGATCCTCGACGTGCCGGTGCCTCGGGTGGTGGTGCCGCTCAATCCGGGGAAGAACATCACCGTCATCTCCGAGGTGGTGGCGATGATGCACCTGCTGCGCTACTCCGGAGTTGACGTGGCCGCCGCGTTCAATTCCCGCCTGATCAAGCGAATGAAAGAGCAGCGCGGGGTTCGCGAATATCTGCAGGAAGACTATGAGTGAGGAGCTGCGGGGCGTCGTGGTCTGTCACGGAAAGCTGGCGATGGCGCTGGTGGAGGCGGCGGAGTCTATCAGCGGCGTGACGGGGGCGCTGGCCCCGGTCTCCAACACCGGCTGCGACCGAGGCTCCCTGGAGCAGCGGGTGGTGGACGCCGTGGGTGAGCGCCCTTCGGTGGTCTTCGTGGATCTCGCCAGCGGCTCCTGCCTCTTCGCGGTGCTCAACCGGCTGCGGGAAAGGCCGGCCGTCAGGGTCGTCACCGGGGTGAACCTGGCCATGCTGGTGGACTTCGTGTTTCACCGCTCGCTGTCGCCGGCGGAAGCCGCGGCGCGGGCGGCCACGGCGGGTGAACGAGCCATCCGGATTCCCTGATGGCCATCGTGCTCTGCCGGGTGGACGACCGGCTCATCCACGGCCAGGTCGTCATCGGCTGGGGCCAGCCTCTGGGCATTGATCTCATCGTGCTGGTGGACGATCAGGTGGCGGCCAGCTCCTGGGAACAGGATCTCTATCGTATGGCGGTGTCGCCCGGCATCGAGGTCCGCTTCATGACCACCGCCGAAGCCTCCGCCCAGATGGGAGAGTGGCAGGCAAACGGCCGGCGGGCACTCATTCTCACCGGCGACCTCGACACCATGGCGGCGCTGCACGCCGCCAATCCGACCATCGTTCACCGGATCAACCTGGGCGGGGTGCACCACCGCCCCGGCCGGCGCGAGCGGCTTCCCTATCTGTATCTGACCGACGAAGAGCTGCGGCAACTGGTGGCGCTGGAGGCGCGGGGTGCCGAGGTTACCGCCCAGGACCTGCCGACCAGCCCGCTGGTTTCGCTCAAGGCGCTGGGATGACGGAGCTCTCGCCCCTCAGCGCGGTGCTTCTCCTGCTCTGGGGCACGATCGTGGCTCTCGACCTGGTGAGCGTTCCCCAAGCGATGCTCTCGCGTCCCCTGGTGGCCGGCACCGTGGCGGGATGGCTGGCGGGTGACATGGAGGCGGGATTGCGGGTCGGCGTGCTCCTCGAGCTCTTCGCGCTCGACGTTCTCCCCATCGGTGCCGTGCGCTATCCCGACTACGGGCCGGCGACAGTGGCGGCGGCAGCGCTGGCCGCGGGCGCGCCCTGGGAGTTCGGACTCGGCCTCAGCGCCGCGCTGGCGCTGGTGCTCTCCGTGATCGGCGGTTGGTCGCTGCAGGTGGTGCGCCGCTTCAATGCGCGGGCCATTCAGCACCGGGCGGCCGCCCTCGCGGCCGGTGAGACCGCCGCGATCCGGCGGCTGCAGTACGGCGGTCTGCTGCGGGACGCCGCCCGCGGCGTCGCGCTCACCGCGATCGGGCTGGCCCTGGCCTGGCTGTTGGCCAACCACCTGCGGCTCGACCGCCCGACAGCGGTCGGGCTCACCCTGGTGACGGTGGGGTCGGGGTTGGCGGCCGGGATGAGCGGCGCGGTTCGAAGCGCCGGACGCGGGGCCCGGCTTCGCTGGCTCGCCGTGGGGGTCGCGACCGGCATTCTGCTGGCGGTGCTCCGGTGACCGGCGGCTGGCGTTCGCTGCTTCGGCTCATCGCCGTCCAGGGCACCTGGAATTACGAGCGTATGCTCGGCGTCGGCATGGGTTACGCAGCCGAGCCGCTGCTCAAAGATCTGCAGACGGTGGACCCGGTGCGCCACGGCGAAGCGGTGGTCCGCTCCACCGAGTTCTTCAACTGCAATCCGAATCTCGCCGGACTGGCGCTTGGCGCCACGGTGCGCGCCGAGTACGAGGCGGTGCCCGGTGCGCAGATCGCCCGTCTGCGGACCGCGCTCTGCAGTCCCCTCGGCGCCCTGGGCGATCAGCTCTTCTGGGCCGGGTTGGTGCCCGCCCTGGTCGGAGCCGCGGTGGTAGGGGCGGTGCTGGGCGCCGGGTGGTGGGCCATCGCCGGATTGCTGTTGCTGTACAACGCCGTACGGATCGGAACCGGCGTCTGGGCGCTGCGCACCGGGTTTGATGCCGGCATGCGTATCGCCGGCGCCATCAGCGGATCGTGGATCCCGCGTGCGGTCGAGCGGATCGGTCCGGTGGCGGGCTTTGCCGTCGGCACCGCCATTGCCCTGTCCGCCGGCTGGTACCTGGAGGGCTTCGGCTGGGCCGGTGCCGCCGGCGCGCTCGCGGTGGCGGCCACCGGAGCCGCCGTTACCCGCTGGTTCGGGCCCGCCTTCACCACGGTACGCTTTGCCTTGCTGGCCATCGGGCTCCTCGCCTTCTTCCGATGGGTGGGGCTGTGATCGAGCGCGAGGCCACCATCGTCAATCAGGAAGGGTTGCACGCCAGGCCCGCCGCCAAGATCGTGCGGCTGGCGAGCTCGTTCAACTCCGAGATCGAGATTCTCAAGGACGGACTCGGCGTCAATGGAAAGAGCATCATGGGAGTGATGATGCTGGCCGCCGAGTGCGGCAGCGCCATCACCATTCGCGCCGACGGGCCCGACGCCGACCTCGCGGTCGCGGCACTGGCCCAGTTGGTGGCCGACGGATTCGGGGAGGGCTGACCATGTCGCGGACGATTCAAGGAATCGGGGTCTCGCCCGGAGTGTCCTGCGCGCCGGCGATGATCCTGCAGTGGGAATTTCCCGAGGTACCCGACCGCACCGTACGGCCGGAGGAGGTGGACGCCGAGATCCGCCGGCTGCGGGAGGCGGTGGAGTACGTTGTCTCCCATCTTCGCGAGCTGGGCGAGCGGGTGCTGCAGCGTGCCGGGCCGGAGGAGTCGAGAATTTTCGACGCCCAGATGCTGATGGCCGAAGACCAGGAATTCCTCGCCTCGGTGGAAACCCTGATCCGCAACAACCAGCTCAGCGCGGAGACGGCCTACGAGTTCAAGGCGCTGGAGCTGCGGAACCTCTGGTCGGGAGCGGCGCGGCTGCGCGAGCGACTGGCGGACCTGCACGCCATCCAGCTTCGAATCATCAACCGGCTGATGGGCCGGGCCGGGAGCGAGCTCTGGGCCATGCCGGCGGACGAGCAGGTCATCGTGGTGGCCCACGAGCTCTCGCCCGGTCTCACGGTCCAGCTGGATCGCGAGCACGTGGTCGGCCTGGTGAGCGAAGAAGGCACCCGCACCGCTCACGCCGCCATCCTGGCCCACTCGCTCGGCATACCGGCCGTGATGGGGGCCGCCGGGGCGCTGGCGGGAATCCCCAGCGGCACCATGCTGCTGCTCGACGGCCAGAGCGGCACCATCGTGCTCGATCCCACCCGGGGCGAGCTGGAGGACGCCAAGACCCAAGTCAGCCGGCGCCATAAGCTCGAGCTGCAGCTCGAGGGCGTGGTGGAGCAGCCGGCGGTCACCCCTTCCGGCCAGCCGATTCTGCTGATGGGAAACGTGGACCTGCCGGAGGAGATCGAGCCCGCGGTGCGGATGGGGGCGCAGGGCGTGGGGCTCTTGCGCACCGAGTTTCTGCTCACCGGCCGCGCCACGCTACCCACCGAGGACGAGCAGACGGCGTATTTCCGCCGGGTGGCGCTGGCGTTCCGCGGCTCGACCGTGATCATCCGGTCGTTCGATCTCGGGGGCGACAAGTTCCCGGCGGCCTTCAAGGCGCCGATCGAGGCCAACCCCTTCCTCGGCTGGCGCTCCATCCGGGTCTGCCTGGACGAGCCCGAGGTGTTCCGCCCCCAGATCCGCGCGGTGCTACGCGCGGCCGCCGGCCGAGACATGCAGCTCATGCTGCCGCTGGTGACCCTGGTGGAAGAAGTTCTGGAGGCCCGCGCCATGGTGGCAGAGGAGGCGGAGGCGTTGCGGCGCGCGGGCGTCTCCGCCGCCGAGACGCTCGCGGTAGGGGTGATGATCGAAACGCCCGCGGCCGTGCTGATGGCCGATCAGCTCGCCGACGTCAGCGCCTTCTTCAGTGTGGGTACCAACGACCTCACTCAGTACACTATGGCGGTGGACCGGGGCAACGCGCGGCTCGCCGCCCGATTCACCCCGCATCACCCGTCCATCGTGCGGCAGCTCAAGCTGGTGGTGGATGTGGGCAAGGCCAAGGGACTGCCGGTCAGCGTCTGCGGCGAAATGGCGTCGGAGGCGCTGAGCGCGGTGTTGCTCCTGGGCCTGGGCTACGACCGGCTCAGCGTGTCCCCACCCGCGCTGCCGCTGGTCAAGTGGGTGGTGCGCACCGTTCCCGATGAGGCCGCCCGCCGCGCGGCTACCTGGGCGCTCGCCGCCTCCAGCGCCCAGGAGGTGTCCGAGGCGCTCCGCTCGGTGGTGAGCGAGTACATTGACGTACGCCTGCTCGACCCGCATTCGACGTTGCCGGGGCGGGGCCGGGTGGCTAGTTTGCCCCCGCGATAGAGGCGGACGGTCTTTTCCAAGGGATCCCTTCACCATGGCTCCACCCAAGCGGCACGTCTTCACTTCGGAGTCGGTCACCGAAGGCCACCCCGACAAGGTGGCCGACCAGATCTCCGACGCGGTGCTCGACGCCATTCTCGCCCAGGATCCCGCGGGCCGGGTGGCCTGCGAGACGCTGGTGACGACGGGCATGGCGGTCGTGGCGGGGGAGATCACCACCAACACCTACGTGCACATTCCCGATCTGGTGCGCCAGACGGTCGAAGCCATCGGCTACACCGACGCGTCGTTCGGCTTCGACGGCCGGACCTGCGCCGTGCTCACCTCGATTGACCGCCAGTCGCCCGACATCGCGATGGGCGTCAATACCGACAAGAACAAGGAGCAGGGCGCCGGCGATCAGGGCATGATGTTCGGCTATGCCTCCAGCGAAACCCGCGAGCGGATGCCGCTGCCGATCATGCTGGCCCACCGGATCGCCGAGCGGCTGGCCGCGGTGCGGAAGGGGATGAACGGCTACGACCGTATCGAGTGGCTCCGCCCCGACGGCAAGTCCCAGGTGTCGGTGGAGTACGAGAACGATCGGCCCATAGGAGTGCGCACCGTGGTGGTGTCCACCCAGCACGCTGAGCGCAAAGGCAGCCGCCAGCTGGCGCACGGCACCATTCGCGAGGCGGTGATCGAGGAGGTCATCAAGCCGGTGCTCGACGAAGCCGGGCTGGACTACGGCCGCACCAAGTTCCTGGTCAATCCCACCGGCAGGTTCGTCATCGGCGGTCCCCACGGCGACGCCGGCCTCACCGGCCGCAAGATCATCGTGGATACCTACGGTGGAATGGCTCGCCACGGCGGCGGAGCATTCAGCGGTAAGGATCCCTCGAAAGTGGACCGGTCCGCCGCGTACGCCGCGCGCTGGGTAGCCAAGAACGTGGTCGAGGCCAAGCTGGCCCGGCGTTGCGAGGTGCAGCTGGCGTACGCCATCGGTGTGGCCCGGCCGGTGTCGGTGCTGGTGCAGACGTTCGGAACCGGTGTGCTGCCCGACACCGATCTCGAGCGGATCGTCAACGACGTGTTCGACCTGACCCCCAAAGGCATCATAGACGCGCTCAAGCTGAAGCGGCCGATTTACCAGCAGACCGCCAGCTACGGGCACTTCGGCCGCAAGGCCGTCAGCGGGGTATACCAGGGCGAGAGCCGAGATGTGAAGGTTGACTATTTCACCTGGGAGCGCACCGACCGCGTCAAAGATCTGCTGTCGGCCTCCCGCTGAGGAGCGCATGAGCGTACAAACCGAAGTTGCCAAGCACGACGTCAAGAATCTCGAGCTGGCCGACGAGGGGAAGCGCCGAACCGAGTGGTCCGAGCGCTCGATGCCGGTGCTGCGGCAGATTCGCGCCCGCTTTGCCAAGGAGCGCCCGCTCGAAGGGGTCAAGCTCTCGGCCTGTCTTCACGTGACCACCGAGACCGCAAATCTGATGGCCACCCTTCGTGCGGCCGGCGCTGAGATCGCGCTCTGCGCCAGCAACCCGCTTTCCACCCAGGACGATGTGGCGGCTCATCTGGTGCGGGATCACGGCGTCCACGTCTATGCCATCAAGGGCGAGGATCACGAGACCTATTACGGCCACATTGCGCAGGCGCTGGCCTTCGGGCCGGACATGACCCAGGACGACGGCGCCGACCTGGTGGGTGCGCTCCACATGATCGCGCTCAACCGGCTGGATGACCTCGCCCCCCCCATCCGCAAGTGGGTGGAGGGTCTCTCCAAGCAGGAGCGGTCGGCGCTGGTGTCGGCGGTGCGCGGATCCACCGAGGAGACCACCACCGGCGTCATTCGCCTCAAGGCCATGGCCAAGGAAGGGGTTCTCCAGTTTCCCATCGTTGCGGTGAACGACTCGAACACCAAGCACATGTTCGACAACCGCTATGGCACCGGCCAGTCCACCCTGGACGGCATCGTGCGGTCCACCAATATCCTTCTGGCCGGCAGCACGGTGGTGGTGGCCGGCTACGGCTGGTGCGGCCGCGGCGTGGCCTCTCGGGCGCGCGGCGCCGGCGCGCACGTCATCGTCACCGAGATTGATCCCCTTCCGGCGCTCGAGGCCCGCATGGACGGGTTCGAAGTCCGGACCATGGCGGACGCCGCGCCGCTGGGCGACCTCTTCGTCACCCTCACCGGAAACATCCACGTCATCCGCCCCGAGCACTTCTCCGCCATGAAAGACGGCGCCATCGTCTGCAACTCCGGCCATTTCAACGTCGAGCTCGACCTCGACGGCCTCGCCCGGATCGCCACCGAGCGGCGGATGGTGCGAAACCTGGTGGAGGAGTTCGTGGTAAAGGGCCGCCGGATCATGGTACTGGGCGAGGGGCGGCTGATCAACCTGGCCGCCGCCGAGGGCCACCCGGCCAGCGTGATGGACATGTCGTTCGCCAACCAGGCGCTGGCCGCCGAGCTCCTGGCCAAAGAATCGGCCACCATGACCAAAGCGGTGCACCGGCTCCCGGTGGCGGTGGATCAGGAGATCGCGCGGCTCAAGCTGCAGAGCATGGGGATTTCCATTGATGCTCTCACGCCGGAGCAGGTGGGGTACCTGGGGAGCTGGGACGCGGGCACCTGAAACCTTGAGCTCCCTGGCTGGGGTTTACCACAGAGGCACAGAGGAATCACAGAGGACACGGAGAACAACATGTTTTTTTGTTTGCTCCGTGTTCTCTGTGATTCCGCTGTGCCTCTGTAGTGAGACGAGCAGCAGTGACCAGCCCCCGTTGCGGTTGGGACCCGGTCAGGGGCACAATTCAGCCATGATCGAGGTAACGGTGGCGCACTTGGGTCTCGACCGGAATACCAACACCCCGGTCGTGATCCTGCGGGAAAAGGACGGCTCCCGGGTGCTTCCGATCTGGATCGGCCCGGCGGAAGCCAGCGCCATCGCGATGGAGCTGCAGGGTATGAAGGCGCAGCGGCCGCTCACCCACGATCTCCTGAAGCAGATCCTCCTCGGACTCGGCGGTGACCTGCGCCGGGTGGTTATCAGCGCGGTCAAGGAGAACACCTACTTTGCCGAGCTGCTCATTCGCAGAGACGACAACCACATTTTCCAGGTAGACGCGCGGCCCTCGGACAGTATCGCTCTCGCCCTCCGCATGCGCGCCCCCATCTTCACCAGCGACCAACTGCTCGACCAGAGCGGCGTCGAGACCGACGAGCCCTCACCCGATCCCTCCCTCGAGGCTGACAAGCTGAAGCAGTACCTCGAGAAGATGGACCCGCAGGACTTCGGCAAGTTCAATCCGTGAGCCGGCGGTGGGCCGCCGCCGCCCTCTGGCTCGCCGCTCTCCTGCCGCATCCGCTTTCCGCCCAGATCGTCGCCGCGGGGCAGGTGGTCCGGCCCAGCGGTGGCGACACCGTCTACGTCGCCTCGGCCCGGGTAGTGCTGCACCAGGTCGGGCGCGACATACAGGGCCCCGTTGATTCGGCGCTCTCGAGCGAGCGGGGGTGGTTCCGATTTTCGTTTCGGGCCGATAGCGGGGCGCTGTACCTGCTGAGCGCCCGGTACGGCGGGATCGAATATTTCTCGACCCCGGTACACACCAACCCCGAGCGGCCCGACACCGCCATCAGGCTGGTGGTTCACGACACGTCGAGCACCGCACCGGTGGCGCTCGCCGCCCGCCACATCGTCATTCCTCGGCCGGACGAGGACGGCGCGCGCACCGTGCTGGATCTCATCGTACTGCGGAACGATGGCGAGAGCGCCCGGGTGGCGCCCGATTCGCTGCGGCCTTCCTGGACCGGTCCGCTTCCTCCCTCGAGCATCGGCATCGAGGTGGGCGAGAGCGATGTCTCCCCTGACGCGGTGAGCCGGGAAGGGGACTCGGTCTACGTGGCGGCGCCGCTCGCGCCGGGTGAAAAGCAGATCGCCCTGCAGTACCTGCTGCCGAGCGATGGAGGCCCGGTGACCATCCCCGTCGGGCGGGAGGGGGGAATAGTCAACCTGCTGGTGGAAGAGGTGGGCGCTTCGGCCAGCGGCGCGGGGCTGGCGCTGGCGGATAGCCAACTGATTGACGGCCGTTCCTTCCGCCGCTGGACCGGAGAGATGTCGCCGGGCGCCGTCATGAGGGTAACCCTTCCGGGCGCGCGGCGCGGCCCGGTGCCGGTGCTGGCCGCGCTGGTGGGAGCCCTGGCGCTGACCCTGGCTGCCGCGGCCTGGCTGCTGCTGGCCCGCAAGCCTTCGCCGGCAGCAGCAGAGGAGCCGCCCGGCACGCCCAACCGGCTGCTGGATGCACTCGGGGCGCTCGACGCGAGGTACGCGGATCGCGAGAGCGGGACCGACCCGGGGGAGTGGGCGCGGTATCTGGCCGAGCGCGCCCGGCTCAAGGCGGCGCTCGAAGCCACCTTGGCGGGGCTGGGATCGGAGCGTTGATTGCCATGCGCGCACTGTTCGCCGCTCTGCTCCTCCTCGGCGGCTGCGGCCGGGAGCCGCCGGAGGTCCCACCCGCTATGGTGGTGGACGACGCGGGCGATACCGTACGGGTGGACCTGCCGGCGCGGCGGGTGGTATCGCTGATTCCGGCCACGACCGAGCTCCTCTTTGCCATCGGCGCCGACTCGGCGGTCGTGGGCCGCACCACCTGGTGCGACTATCCGGCCGCGGCGCGCGCGGTCGCCAACCTGGGCGACGGCATCAACCCCAACCTGGAGGCGGTGCTCGCCAGCCGCCCTGACCTGGTGGTGCTCTACAACTCGGCCCAGAACGGCGGCGCAGCCACCCGGCTCCGGGAGCTGGGCATTCCGGCCATCCGGCTCAACACCGACGCGCTGAGTGACGTCGGCAGAGTGGCGCGCCTGCTCGGGCGTCTTACCGGGACCCTGCGCGGAGCCGACTCGATGCTCGCGGTATTCGACACTGCCCTCGCCGCCGCCTCGAGGCCGCCGTCCGACTCGCCCCCGAAGGTGCTGCTGCTGGTCTGGGAGCAGCCGCCGATGACCATCGGGCGAGGCAGTTTTCTGAACCAGCTGGTCGAGCTCGCGGGCGGGCAGAACCTCTTCGCCGACGTGGCCTCATCGGCGGGAGCGGTGAGCATCGAGGCGGTAGCCGTGCGCGATCCCGACCTGATTCTGACCACCACGGATGGCCCCACTGCCTTTGCTACCCGGCCCGAGTGGCAGGTCGTGCGAGCAGTGCGAGAGCGGCGGTTTCTTCCGGTGACCGGCTCGGAGTTCAACCGCCCCGGACCCCGTGCCCCCGCCGCCATCCGCCGCCTGGCGGCATTGATCGAGGCGGCGGCCGGGTGAGACGTCTCGGCTCGCCGCTCCTGGTGCTCGGAGTGCTGCTGTGCCTCATGCTCGGACTCTCCGCGGGAGCGGTTCCGCTCTCGCTGCAGGAGGTCTGGTCCGGTGTATGGCGGTCCGACGCGGACGCGGCCGTCATCGTCCGCCAGCTCCGGGCGCCGCGAGTGCTGCTGGCGTTTCTGGTCGGCGGGAGCCTTGGCGTCTGTGGCGCCGCGCTTCAGGCGATGATACGCAACCCGCTCGCCGAGCCCTACCTGCTGGGCCTGTCGGGAGGCGCGGGGCTCGGCGCGGTCATCGCCATCGCCTCGCGGATGGCGGGACCCTGGGCGGTTCCGCTGGCCGCATTCATCGGTGCGCTCGCGGCGGTGGGCCTGGTGTATCGGCTTAGCCTGGTGGTGGGCCGGCGGCTGGATCCCCGGGTTCTCCTCCTCTCCGGCGTGGTGGTAGGCTCGTTCGCCGGCGCGCTCATGAGCGCCATCATCGTTCTCTCCGACGCTACCGGCGTGCGCAACGCCTTCCTCTGGCTGCTGGGCGGCTTCGGCTCCGCCTCCTGGAAGTCGCTGGGCGTGTTCGCGGCCTATGCCATCCTTCCGCTGGCCATCATCGGACTGAGCGCCCGCAGCCTCGACCTCATCGCCCTGGGCGAGGAGCCGGCCCATCATCTCGGCGCCGAGGTGGAGCGAACCCGCCGGGTCATCTATCTGTGCACCGCGCTACTCACCGCGGCGGGTGTCGCGGCGTGCGGCATCATCGGCTTCGTGGGACTGGTGGTGCCGCACGCCGTGCGCACCGTCTCGCGGCCGCTGCACCGCACGCTGCTCCCGATGGTCTTCCTGGCAGGGGGATCGTTTCTGGTGCTGGCCGACGTCGTCTCACGCACCGTGGTGCGCCCGCTGGAGCTCCCGGTCGGCGTCATCACCGCGCTGGTGGGGGTGCCGCTTTTCGCGCTCCTCCTGCGGCGGACGCTCGCGTGATTCTGCGGGCGCGCGATCTGACGGTGCGCTACCGGGGCGCCGGCCGCGCGGCGCTGCAGGGGGTGAGCTGCGACGTGACGCCTTCGCGCCTGGTGGCGGTGGTGGGACCCAACGGCAGCGGGAAGACGACGCTGGTGCGCGCGCTCACCGGGCTGATTCCGCTGGAGCGCGGTGAGGTGACCCTGGAGGGCCGGCCGATCTCCTCCTGGCGCCGCCGCGACCTGGCCCGCGTGCTCGGTGTGGTGCCGCAACGGGAAGAAATAGTGTTCCCGCTGCGAGTGGAGGAGACGGTCATGCTGGGGCGCTACGGCAGACTGGGGCCGCTGGCGGCCACCAGGCCGGCCGACCGCGAAGCGGTGCGCGCCGCGCTGGCTCGCTGCGACATCGCCGATCTCGCCGCGAGGTCCATTGACTCGCTCTCGGGCGGGGAGTGGCAACGGGTACGGGTGGCCAGAGCGTTGGCCCAGGAGCCGCGGGCGCTGTTGCTGGACGAGCCCACCGCCTCGTTGGACGTGCGTCACGAGATGGAGCTCCTCGAGCTGATCCGCCAGTTGATAGACGGCGGCATGGCCGGCCTGGTGATCACCCATCACCTGAACCTGGCCGCGCGCTTTGCCGACAGGATCGTGCTGCTGAACGAGGGCGCGGTGGTCGCGGAGGGAACTCCCACCGAGGTGCTCCGGCGCGACATCTTGAGCCGGGTCTTTCAGTGGCCGATGGCGGTGACCACCTGGTGCGACGGCTCCCCCCAGGTGGTGCCGCTGCGTCCGGGTGAGGTGCGGGAGGAGGGGGGGGCTTAAGTTTGGGAAGGTCGAAGGTCGAAGGTCGAAGGTCGAAGGTCGAAGGTCGAAGTGAGGAGATCGCGATGGGCGACCGGAGAGGGATGCGGGTGCGGGTGCTCGGTCTGCACGACGATCGCGGCGCTGGAGATCTGGCCGCGCGGTCGCCGGGCGAGCGACTCGCCATGATGTGGCAGTTGGCGCGCGACGCATGGACCTTCAAGGGAGAGCCCGAGCGTGCTGAATCCCGACTTCAGAGACATGTTGTCCGCGTTCGACGCGGAAGGGGTTGAGTTTCTCATCGTGGGAGCCTACGCGCTCGCCGGCCATGGTCTGCCCCGGGCCACCGGCGATCTCGATGTCTGGATCAGAAGATCATCCGAGAATGCGGCGCGAGTGATGCGGGCTCTGATCGCCTTCGGGGCTCCGACCGAGCAGATCACCGAAGCAAACCTATGCGCCCGGGATCTGGTGTTTCAGATGGGAATCGAGCCGAGTCGCATTGATATCCTTACGTCAATTGATGGTGTCGAGTTCGACGGAGCGTGGTCCAATCGCCTGCTGGCCAGCGTCGACGGCCTCGCTGTTCCCATCCTGGGTCTGGAAGACCTGATCCGCAACAAGCGAACAATGGGCCGCGATCAGGATCTCGCGGATGTCGCGCGCCTCCAGGCCGAGGTTCACCGGCGAAAGCAATGATCTCCCTCCTACACATCGTTTCGATCCACCGGGCCGTTTTGCCCGCGGCGCTCCTGCTCGCCCTGTCACTGGTCGCGAGCTGTGCCGAAACCAACGCGCCGCTGCCTGATCCCCAGGAGGTTCTGCTGGTGGTGAACCGCACCGCCAACACGCTCAACATCGTACCGGTGGACCAGCCGACCTCGATGAGGCAGGTGTCGCTCGGCGGGAGCGGGGCCACGCCGGCTGGAGTGTCGGCCCGCGGTGCGATCGCCATCGTGCCGCTGGGAGCCGCGGCGGCGGTAGCGGTGGTGGACATCCGCCAGGCCGTGCTCCTCCGACGCATTCCGCTTCCCGCCAACTCCGGCGCCACCGGGTCGGCCATCGTGGACGATTCGATTGCCTATGTGGCCAACCCCAACCTCAACACCGTCTCCCGGGTCAACTACGAGACCGGCGAGATCTCCGATGTCGAGGTAGGACGCTACCCTCAAGGCGTCGCGTTCGTCCGCGGCCGGGTGTTCGTCCTCAACGGGAATCTGGATGAGACCGGTGTGCCCGCGGGGCCGAGCTGGCTGACGGTGATCGAGCCCACCACCAACACCCGCGCCGCCGCGCCCGACTCCATTCCCCTGACCGGTCCAGGAAATGCCGCCTTTGCCGACGTGGGCGGCGACGGATTGCTCTATATCATGAGCCGGGGCGGCCTGCAGGAGGGTGAAGGGCGCCTCTCCATCGTAGATCCCGTCGCCCGCACCGAGCTCGCCAGCTTCTCGGGATTCGGCCTCGCTCCCGGCAACCTCGCCAGCGACCGGGAATCGAGGATATTCGTGAGTTCGCTCACCGAGGGCCTGCTGGAATTCAATGCCGACAGCAATACCGTCGTCCGAGGCATGAAAGAAGGGGTGGCGATTCCCAGTAATACCTCGGTGGCGGTGGACAGCCGCCGCCGGGTATACGCCATCGAATCCGGCTCCTGCATCGGCAACCAACCCGGCCGAGCCCACATCCTCACCCCCACCTTGGAGGAAGTAGGAACCATCGTGCTGGGAGCGTGCCCGGTGGCGACGGCCGTGGTAGAGGTGCCGGGAGAGGGGATGCCGGAGGAGTAAACTATGCTCAGCGGTCAGTGGCTGGAGAAAAGCCGATTGGTGGCGGTGTAATCGGCAGCCGCGGAACACACCTCCTTCGAAGAGCCGGCAAGAAAGTCAGCCGTGAGGCGACTGGTAAAGCCCAAGGCAGCCTGAGCGATAGCCGCCCCCGCACTCAGCCGGCGAACACCCACTTTTTGCAGTACGGCAACGGACGGCAGTCCCGGCACCAGCATGATGTTGAGCGGCAGCGGGGCGATTGCCGCCGCGACCGCCTGGATTGCAGAACCACCGCGGTCAGCGGCACCCTGATCACGCGGGCGATCTCGCGTGCCGTGACGAGAAGTTGCTCGATGGGCAGTGCGTCGCCGTCGGGATAACCTCGGGACCAGGCCACTCCGGCGCTGGTGGTCGCGATCGCGGCGGCGCCGAGGCTCTCGATCAGTCGGGCGCTGCCGGAGTCCCAGGCATTCGGAAGGAGGAGGATACCAGGGCCGTGGTGAAGGTTCCTGAAGATCTGGTCTGACATCGGTCAAGTTCCTTGAGCACCCGTCCACCACCCGCTTTGCCGATGGCTGTGAGCCGATAGCTGTTAGCCGATAGCCAATAGCCCACAGCCTCCAGCTAACTTTCCCCCATGTCCACCTTCCTCACAACCCCCGCCATCGTACTCTCGGCCATCCGCTACAGCGAGACCTCGAAGATCGTGCGGCTGGCAACCCGGGAGTTTGGAGTGCAGAGCGCCATCGCCAAGGGGGCGTTGCGGCCGCGGAGCAGGTTCGGTGCGGCCCTTCAGCTGCTCAGCGAAGGCCAGGCGCACCTGCTGGTGAAGGAGCATCGGGAGCTGCACACGCTCGCCGCTTTCGATCTCGTCCGGCTGCGGGTGGGGCTCGCCCGGGAGCTGGAGCGTTACGCCACCGCGTCGGCACTCGCCGAGGTCATGGTTCACTTCGCGCCGGCGGACCCCCATCCCGAGAGCTACGAGCGCTTCCGCCAGTCGCTCGACCTGCTGGAGACGGCGCCGTCCCACGAGGTGCAGCCGCTCGGCTATCGGGTGCTCTGGCAGCTGGTGAGCGTACTCGGCTTTGCGCCGTCCCTCGACTCCTGCGTGCGCGACGGCACCGCGCTGCCTGCAACGGGCGGGCTTCCTTTCAATACCCGCGAGGGCGGGGCCCTCTGTCCAACCTGCGCGGCCCAGTACGGCGCGACACAGCTTCCCCAGCAGGCTCGAGTGGACTTGGGCGCGTTGCTCGATGCTTCATCCGACCTTCCCCGGCTCGACGACCGTCACGCCGCCGCGCACCGCCGGCTGCTCGCCAGATATATCCGCTACCATCTGGCCGAGGGGGCCGAGCTGCCGGCGCTCGAATTCTGGGTACGCCGGCCCTGGATGGCGGCATGATCATCGGCACCGCGGGGCACATAGATCATGGCAAGTCGGCGCTCGTCGCCGCCCTCACCGGCCGGACCATGGACCGGCTGGCGGAAGAGCGCCGGCGCGGGATCACCATTGATCTCAATTTCGCTCCGCTGGAGTTGGCGCCGGGGCTGACGGCCGGCGTGGTAGACGTGCCCGGCCACGAAGACTTCGTTCGCACCATGGTGGCCGGGGCCTCCGGCGTGGACCTGGCGTTGCTGGTGGTGGCTGCGGACGAAGGTGTGATGCCGCAGACCGAGGAGCATCTCGCGGTACTGGAGCACCTCGGCGTGCCTCGGGGCATACCGGTGCTCACCAAGGCGGACCTCTGCGACCCCGAGTGGCTCGAGCTGGTGTGCGCCGATCTCGCCGAGCGGCTGGCGGGGTCTACGGTGGCGTTCGAGCCGCCGCTTTCGGTTTCGGCCCGGACCGGGGTCGGGTTGGCGGCGCTGCGGGCTCGCCTGCTGGCCGGCGCACTCGCCCTGCCGTCCCGGCCGGCCGGGGATCTGTTCCGCATGCCGGTTGACCGCGCCTTCTCTCTCGCCGGCGTGGGGACGGTGGTAACCGGGACGGCCTGGTCGGGCCGCCTCTCGGTGGGAGATCAGGTCGCTCTCCTGCCGGGCACCGGCCGCGGCCGGGTCCGCTCCATCGAGATCCATGGCCAGCCGGTAGAGCGGAGCGAACCCGGGGCGCGAACCGCGGTGGGCATCGGCGGCTTGGACCGCGATGCCGCGTCCCGAGGAACCGTCCTGGTCGCGGAGGAGAGTCCCTGGTCCGCCACCACCACGCTCGACGTGGAAATCGCGCTGAGCTCGGCGGCGCCCCGCCCGCTCGGTACCCGAAGCCGGGTACGCTTTCATCTGGGGACCGCGGAAGTGATGGCCCGGGTGTTGCCCCGGGCGCCGATCGCGCCGGGGGAGCGAGGGCTGGCCCGTCTGGTGCTCGAGCGTCCAGTGGTCGGGCGGGGAGAAGACCGCTTCGTGCTCCGCAGCTACAGTCCGGTCACCACGGTGGGAGGCGGGAGGGTGCTCGATCCGTTGCCCCCAGCTCGGCGAGCTCTCTGGCCCGCCGGGCTGGCCGATCGCTCCGGGCCGCCCCGGCTCGCCGCGCTGCTGGAGCGCCACCCCGACGGCATCGGGTCCGAGGCCCTGGCCATCATGCTCGGCCCTCCGCCCGGCGCAGCCAGCGGGGTGGCGACCCGGAGCCGAGACGCGCGCCTGGTGGCCGGCCGCTGGGTGGCCGCTGCCGCACTGGAGGAGATCGGCCGGCGTGCGCTGGAGAAGACTCGCGCTTTCCATCGCAGCCACATCAGCGATCGCGGCATTCCGCTGGAAACCCTGCGCCACTCTCTGCGCGCGCCCGGAGCGCTGGTGGAGGCGGTGCTCGATGACCTGGGTAAGGCCGGCCGGATCCGCCGGGCCGACGGCTTCGCGGCGCTCGCCGGGTTCGTGCCGCGCGTCGCCGGCGGAGATGCCGAAATGGATCGCATCGTGGGACTGGTGGAGCAGGGGGAGCTGAGCCCTCCGAGCGTCGTCGAGCTCGAGCGGCAGACCGGCCGCAGCGATCTGACCGCGCTGCTCCGGCTGGCGGCGGCCGGTGGAAGGGTCGTGGCGGTCGAGCGCGACCGCTATTACGGGCGCCCCGCGCTCGAGCGCTTCGTGCGGGCGCTGGAGGAGTTCGGCCTCGAGGCGGAGATCGTCCCGGCTCTGCTCCGCGACCGGCTGGGCATCAGCCGGAAGTATCTGATCCCCCTGCTGGAATGGGCCGACCTCAAAGGAGTCACCGTCCGAACCGGCGGTGCGCGCAGGCTGCGGCCGTAGGGATGTTCATGCGGCCGTTGGCTTGACACCTCTCCCGAGCCGCTGCCATCTTCCACTTGACCAGACCGAACCCTGATCCGTTCAGCGTGGAGGTGACCCCGGTTCGACATTTCGTGTGAAGAGGAGCGCCCATGGTCCGCGTCGCGTGGCCGGGGTGGTGGCTCGGACTTCTCGTGGGGGCTGGCTCCCCGGTTGCGGCGCAGGCCAATCTGCTCCCTCCCCGCGTTGAGCTGAAAGAGAACTACCCCAATCCGTTTTTCCCGGCGACCACGATACCGTTCGCCATTTCTCCGGAGGTATGTAGCGGAGGTCATCAGCCGGTCGTCAGTATGAAGGTGTACAACGTGCTGGTGCAGGTGGTGGCAATTCCAGTGATGGCGAACGGATCTGCCGAGCGCATGGACACTCTACGGTTGCGGTGCGGCCAGTATCGCGCTTACTGGGACGGGAAGTATCTCGATGGGAAGCGAGAAGCCATCCCGGGGGTGTACTACTACCAGCTCACCGTAGACGGCGAGCGCTACACCCGCAAAATGATCGCGCAGAGGAAAGTGACCAGCCAGCAGTAGGGGGCGGCCCGGAGCCGTCCCCTACTGTTTTTTGCGTCCCTCCTGCCAGATGGACAGTGTTCTCGGGAATGGACCTTGCCATCGCTACAGCCCGGGTAAAGCTTGCCACTTCTGAAGTCATATCGAGGTACCGATGATTAGACCGGAACGACTGACCCTCAAGGCCCAGGAGGCCTTTCGCGACGCCGGAGAAGACGCCCGCCGGCGGGGCAATCCGGTGGTGAACGACGCCCATCTCTTTGCGGCCCTGCTCAACCAGCCCGAGGGCGTGGTGCAGCCGCTGCTTCAGAAAGCGGGACTGAGCGTACCCGCTCTGACCCAGGCCACCGAGAGCGAGATCGCCCGGTTTCCCACTCAGGCCGGCGGGGGCGCCGAGCCCACTTTCAGCCGGGAAGTCAGCCGCATCTTCGACCGGGCTGAGGCCGAAGCTCGAAAGCTGGGAGACACCTACGTCTCCACCGAGCACCTTCTACTGGCGCTGGCCGAAGAGAAGGGCACCACCGCCCGCTCGCTCTTGACCGCCCAGCACGCCTCGGCCGACAACCTCCGCGCCGCCCTGCAGGGAGTCCGCGGCTCGCACCGGGTCACCGACCAGGCCCCCGAGGACAAGTACCAGGCGCTGGAGCGCTACACCCGCAACCTCACCGATCTGGCCCGCGAGGGAAAGCTGGATCCGGTCATCGGCCGTGACGAAGAGGTGCGACGGGTGATGCAGGTGCTCTCTCGCCGCACCAAGAACAACCCAGTGCTCATCGGTGAGCCGGGCGTGGGCAAGACCGCCATCGTTGAGGGCCTGGCTCAGCGGATCGTCAACGGCGACGTGCCCGAGTCGCTGCGCAACCGGGAGCTGGTGGCGCTCGACATCGGCCAGCTGCTGGCCGGCGCCAAGTATCGGGGAGAGTTCGAGGAGCGGTTGAAGGCGGTAGTGAAGGAGCTCACCGACAGCCGGGGCAAGTACATCACCTTCATTGACGAGCTGCACACCATCGTGGGTGCGGGCGCCGCCGAAGGAGCGGTGGACGCGAGCAACATGCTCAAGCCGCCGCTGGCCCGGGGCGAGCTGCACGTCGTCGGCGCCACGACGCTGGATGAGTACCGCAAGCACATCGAGCGGGATTCCGCCCTGGAGCGGCGCTTTCAGCCGGTGCTGGTGGGTGAGCCCAGCGTTGCCGACACCATCGCCATCCTGCGCGGCCTGAAGGAGAAGTACGAGGTGCATCACGGCGTGCGGATCACCGATAGCGCCCTGGTGGCCGCGGCAACGCTCTCCGACCGTTATATCGGGGATCGCTTCCTGCCCGACAAGGCCATTGACCTGATGGACGAGGCCGGCAGCCGGCTGCGAATCGAGATAGACAGTCTGCCGCAGGAAATAGACGAAGTGGAGCGGCGCATCGTGCAGCTCGAGATCGAGCGCCAGTCGCTGCTCAAAGAAAAGGATCGCGCCGGCATGGATCGAAGGCGGGCGGTCGAGGTGGAGATCGCCGATCTGCGCGAGCGGAGCGCGGCGATGAAGGCGCAGTGGCAATCGGAAAAGGGCGCCATCCAGGAGATCCAGCAGATCAAGGCCGAAATCGAGGCGCTCCGAAGCGAGGTGGAGCAGGCCACCCGGCGGGGAGATCTGCAGCGGGCGGCGGAGCTGCGCTATGGCCGCATCCCGGAACTGGAGCAGCGGCTGGACCAGGATCAGCAGCGGCTGCAGGAGGTTCAGGGGCAAACTCAGTATCTGAAGGAAGAAGTCGGTCCCGAGGACATCGCGGAGATCGTGGCCAAGTGGACCGGCATTCCGGTCACCAAGATGTTGGAGAGCGAACGCGAGCGGCTCACCCGACTCGAGGCCGAGCTGGGCCGCAGAGTCATCGGGCAGCAGCAGGCGGTCACCGCGGTGGCCAACGCCGTGCGCCGCAGTCGCGCCGGCCTGGGCGATGTCAACCGCCCCACCGGCTCGTTCATCTTTCTGGGTCCCACCGGGGTCGGCAAGACGGAGACGGCCCGGGCCCTCGCCGAGTTTCTCTTCGATGACGAGCGCGCGATGGTTCGGCTCGACATGTCGGAGTACATGGAAAAGCACTCGGTGGCGCGGATGATCGGAGCACCGCCGGGCTACGTGGGGTACGAGGAGGGCGGCCAGCTCACCGAAGCGGTTCGCCGCCGCCCTTACAGCGTCATCCTGTTCGACGAGGTGGAGAAGGCGCATCCGGATGTGTTCAACGTGCTGCTGCAGATCCTCGACGACGGGCGGCTCACCGACAGCCAGGGCCGGCTGGTGGATTTCCGCAACTCGGTCATCATCATGACCAGCAACGTCGGCAGCCAGATCATCGTGGACGCCGGAGCAGAGGCCGGCGATCGGGAGTGGGCCGGGGTGGAACAGCGGGTGCGCGACGATCTGCGGAACTACTTCCGGCCCGAATTCCTCAACCGGGTAGACGACATCATCGTCTTCCGCCCGCTCAGCCGGGACGACCTGGCGCAGATCGTGGACATCCAGCTCAGAAAACTGGAGGAGCTGCTGGCCGCGCGGCACCTGCGGCTGGACGTCACGCCGGAGGCTCGCGAGTTCCTGGCGCAGCAGGGGTACGATCCGGTCTACGGCGCGCGCCCGCTCCGGCGGGTCATTCAGCGCGAGCTGCAGAACCCGATCGCGCTCGAGCTGCTCGAAGGCAAATTCCGCGATGGCGACATCATCCGGGCCGAGCGGGCGGGAGATCACCTGCGCCTCGGCCGGGGGATGGCGGTTCCGGAGATGGCCAGTGCGTAGGGGCACGCCGACGCCCGGCGACCTGATGGGAATGCAGGCCGCGCTCCGCCTGGCCCGGGCCGCGGCGGTGCGCGAGGAGATCCCGGTGGGCGCGGTCATCGTCGCCGAGGGTGACATCCTCGGCGAGGCGCACAACGAGACCGAGCAGCGGAGGGACCCGACGGCGCACGCCGAGCTGCTGGCGATTCATCGGGCGCTGCAGAAGGTGGGGGAGGACCGCCTCCCGCTGGCCACCCTGTATGTCACGCTGGAGCCGTGCGCGCAGTGCGCCGGCGCGCTGGTGTTGGCCAAGATCGGCCGGGTCGTGTTCGGGGCGTTCGATTCCCGCTGCGGGATGGCGGGCTCGGTCTACGATCTGCTGCGCCATCCTCGGCTCAATCACCGTCCCGAGGTCGTGCCCGGTCTTCTGGCGGAGGAGTGCGGCGAGCTGCTCAAGGGATTTTTTCGGAGCAAGCGGGCGGGGCTGTAGCGATCTATTGCGCCGTGGCGCTGAGACAGGCGATCAAGCTGTCGGCTCGCTCACCCATCGGCGGATGCTCCGCGTCGGTCACCAGCCCCCGGCGGAGCTGAAAGAACCGCACCGCCGCAACCACCGCATCGGGGCGTCCGCGTTGCAGCGAGCGGACGGCATAGCAGTCCGCCACGAACTCGTAGCCGCGCAGGGTCGAGGAAGGAGTGGGGATCGCGGTAAACCCGAAGCCGTGACGCCGCGCGTGGTGATGGGCCAGATGGCCCCGCTCGTGGGCCAGCAGAAAAGTCGAGAGCGCGGGCCCGAGCTCCCGCAGCAGCCGCCCGTTCAAGTGGATGCGAGGCGCCACGCGGTCGAAGACGGCCACCGCCGCGTCGGCCAGGTCGTCGTCCATGATGACGCGTGCCCGCGCGACGACCGCGCTGTCCGGGGTCCCGGCGGCACCTAGGGTCGGGGCACGGGTCTCCAGCTCGAGCCTGTCTCCGGCGGCAAGGACAGCACCACACCCGGCGGCAAAGGCGAGTCCCACCAGCAGTATGAGGGGAAGGGTCCGGCGCATACACCGGTGTCGTCGCAAGCGACGTACCGAAAGTTGCAGCAGGGTAAATCCCACCTCCGCAATATCTTCCCGAGTGCTCCCGGCCGGCGGCTTTTCCCAGCGGAGGGATTCTGCCGCTCTTTCGGCATTTGTCGGATGGGCGCTGGCAAAAGCGGAGAAGGGCAGAGGCTACCAGGTAACTTTCCTGCTCCGGGAAACTTACCTATGCCCTATTCCCTTGCCCCATACGAGGTTATCTGCATTTCGGTGTCTTGACGGGCGGTTAGTCGGGGCATAGCGTTCACCGGTGACCGCCGAGCTTGCCTCTCCCGCCGTTGGGGCCCGTACCGGTTCCTCGCCGCTCGAACGAGCCGCCGTGGAGCAGGTGCGGGCGGACATCGCGTCGTTTCCCGCATCGCTGGTGGTGTCGCTGCTGCTCTGGCCCGAGACCATAGCGGGGTGGTCGCGCGGCGAGGGGGTTACCCCGCCGCTGGTCCACAACGCGCTGGCGGGCCGTAAGCCGTTCGTGCGGCTGCGGCAACGGCTGGCCGAGCGATTGGACGTACCCGCGGCGGTGCTGGCCGATCTCATTGATACTCAGCCGCGGGTGCCTCGAGCCTTGCGGCCGCCGGTCCCACCGGGAGCTCCGACCTCAGCGTGGACCTGGTCTCCCGCCACCGGTGAACGGCTGGGGCGGCGGGACGGCACCAATCCCCTGGAGCAGAAGGCGGTTTACCGGGTGGCGCTGGACGTGGCCGCGCTTTCGGCTTCGCTGGTGGTGCAGCTCCTACTCCACCCGACCACCCTCGCCAGCTGGTGCCGCGCCGAGGGGCTGTCGAGCGCGATCACTTACGCGCTGCTGGCTGGGACGCAGCGAGCGCCCCGGGTGGAAGCGACGCTGGCGCGGCGACTCGGAGTGGCTGAGGCAAGCCTGCGAGAGCTCATTGACGCGTCGTGCGGGCCGCCAGGCGATCGTGCGATCGGGCCGCCTCCCGCTTCAGCGCATGCACCCTCGCCCGGCCTGGTTCTCGAGCCAGGGTCGGCTCGGCCACGGAGCCGAGTCAGACCAGCCGCCTCGCCATTGCAGCTCCGGCTGGACATCGGGTCCAGCTGATGGGCACGTCTTCACGGTCTCCCTCACTTGCCCGGCGCAGCATCAGTTCATTGCCGCGAAGTGCGCCGTGAACCGACCAATGGATCGCGAGCACCTCAGAGAGCTGGAGGCTCTCCGCCAGCTCTCTAAGGCTCATGACGGTGGCGCAGCCGGGGCGCGGACCGCTGGAAAACCCGGGGTCGGCGGTGTAAAATTCTCGCCGCCAAGCAGTTGAGCACCGCCAGGACAGGTGGCCGAGTGGCTGAAGGCGTCGGTCTCGAAAACCGGTATACCGGCAACGGTATCGTGGGTTCGAATCCCACCCTGTCCGTACCCCATGAGTTATCTCGACGAGCACCTGCTGGCCGGCGAGCGGATCGTCCACCGTACCCGGCCCCATTGGATCATGTTCGCGCTCCCGCTCGCGGTGGGGCTCGCGGGAGCGGCGCTTGCCCTAGCGCTCCATCTCTTCGTCGGCGACTACTGGTACGTCGGCGCCGCTGTAGCGGCGCTCGGCATCCTTCTGGCCATCGGGCCGGCCATCCGGTATCTCGGTTCCGAGTTCGCCGTCAGCGACAAACGGGTGCTCGCCAGAACGGGGCTGGTGCAGCGCGAATCCACCGAAACGCTGCTGAGCAAGATCGAGGCAATCTCGGTTGATCAGGACCTGGCGGGTCGGATGCTGGGCTTCGGCACCATCGCGATCACCGGAACCGGCGGGACTCGCGAGGAGCTCAAGCGCATTCCGCGGCCCTTGGAGTTCCGGCGACAGGTGCAATCCCAAATCGTGGCCCAGGAGGAAAGATCCTCGCGCCCGCGGCCGGTGGACGGCGGCGCCGCGCAGGCCAGGGTAGAGCGCGAATGCCCCTTCTGCGCCGAGCCCATTCTCGCCCGGGCAAGGGTGTGCAAGCATTGCGGCAGGGATGTCGAGCCGCTGTGAAGCTCAGGGCACTCCCGGGAGACCTCCTCGAGCAGCTGAACGACAAGGGCTCCTGGCCCGCCCCGAATCGTGCCCCCTTCGCTGCGCTCAGAGTGACAATGCTGACAGGTCTCCCTGTCAGACACTCAACCGCTGCACCGGCTCGGCGGCGGTGTTATAGTTGCCGATACGGCCGCGCAGCCGGTCACGTCAACCAGCGGGGGAGCCATGCCCCACGGTAAGATCTACCAGGACATCAGCGAGACTGTGGGTCAGACCCCTCTCGTTCGGCTCAACCGGCTGGGTCAGGGTCTGCCCGGCCGGATCGTAGTGAAGCACGAGGGATACAACCCGTACAATTCGGTCAAGGACCGCATCGGCGCCGCGATGATTGACGACGCGGTCGAGAAGGGGAGCCTCCGCCCTGGGATGGTGATCGTGGAGCCGACCAGCGGCAACACCGGCATCGGGCTGGCGTACGTGGCGGCGGCGCGCGGCTATCGCTGCATCTTCACCATGCCCGAGACGATGACGCTCGAGCGCCGTAACCTGCTCCGCGCCCTGGGCACCAAGGTGGTGCTGACCGAGGGGCCCAAGGGGATGAAAGGAGCGATCGCGAGGGCGGAGGAGATTCTGAGCCGCCTGGGCGACCGGGCCTGGATGCCGCGCCAGTTCGACAATCCGGCCAATCCCGCTATCCACTATCGCACCACCGGCCCGGAGATCTGGACCGATACCGAAGGACGGATCGACATTTTTGTCTCGGGAGTAGGGACCGGGGGCACCATCACCGGCGCCGGCCGCTATCTGCGGGAACAGAAACCGGGTATCCATATCGTGGCTGTGGAGCCGGCGGAAAGCCCGGTGCTCTCCGGGGGCCAGCCGTCGCCCCACAAGCAGCAGGGGATCGGGGCGGGATTCATCCCCGGCAACCTGGACGTCAGAATCTACGACGAAGTGATTCGGGTCAGCAACGACGACGCCATTGCCACCGCGCGGCGGCTGGCGCGCGAGGAGGCGATCTTCGCCGGGATCTCCAGCGGCTCGATAACCTGGGCCGCACTGCAGGTGGCCTCCCGGCCGGAGAACGCGGGCCGGCTCATCGTGTCCATCATCTGTGACTTCGGGGAGCGGTACCTCTCCAATCCGGTGTACACCGACCTGCCGGACCCTGATTTCGGAGATCTCGAAGAGGCGCTGCAGCCGGTCGCTGCCGTCGGGGTTTGAACACGGTTGCACGAGGCACTGCAGTCGGTCTCTGACAACCGGGCCCTCAGCGTGACGACCGGCCGCCATGCGCCTGCCGGCACCGCCGATTATCTTCAGCGCTTCTCATTTCGTCTCCCCACCATTGAGGCGCAGCGCCTGTGACCAATTCCGCAAGCGCGGTTAACGGCCGCCCGACCGCAGCCGAGCGAATTGATTCGATCTTCGGCAGCGATGTGTTCTCTCGCACCAGGATGCGGCAGCGGCTTCCCAAGGAAGTGTACCGGAGCCTGCTCTGCACCATAGACCGGGGAGAGCCGCTCGATCCCGCCGTTGCCGACGTGGTGGCGGCGAGCATGAAGGACTGGGCCATCGAGAACGGCGCCACGCACTACACCCACTGGTTTCAGCCTCTCACCGGTCTGACGGCCGAGAAGCACGACTCGTTGGCGGCGCCGGATGGGGCCGGCGGCGTAGTCTTCAACTTTTCGGGCTCGGAGCTGGTGCAGGGTGAGCCCGACGCCTCGAGCTTTCCGTCGGGTGGCATCCGCGCCACCTTCGAGGCCCGGGGCTACACCGCCTGGGACGCCACCAGCCCGGCGTTTCTCATGCGGGGCGAGAACAACGTTACCCTCTGCATCCCGACCGCGTTCGTCTCCTGGACCGGCGAGGCGCTCGATACCAAAATTCCGCTGCTCCGCTCGGTCGAGGCGCTCTCCACCCAGGCGCTCCGGATCCTCAAGATCTTCGGCACCGACAAGGGCGTCTCCCGGGTCCACACCACGGTGGGCGCCGAGCAGGAATATTTCCTGGTGGACCGCGACCTCTACTTCAAGCGGCCCGACCTGCTTATCTGCGAGCGCACCCTCTTCGGCGCCAAGCCTCCCAAGGGGCAGCAGTTGGAGGATCATTACTTCGGCACCATCCCACCCCGGGTACTGGCCTTCATGGCGGAGTCGGAAAAGGAGCTCTACTGCCTGGGTGTGCCGGTCAAGACCCGGCACAACGAGGTGGCGCCGGGCCAGTATGAGATCGCGCCACTGTTCGAGCCCAGCCACATCGCCAGCGACCATCAGATGATCATGATGGAGACCCTCAAGCGGGTGGCGCCGCGCTACGGTCTCCAGGCGCTGCTGCACGAAAAGCCATTCGCCGGCGTCAACGGGTCCGGCAAGCACAACAACTGGTCCATGTCCACCGATACCGGCGTCAACCTGCTGGACCCGCAGGACGAGACCCACACCAACATGCAGTTCCTGGTCTTTCTCTGCGCCACCATCCGGGCGGTGGACCTGCACGCCGATCTGCTGCGGGCGTCGATCGCCTCGGCGGCCAACGACCACCGGCTCGGCGCCAACGAGGCCCCACCAGCGATCATTTCGGTGTTCCTGGGCAACATGCTCTCCGACATCCTGGACCAGGTGGAGAAGGGTCTGCCCAAGCGGACCATTCGAGGGGGCACCCTCGATCTCGGCGCCAAGACGCTGCCGCAGCTCCCCCGCCACTCGGGGGATCGCAACCGGACCTCACCGTTCGCCTTCACCGGCAACAAGTTCGAGTTCCGCGCCGTCGGGTCGAGCGCCAGCATCGCCTGGCCCAACACGGTGCTCAATACCATCGTGGCGGAGTCGCTCGACGAGATCGCCACTCAGCTCGAGCGCGCCGTGGGCGCGCGGCCCACGCCGGCGCGGCTGCAATCCGGGGTGATCGCGGTGCTCAAGAAGGTGATCAAACAGCATAAGCGGGTGATCTTCGACGGCGACAATTATTCCGAGGAATGGCACAGCGAGGCGGCGCGCCGCGGTTTGCCCAACCTCAAGGATTCGGTCGAGGCGTTCGCGGTGCTGAAGTCACGGACCAACGTGGAGCTCTTTCGGAAGTACGCGGTGTTGGGCAAGTCGGAGTACGACTCGCGCACCTACATCCAGATCGAGAAATACGTCAAGCAGCTCGCCATCGAGGCAGAGACCATGGTGTCGGTGGCTCGGGGGCAGATCCTGCCGGCCTCGCTCGAGCACCAGCGGCGCACCGCCGAAGCGGTGGCGGCCACCAGGGCGGCCGGCGTCGAGGCGCCGGAGACCACCCGGGCGCTGCAGGATCTCGTGGCCCTGGTAGACGAGCTGCGCCGGCGTGCCGCCGAGGTGGAGCGGCTCGGCGCCCATCACGACGCCGATCCCATCAAGCACGCGGCCCAGATCAGCCGCGAACTCAAGCCCGCCATGGCCCGCCTCCGCGCCGCCGGCGACGCACTGGAGGGCGTGGTGGCCGCGGATCTGTGGCCGCTGCCGAATTATCGGGAACTGCTATTCTTGAAGTGAGGGAGGATGGAAGAGTCGAAGGTCGAAGGTCTGACCTTCGACTTTCGACCTTCGACTTAGTTCGGCCACCCCCCCGGCTTCCTCCGCGTCAGCACGAACAGCTCCGAGGGGCAGCGGGAGGGGGTGAGGATGCCGGCCATGGCTTGGAAGGCAACGGTGTCTTCGGCCGAGGTGTCGGGGTCGAAGTAGACGGCGAGTGCTTCGACCAGAGGTGGACGCAGGATGTGAGGCATGGTGGAGCGTCCGCCGGGGCATTCCGTCAGCTTGCGGCATTCCAGGCGAACTCGCACGGCGCCGTCGAGCCAGCAGGGCATCTGTCCCAGCCCGGCGAGCAGCGGTTGGGTCAGGACGAGGCTCTCGCCCTGCGGAGTGATGGCGCCGAATCGCAAGCGGCCGCGCTCGTTGCGGCAATGAATCACGGTGCCCCAGCGAAACTCCGGCGGGCTGTGGTGATACCAGTCCAGCACTCGAATGAGCTGCTCCCGGAGCGCGTCCACCACCAGAGGAGATTGCACGTCCGCCACCAGCGGAAAAAGGTTGCCGTTTGGGCCCGAGGGCCGGGCTGCCGGGCTCGCGCAATACGCAGAATGCGGGCCAGCCGGCGCTGCCCCGGGCGATCACCCCTGGCGCCGGCGCCAGGTCGGGCGCACATTCCGCGCTCGCACAACGTGGGCGCCGTCCAACCAGTTCGCCACGCCAACCTCCTCGCGCATGTCGCATCCGCACCCCGTCGAATCGCACGTCTTCTATCGGAAGCTCACCCGGCAATATCCGCTGATCAGCCGGGGACAGGGGTGCTATCTGTACGCCGCGGATGGACGCCGCTATCTCGACGCCTGCGGCGGAGCTTTCGTTGCCAACCTGGGCCACGGGGTGGGCGAGATCTCGGAGGCCATGGCGGCGCAGGCGGAACGGCTGGGGTACGTCAACGGGACGGCGTTTACCCATGAGCCGGTCGAAGAGCTCGCGTCCGAGATCGCCCGCCTCTCTCCCGGCGACCTGAGCCTGGTCTATCCTCTCTGCAGCGGCTCGGAGGCGGTCGAAGCGGCGCTCAAGCTGGCCCGGCAGTACTGGGCCGAGTGCGGCCGGCCGGGCAAGCGCAAGATCCTGGCTCTGTCACCGGCCTACCATGGCAACACCCTGCTGGCTCTTTCGGCATCGGCGCGGGCGCACTACACGACCTGGTTCGGCGACTGGCTGGTGCCGGTGACGCGAGTTCCGGCGTCGTACTCGTATCGCTGCGAGTGCCGGGGCCGGCCGCCCCATTGCCCGGCATGTAGCGGCGAGGCGTTCGAGCAGGCGCTGCTGCGGGAGGGTCCGGACACCGTGGCTGCGGTGATCGCCGAGCCGGTCGGGGGCTCCTCTACCGGCGCCACGGTCCCGCTGCCCGAGTACTGGCGGAGGATCCGAGCGGCGTGCGACCGCCACGATGTTCTGCTGGTCGCTGACGAGGTCCTCACCGGTGCCGGACGGACCGGCACCTGGTCGGCGCTCGAGCCCTACGGCGTCGTGCCCGACGTCATGGTGCTGGGCAAGGGGATCGCCGGCGGCTACGTGCCCTTGTCGGCGGTGGTGGCGCCGCCCCGTCTGGTGGACATGCTGGCCCGGGGCTCAGGCGCACTCCTGCACGCGCAGACATTCTCCCACCATCCCACGCTCTGCGCCGCCGGAGTGGCCACGCTGCGCTATCTGCGCACTCACCGGTTGATCAAGCGCTGCGCCGAGATGGGTCGGGTGTTGCACCTGCGTCTCGAGCGGCTCCGCGGCCTGCCGCTGGTGGGCGACATCCGGGGGAGGGGTCTCCTTGCGGGCATCGAGTTCGTGGCCGACCGGCACACTCGGGAGCCGTTGCCGCGCGCCGCCGGTTTCGCCGAGGCCTTCACCGCCGCGGCGATGGATGCCGGCCTGGTGGTGTGGCCCAGCGTGGGACACGCCGATGGCCACAACGGCGACCTGGTGATGCTGGCGCCGCCTTTCATCATCACCGAAGATCAGATCGAGGAGATCGTGCACCTGCTCGAGCGAGCCCTCCGAGCGGCCACCGAGCGCATCGGAGCGGCGCGATGACGGCGTCAGCGAAGATCACCTACACCTCCGCCAGTGGCGACCTGGAAGAGTTCCACCGGGCCTTCGACGTTGCACTGGAGACGATCCGTTCCGCGGCGGGCCGGCGCTATCCCTGCTACATTGGCGGCGAGGCGGTGGAGACGGCCGCCGAGCCGGTGGAGAGTCGCTCGCCGATTGACACCAGCCTCGTGCTGGGACGCTTTGCGGCGGCGGGTGCGGCGGAAGTTGATCGGGCAGTGGCCGCGGCTCGGGGCGCCCGCCAGGATTGGGCCCGGCTCCCCTGGCGCGAGCGTCTCGCCCTGCTCCGGCGGGCCGCCGAGCTGGTGCGCGAGCGCAAGTACGAGCTCGCCGCGCTCATGAGCCTGGAGGTGGGCAAGAGCCGCCTGGAGGCGATGGGCGACGCCGAGGAATCCGCCGACCTGATTGATTACTACTGCGCCCAGGTGGGGGATGCCGGCGGCTTCATCCGGCCGATGGAGCGGATCACACCGGTAGAGCGGAACACCGACGTGCTCCGGCCCTACGGCGTATTCGCCTGCATCGCCCCGTTCAACTTTCCTCTCGCCCTCTCGGCCGGAATGTCCTCGGCGGCGTTGGCAGCCGGCAACACCGTGGTGTACAAGCCGGCGGAGGACACGCCGCTCACCGGTCTCCGGCTCTACGAGGTGTATCGCGACGCGGGATTGCCGCCCGGTGTGTTCAACTTCGTCGTGGGCCGGCGGGAAGAGATCGGCGATGCGCTCTGGAAGCACCCGGGCGTAGACGGGGTGGTGTTCACCGGCTCCAAGGCGGTGGGCATGCGGATCCATGCCGGGCTGGGCGCCGGTTTCATCAAGCCCTGTCTCCTCGAGCTGGGCGGCAAGAACGCCGCGATCGTCATGCCCACCGCTGACCTCGATGCAGCCGCCGAGGGGGTCATGCGCTCGGCGTTCAGCCTGCAGAACCAGAAGTGCAGCGCCACGTCCCGGGTGTACGTTCACCGCGGGGTGGCCACGCCCTTCGTGGACCTGCTGGTGGAGAAGACCCGCGCCATCCGCATGGGCGACCCGAGCGAGCGCGACGTGTTCTTCGGGCCGGTGATCAACCAGCGCGCCGTCGAGCGATTCGAGCGCGCCGTGCGTCAGGCGCGGACGGAAGGATCCGTGCTGCTCGGGGGCGAGCGCCTGCGCGGTGGCGCTTTCGACCGGGGACATTTCGTCGCCCCGACGGTGGCGAGGTTGCCGCTCGAAAGCTCCCTCTTCCGCGAGGAGCTGTTCGTGCCGCTGCTGGTGGTAGGCGAGGTGAGCAGCCTGGACCAGGCCATTGCCGAGAGCAACGCCGTCGAGTACGGCCTCACGGCCGGGATTTTCTCCGGTGTGGCGGCGGAGGTGGAACGCTTCTTCGATGAGGTCGAGGCCGGCGTCTGCTATGCCAACAAGCGAACCGGGGCCACCACCGGCGCCTGGCCGGGAGCGCAGGCCTTCTGCGGCTGGAAGGGCTCGGGCTCGACCGGCAAAGGGGGATGCGGGCCGTACTACGTGGCTCAGTTTACCCGGGAGCAGAGTCGGACGGTGATCGAGGGATAGGTGACATCGGCGAGTGGCTTGACCTATGGCCCCTTCGCTTGCGCTCAGGGTGACACGATGAGGTCCCCTTCGCCCGTGTGACGATTCGTGCTTGGCCAGAGGGCATCTCGTCGCCCAATTCATGTCCATTCAAGGAATGCCAGTGCGTGATTATCCCAGGATTGTGATCCCCCCACCCGGTCCCAAGGCTCAGGCCGTCGTCCGGCGGGATGAGCAGTGGACCGCCGGCTGCTACATCAAGGAGTACCCGCTGGTGGTCGCCCGGGGCCGCGGGACCATGGTGGAGGACGTGGACGGTAACCGCTTTCTCGACTTCATGGCGGGCATCGCCGTGTGCTCCACCGGGTACGGCCACCCGAAGGTGGTGGCGGCGGTCAAGGAGGCGGCCGACAACTTCCTCCACATCTGCGGGTCGGACTTCTACTACGAGGGGATGGCGGCGCTCTGCGAGCGGCTGGCCCGAGTTGCGCCGGGCTCCTCCAAGAAACGGGTCTTTCTCACCAACTCGGGCACCGAGGCCACCGAGGGCGCCATCAAGCTGGCTCGCCACTCTACCCGGCGCACCGCCATCATCGCCTTTCGCGGCGCGTTCCATGGGCGCACCACGGGCGCGGTCTCCCTCACCTCCAGCAAGGCCCGCCAGCATGCCGGTTTCGGGCCGCTGCTGCCGGACGTGCACCATGTGCCCTTCGCGTACCGATACCGCTGTCAGTTCTGCGGCGACAAGCCCGACTGCACCCGCGGCTGCATCGAAGTGATTGAGAAGGATCTGTTCGCGCGCCACCTCGACCCGCACGACGTCGCCGCCATCTTTGTGGAGCCGATCCAGGGTGAAGGCGGCTACGTGATTCCGCCGGATGGCTACCTCCGGGCGCTGCGAGACCTCTGCGACCGCTATGGTATCCTGCTGGTGGCCGACGAAGTGCAGTCCGGCGTCGGCCGAACGGGAAAGATGTGGGCCTGCGACCATGAAGGGGTCGAGCCCGACATACTGCTGACCGCCAAGGGACTCGGCTCGGGAATGCCGATCGGCGCGATCATCGCGAAGGAGTCAATCAGCACCTGGGAGACCGGCTCCCACGGCTCCACCTTCGGCGGCAACCCGGTCTGCTGCGCGGCGGCGCTCGCCACGCTCGACCTGGTGGAAGGCGGGCTGATGGAGAATGCCGTGCGCATGGGAGCCCGGCTCATCGCCGGGGTTCGCGCACTCGCGGAGCGCCACCCGTGCATCGGGGACGTCCGGGGCAGGGGCCTGATGATCGGGATGGAGCTGGTGAAGGATCGCGCGACCCGCGAGCCGGCGCCGGAGCTGCTCCACGATCTGGTGATGGGCTCGTTCGCGCGCGGGCTGCTGCTGCTCGGGGCGGGGAAGAGCACACTCCGCCTGGCCCCGCCGCTGGTGGTGGACGACTACGACGTAGACACGGCCTTGGAGATGATCGGCGCCCGGCTGGGTGAGCTGGCTTGACCGCTGGCTCCAAGGTCACCACCATGCGCGAGGCCGTCGCCGCCCACGTGCACGACGGCGACACGGTGGTAATCGAGGGCTTTACCCACCTCATCTGTTTCGCCGCGGGACACGAGATCATCCGGCAGCGGCGCCGGGAGCTCACGCTCTGCCGGCTCACCCCCGATCTCATCTACGATCAGATGATCGCGGCGGGGTGCGCCCGAAAGCTGGTGTTCTCCTGGGCGGGCAATCCCGGGGCCGGTTCGCTGCATGCATTCCGGCGCGCGGTGGAGCGGAAGGGCGGCGGTCCGCTCGAGCTGGAGGAATACTCGCACTTCGGCATGGTGGCCCGGCTCTGCGCCGGCGCCGCGCGGCTGCCGTTCTGGACCCTCCGCGACTACATGGGGACCGATCTTCCGGCGGCCAACCCATCCATCCGGACGATTGAGTGCCCCTACACCGGCGAAGTGTTGGCCACCGTCCCCGCACTCAATCCCGACGTGACCATCGTGCACGCGCAGCGGGCCGACGCAGAGGGTAACGCCCAGATCTGGGGACTGCTCGGCGTGCAGAAGGAAGCCGCTTTCGCCTCCCGCCGGGTGATCGTGGTGGTCGAGGAGCTGGTGGACCAGTCGGTCATTCGCGGCGATCCCAACCGCACCCTGATTCCGGGGCTCGCGGTGGACGCGGTGGTGGTGGAGCCGTGGGGTGCGCACCCCTCCTACGCCCAGGGCTACTACGATCGCGACAACGAGTTCTACGTCGGCTGGGAAGAGATATCGCGCGACCCGGCGGCGCTGGAGCGGTACCTCGAGGCGATGGTCTATGGGGTGCCGGATCGGACGGGATACGTGGAAAAGTGCGGAGATCTGGAGCGGCTGCGGGCGGGGAGCAGGGTGTGCGCGGGGGTCAACTATGGGTACTGAGGTCGTAGCCGCAGAGGCGCCTGTCACCCTGAGCGAAGCGAAGGAGTCATGGCCCAACTCATGCCCCCTTCGCTTCGCTCAGGGTGACAAAGGCCAGCATGACCTACTCCCCCGCTGAAATGATGGCGGTGGTGGCCGCCCGCGAGCTTCGCGACGGAGAGGTCGTCTTCGTGGGCATCGGCCTTCCCAACCTCGCCTGCAACCTCGCCCGCGCCACCCACGCGCCGAGGCTGCTGTTGATCTACGAGTCGGGCGCGGTCGGCGCCGAGCCCGAGAGGCTGCCGGTCTCCATCGGAGATCCGTCGCTGGTGACCGGCTCCCTCATGGTCTCTGGAATGGCGGACGTGTTTCAGTGCCTGCTGCAGAACGGCCGGATCGAGGTCGGGTTTCTCGGCGGCGCCCAGATAGACCGCTACGGCAACATCAACACCACCGTCGTCGGCGACTACGCCCGGCCCACGGTGCGGCTTCCGGGGAGCGGCGGCGCCGCCGAAATCGCGATTCATGCGCGGCGTACGGTGGCGATCAGCCGGCTCAGCCGCCGGGCCTTTCCCGAAGCGGTGGATTTCATCACCAGTCCCGGCCACCGTATGCGGGGCCGCGGGCGGCGCGAGCTGGGGATGCCGGGTGCGGGCCCGGTAAAGGTGGTCACCGACAAGGGCGTGCTGGAAGTGGAGCCGGACAGCGGCGAGCTGCTGCTGAGCGCCCTTTACCCGGGCGTGGCGCTGGAGGAGGTGCGCGCCGGGGTGGGCTGGCCCCTCCGCTGCCGCGCTGCGCTCGACACGATTGATCCACCCACGGCTCGCGAGCTCCACCTTCTGCGCGAGGTGCTGGATCCCCAACGACTCTTTCTCAAGGCGTGAGTCTGTCCCCATGACGGCCACTCTGGAGGCACCACAGGCAACGCTTCCCCGCGCGATGAACCTGCGCGACCTGGTCCTCTTCAACGTCGTCGCGGTCCTCAGCCTGCGATGGTTCGCCACCGCGGCGGCGGCGGGACCCAGCTCGCTCACGCTGTGGGTCCTGGCGGCGCTTTTCTTTTTCATTCCCCAGGGTCTGGCGGTGAGCGACATGGCCGCCCGATTTCCGGAGGAAGGTGGGATCTACTTCTGGACCAAGCGGGCCTTCGGAGAGGGGCACGGGTTTCTGTGTGGCTGGTGCTACTGGGTCAACAACATCCTCTACTATCCCAACCTGTTGATGTCCACCGCGGTAGTCGGAACTTACGTGATCGGCCGGGGAGACACCGCGCTGGCGGGCGACTGGGTCTACGTCCTGCCGGCGACGCTGCTGGCCCTGTGGATCGCGGTGGCGCTCAATATCGTGGGGCTTCGGACCGGCCGCTGGCTGCAGAATCTGGGGGCGGTCGGCAGCTATCTGCCAGGGGTGCTGCTGGTAGCGCTGGGCGCGTACGCGGCGTTCAACCGGCCGGCGGCCACGCCGCTCACCCTCGAGAGCATCACCCCCAACCTCGGCGACTGGTCCGCGCTCAACCTCTGGGCCTCGATCGCCTTCGCCTTTGCCGGACTCGAACTGTGTGCGGTGATGGGCGCCGAGATCAAAGACCCCAGGAGCACCCTGCCGCGCTCGATCTACATCTCCGCCCCGCTGATCGCGTTTCTCTACATCGCCGGCACCGCGGCGGTGCTGTGGCTGGTGCCGACGGGGGAAGTCAACATCGTTTCCGGTTTCCTGCAGGCGCTCGCGGTGGGCGCGGCCAATGTCGGGACCGGGCTCGCGTGGGTGGCGCCGATGGCGGCCGCCTTCTATGTGGTCGGCAACGTGGGCGGCGTCGGCGCCTGGCTCACCGGTCCCGCCAGGGTGGCATTCGTGATCGGACTCGACCGGTATTTTCCGCCCGCCTTCGGCCGCATTCACCCCCGGTGGCAGACGCCGTACGTGGCCATCCTGGTCCAGGCCATTCTCGCTACCGTGTTTCTGCTGTTGTCGGTGCTGGGCCGGGGCACCACCGTCGAGCGCGCCTATCTGGTCATCCTCGACACCATGCTGCTGGTGTACTTCATACCCTATATCTATCTCTTCGTCTGCTACCTGGTCATACGGCTCAAGGAACGGGTGCCGGCATCATCGGCTGTGGGCGGGCGGGTGGCTGGCGGGCTCATCGGGGTGAGCGGTCTCGCGCTTACGCTGTTCGCCATGGTGATCGCCACGGTGCCGCCCTCGGACGCGGAAGACGCATGGCTGCACCCGGTCAAGGTGATTGGCGGTGCCGGGCTCTTCGTGCTGCTCGGCGGTCTGATCTACTGGCGGGGCCGCCGATGAGATGGCTCCGTCTCCTCCTAGGTGCCGGACTGGTCCTGCTGCTCGGGGCCGAGGGCGTCGCCGCGCAGCGGGCGCCGGTCCTGCGCCAGATCAAGGTTCCGCACCCGTACTACTTCCGTGAGATGTTGATCCCCCAGGCCACCAGTGGCCCGAGCGCCGCGGCGTGGTCGCCGAATGGGGAGGAGCTGGTCTACTCGATGCAGGGCTCGCTCTGGCGGCAGCGAGTCGGCAGCGAAGAGGCGCGGCAGCTCACCTCCGGCCCGGGATACGATTATCAGCCCGACTGGTCGCCCGACGGACGCCGGGTGCTCTACGCCTCCTACCGTGACGATGCCATCGAGCTTCGGCTCCTCGACCTTGCAACCGGCGCGTCTGCTCCCCTGGTGAGCAACGGCGCGGTCAACATCGAGCCGCGCTGGTCGCCGGACGGCCGGCGAATCGCGTTCACCTCCACCGCATACGAGGGCCGCTGGCACGTCTTCATCGCGAGGGTGATGCCCGATGGGCGCGCCGGAGGGCTGGAGCGGGTTACCGAGGATCGGCAGAGCGAGCTTCCCCGCTACTACTATCACCGGTTCGACCAGTACCTCTCACCATCCTGGTCTCCCGACGGAAGCGAGCTGCTGCTGGTCTCCAATCGCGGGCGCATCTGGGGGTCCGGCGGCTTCTGGCGCACCCGGGCGGCCGGCGGCGGAGAGCCGCGGGAGATCCACTACGAGGAGACCACCTGGAAAGCCCGGCCGGACTGGAGTCCGGACGGCAGGCGCGTCGTCTACAGCTCCTACCTCGGCCGCCAGTGGAACCAGCTCTGGCTGATGACGGCCGAAGGGGGAGACCCGCTGCAGCTCACCTATGGAGACTTCGACGCCACCGCGCCACGCTGGTCCCGGGACGGCCGGCGCATCGCCTACGTGTCCAACGAAGGCGGCAACACCTCCCTCTGGGTCGTGGACGTACCGGGCAGCGGACGGCGAGAGGTGCGGGCGGTGCGCCGGGTCTATCGCGAGCCGGTTGGACGGCTGTCCATCATGGTGGTGGATCGGAGCACCGGCCGGCCCGTGCCCGCGCGAGTGTCGGTGACCGGTCCCGACGGGCGGAGCTATGCCCCGGACGACGCCTGGCGGCACGCCGACGACGGGTTCGACCGGTCGGAGCGGCGCTTCGAGTACGGGTACTTCCACACCGGCCGCCGTGCGAGCATGACAGTGCCGGCGGGCGCGGTGACGGTCGAGGTGTCGCGCGGGCCGGAGTTCCGGGTGGCGTCGCGGACGGTGAAGATAGCCGATGGGGCGGAGAGCGGAGTGCGGATCGCGCTCGAGCGGCTGGCCGACTTACCGGCGCAGGGCTGGTACAGCGGCGATCTCCACGTGCACATGAACTACGGTGGCGCCTACCGCAACGATCCGGCGCGGCTCGCCCTTCAGGCGCGGGCCGAGGACCTTCATGTGGTGGAGAATCTGATCGTCAACAAGGAGGGAAGGGTTCCCGACGTCGAGTACTTCCGGGGCACGCCGGACCCGGTATCGTCGCCTGGTACGCTCATCATGCACGGGCAGGAGTATCACACCAGCTTCTGGGGCCATGCCGGACTGCTGGGCATGCGGGAAAACCTGGTGCTGCCGGGGTACACCGCCTACACCAACACCGCGATGGCGACGCTGCAGCCCACCAACGCGGCGGTGTTCGATATGGCCCACGCGCAGGGCGGGGTAACCGGCTACGTCCATCCCTTCGACGTCCATCCCGAGCCGGGCGACACCAGCAGGCCGCTCACCCATGAATTTCCGGTTGACGTGGCGCTGGGGAAGGTGGACTACTACGAGGCGGTCGGTTTCGTGGACGATCCGATGGCCACGGCGGCAGTCTGGTATCGGATACTCAACTGCGGCTTCAGGCTTCCGGCGGGAGCCGGAACCGACGCGATGGCCAACTTCGCCTCGCTGCGAGGACCGGTGGGGCTCAACCGGGTCTTCGTGCGCAGCGGAGCGCCGCTGGAGCATCGCCGTTGGCTGGCGGCACTCGTGGCTGGACGGAGCTTTGCCACCAACGGGCCGCTGCTCGAGTTCACCCTGGGGGGCCGGGGGCTGGGTGAGGAGGTGAGCCTGCCGGCTGGGACGCAGGAGGTGGTGGCCCGGGTGGGACTGCGCTCCAACGTTCCCATTGACCACCTGGAAATCGTGAGCAATGGCAGGGTGCTCAGAGAGATCCCCCTCGCCGGCGATCGTACCGCGGTTACGACGACGGTGCGGCTTCCGGTGAGTGAGAGCGGCTGGTACCTGCTTCGCGCGCGGAGCGACCGGGCCATCCATCCGGTGCTGGATCTCTATCCCTACGCCACGACCAGTCCCATTTACCTGACGGTCGGCGGGAAGCCGATCCGCTCGCGGGAGGACGCGGAGTACTTCATGGCGTGGATCGCCCGGTTGCAGGGGGCGGCGGAGGGGCACCGGGAGTGGAACACGCCGGAGGAGAAGTCCGAGGCGCTGGCTATGCTGGCCGCGGCGCGGGCGGAGTTCGAGCGGCGGGCTGCGCTCCCTTCGGCGAGCAATTGAGTGCCGGTGCTCTAACAGCAGGGGGAAGGACACGAAGGGCGCGAAGGAAACGAAGGATAAACAAGAAAATTGTTGTGCTTCTTCGTGCCCTTCGTGTACTTCGTGTCCTTCCACCTGCTTCTAAGAGCACCGGCACTAACCAAGAACCACGAATTCAGGACGGCGAATCCCCGCCCTCCACCGACTCCACCACCATCGCGATCCCCTGACCCACGCCGATGCACATCGTCGCCAGCCCGTAGCGGCCGCCGGTGCGGCGGAGGGCGTGCACCAGGGTGGTGAGGATGCGGGCGCCGCTGGCACCAAGTGGATGCCCCAGGGCGATGGCCCCACCCCCGATGTTGACGCGCAGAGGATCGAGGCCCAGGTCCCGGATGCAGGCGATCGCCTGCGCGGCGAAGGCTTCGTTGAGCTCGATCAGGTCCAGGTCTGCGACCTCGAGCCCGGCGCGGGCCAGTGCCTTGCGAGTGGCGGGGACGGGGCCGAGCCCCATGCAGCTCGGATCCACTCCGGCCACCGCGGTCGCCAGCACCCGGGCAAGTGGCCGCATTCCGAGCTCCGCCGCCACCGCCGCGCTCGCGACGCAGAGGGCGGCGGCGCCGTCGTTGATTCCGCTGGAGGTGCCCGCCGTCACCGTACCCTCGCGCAGGAACGCGGGGCGGAGCCGTGCCAGCGAGTCGAGGCTCACGTCGGGGCGAGGAGGCTCGTCGCGGGTGAGGGTTTCGCTGCCGTCGCCCCGCTTCAGTTCCACTCCCACGATCTCGCCCTGGAACCAACCGGCGGCGAGGGCCACTTGGGCGCGCCGCTGGCTCTCCAGCGCGAACTCGTCCTGCTCTTTCCGGGTGACCCCGCGCGCCCGCGCCACCCGCTCCGCGGTCTCGCCGAGCGAGATGGTCCAGTCGGCGGGGAGCTTGGGATTGGTGAAGCGCCAGCCCACGGTGCTGTCGGCCAGCGGCGGAGGAGTTCGGTCCCAGGCTTTGCCGGGCTTGAGCATCACGTACGGGGCCCGAGTCATGCTTTCGACTCCGCCGGCCAGGATGAGCTCTCCCTCGCCTGAGCGAATGGCGTGCGACGCGCTGGCGACCGCTTGCAGTCCGGATCCACAGAGGCGGTTGACCGTCTGGCCCGGCACCTCCACCGGAAGCCCGGCGAGCAGCAGCGCCATGCGGGCCACATTCCGGTTGTCCTCACCGGCCTGGTTGACACAGCCCAGGATCACATCGTCTATGCGGTCATGGGGTATGGCCAGGCGGTCAACCAGGCCGCGAATAGCGGCAGCGGCCAGATCGTCCGGCCGGACCTCCGCCAGCGCGCCACCGGCGCGCCCGACGGGAGTGCGGACCGCGCCGGTGATCCAGGCGTCGTTCATAATGGGTTCCGGCTGTCAGGGTGCACCGCGGCGTTGTCACCCTGAGCGGAGCGAAGGGGCCGAAACACTGCCCATCGCCGAACGGTGGAGATGAGCACCTTCGCTCCGCTCAGGCTGACAAACGGTCTAAAACCGATATTTGGCTCCCAGCTGCACCGTCCAGCGCGACCGGTTGACCCCGGCCGGGGAGCCTGACGGGTTCTCGCCATACACCGTTTGCTCGATGCTTCTCGGAGCGGCAAAGGAGTAGATTGGCCGGTTGTTGGCCGCATCGAATCCGACCGCGTTGAGGAAGCGGGGGCCGGCCTCGAACTCGCTCACCTGCTTGTAGAGTCCCCAGTCGCGGTCGAGGAAGTTGAGCACGTTGAACAGGTCGAGCGAAAGGTCCAGCCCCTGGCCGCCGATCGTGGGAATCGAGGTGCCCAGCCGGGCGTTGAGGAAGTTGAGCCACGGGTTGCGGCAGGAGTTCCGCTCCAGCAATCCGCCGCGCGCGTCGCGCAGGCAGGCCTGGCTCTCGATGAAAGCGTCGAGCGCCGCGAACTGGGTGGGATCGGCGAGGCTGATCTGGCTCGCGTCCCCCGGAACGAAGGGCAGGTCGTTGCCGTTGATTCCGTCGGCGTTGGCGTCGCCGTTGACGATCCAGCCGTACGGCTCACCCGAGCGCCCGATGTAGATCAGCGAGAAGCTCGAGCGCAGCGGGAGGTTCACGGTCCCGCTCACGGTGACCTTATGGGGGACGTGGAAGAACGAGGTGCGCAGGTTGCGTCCTTCCAGCGGCCCGTCAACCGATGCGAACTGATAGTTGGAGAAGGCCTGGCTGCTGGTGAGGGAGATCGCGTCCTTCGAGTTGGAGTGGGTGTAGCCGGCGCTCAGCTCGAAGCCCTG
>JACCQZ010000284.1 GCA_013813875.1 Gemmatimonadales bacterium | reverse complement strand
ATCAACGAGGCCTGGCCGAGCAAGACCAAGAAGGAGAGCAAGGACAAGACGGTCTTCCTCAGCACGCCGGTCAAGGTGCTGAAGGGGATCACGGTCACCAAGATCCCGCGGCAGGCGTACCGCACCCGCGACATCACGGGTGGTCTGCCCCGCATCGCCGAGCTGTTCGAAGCTCGGCGGCCCAAGGATCCGGCCACCATTTCCGAGGTGGACGGCGTGGTCAAGTTCGGCGAGATCAAGCGCGGCAAGCGCGAGATCTACGTCTATCCGGAGCCGGCGGAGGAAGGCGTCGAGCCTCAGTTGTACGAGGTGCCGGCCGGCAAGCACCTCCGGGTGCACGAAGGCGACCGGGTACGGGCGGGCGACCGCTTGACCGAAGGACCGGTCAACCCGCACGACATCCTGCTCATCAAGGGTCCGCGCGCGGTACAGGAGTATCTGCTCAACGAGGTGCAGGAGGTCTACCGGCTGCAGGGCGTGCGCATCAGCGACAAGCACATCGGCGTCATCGTGCGCCAGATGCTGCAGAAGGTACGGGTGACCGAGCCGAGTGACACCGACTTCCTCGAGGGCGAAACGGTAGACCGGCTCAGCTTCCGGGACGAGAACGACCGGGTCCAGAAGCGGAAGGGCGAGCCGGCGCAGGCGGAGCCGGTGCTGCTGGGCATCACCAAGGCGAGTCTCACGACGCAGTCGTTCATCTCGGCGGCGTCATTCCAGGAGACCACGCGGGTGTTGACCGACGCGGCGATCCGTGGAGCCAAGGATGACCTCCTCGGCCTCAAGGAGAACATCATCATCGGCCACCTCATCCCGGCGGGCTCCGGCATCTACCGGTACGCCGAGATAGACATTCAGCCGCCGGCGGGCTACGAGGCGCCGCCGCCGCGGGTGGAGGAGCCGGTGCCGGTGCCGGTGCCGGTATTGACGGCGGCGGCGTTGATGGCGGAGGAGGAGTAGCGGCGCGCTCTAGTCGCCGCCCGAGTACGGCAAAAGGGGCTGGCACCCGACAAGGTGCCAGCCCCTTTGCAATGTCGAGTGCCCGATTTACTGCACCTTGGAGTTTTTGCTCTCCATAAACGGCATCCACTTCCCGTCGGGCCCCTGCATTTCCATCCGGAAGGTGTACGCGGTAGGGGAGAGCTCCTTGATCGTAACCCGCGATTTTACCTTCTCGCCGCCCATCGTGCCTGCATCGGTGTAGGTCCATGTATCACCCCGCACTGTGCCCCGAGGGACGCTCGCCATCGCCATGTTGGAATTGTCCACGCCGTAGTAGGTGTAGACCTTCTCCTCGGTGCTGTAGGCGAGGATGCCAAGGCTCTTGCTCGGCCCCGTTGGCCCGGTTCCTTCCGCGCGACAGATCACGCTGAACCGCCCCTCGAACCACTCGCAGGTGTCGGACGACGTCATCTTTCCGCCGGGACCCATCGGACCCGGCTTCATCTCCCCTTCCACCGTCCACCTGCCGACGAAGTACCCGAGCCGCGCATGCTCGGGGCCCGGCTGGGGCGCTTGCGGCGCCTGGGCGGCCGCGAGCTGCGCGCCGGCAACGAATACCATGACGCATGTGGCAAGCACATTGAACGCTCTCTTCATGGGCCAACCTCCCGTGGACGGCTGAAAAAATTCCTCGCCCGGAGAAGATGCAGGCTCGCATCGGGGGCGTCAATCCACTTTCTCCGGCGAGTCAGGAACCCCGCAGCGGGAGCAGGTCCCCGCGACCGGTCACCCGAAGCTGGTCCGGCGATTCGCGGCTCGCCCAGGAGCGTTGGTCGAACCTCACGTCGCCGTTTAACTTTCAGGTGTGACCCACGCCGACCGCCCCAGCGCCCCCGACACGACCCCGCCCGACGCCACCGCGCGCAAGGACTTCCTCCGCGAGAAGGTGGCCGAGGACGCCCTGAGCGGCCGCTTCGGGCGGCCGATCCACACCCGCTTTCCGCCCGAGCCGAACGGCTTCCTCCACATCGGCCACGCCAAATCCATCTGCCTGAATTTCGGGATCGCCCGCGAGTCCGGGGGCCGCTGCAACCTCCGGTTCGACGACACCAACCCCACCACCGAAGACCTTCGCTACGTCGACGCCATCCGGGACGATGTCCGCTGGCTCGGGTTCGCCTGGGACGAGGAACGCTTCGCGAGCGACTATTTCGAGCGCCTGTACCAGATCGCCGAGACGCTGGTCGGGGCCGGGAAGGCGTACGTGGACTCCCAGAGCGAGGAGGCGATCAGAGAGGGTCGCGGCACGGTGACGGTGGCCGGCATGCCGAGCCGGTTCCGCGGCCGCGCGGTCGAGGAGAACCTCGACCTCCTGCGAAGGATGCGGGCGGGCGAGTTTCCCGATGGCGCCCACGTGCTCCGAGCCCGGATCGACATGGCCCATCCCAACATGCTCATGCGCGATCCGCTGCTGCTCCGGATCCGGCACGCGGCGCACTATCGGCGCGGCACGGCGTGGTGCGTGTATCCACTCTACGACTTCGCCCACGGCCTGTCGGACGCGTTCGAGGGGATTACCCACTCGCTCTGCACCCTGGAATTCAAGGACAACCGGGAGCTGTACGACTGGCTGGTACGCGAGGCAGGGTTCGACCGGCCGCCCGAGCAGACGGAGTTTGCCCGGCTCGAGCTGGACTACACCGTGCTCAGCAAGCGGAAGCTGCTGCGGCTGGTGTCCGAAGGGCACGTGGCCGGGTGGGACGACCCGCGGATGCCCACGATCGCCGGACTGCGGCGGCGCGGGGTGACGCCCGAGGCCATCCGCGCATTTGCCGACCGGATCGGCGTGGCGCGCTCGGACGCCCGGATCGAGCTCGCCACCTTCGAACACGCCGTGCGCGACGATCTCAACATGCAGGTGCCGCGGGTGATGGCGGTGGCCCGGCCGCTCAAGCTGGTGATCACCAACTATCCCGAGACCCAAGTCGAGACGCTCGACGCGCCGCTCTATCCGCACGACGTGCCCAAAACGGGTTCGCGCCCCGTGCCCTTCTCCCGCGAGCTCTGGATTGAGCGGGACGACTTCATGGAGGATCCGCCGAAGAAGTTCTTTCGCCTCGCGCCGGGTCGCGAGGTTCGGCTCAGGTACGGCTATCTCGTCACCTGCACCGGCATGGTGAAGGACGCGGCGGGGGAAATCGTCGAGGTCCACGCCGCCTACGATCCGGCCACTCGCGGCGGCGACGCGCCCGACGGTCGGAGGGTTCAAGGCACCATCCACTGGGTGTCGGCCGGCCACGCGCTCGATTGCGAGCTCAGGCTGTACGATCGGTTGTTCGCGGTGCCGGATCCCGACGCACTGCCGGAGGGCGGGGACTTCGTCGCCGCGCTCAATCCCGATTCGCTCGTCACCATGCGTGCTGCCAAGGTCGAGCCGAGCGTGGCAGAGGATCCGCCCGGCTCGCGCTACCAGTTCGAGCGGGCCGGGTATTTCATCAGCGATCCAGTGGACTCGCGCAAGAGTGCGCTCGTCTTCAACCGGACGGTGGCGCTGCGGGATTCCTGGGCCAAGGTCAAGGCCCGGTAGCTCGGAGCCCAAACGGCGCGAGATCGAACGGGGTCTCGCCGTGAAGAGCCAGGTCGGCGAGCAGCTCGCCGATGGCGCTGGAAAA
>JACCQZ010000245.1 GCA_013813875.1 Gemmatimonadales bacterium | reverse complement strand
CAGCGCTGATCAGACATGCGGGAAGGGTCATCACGCACCGGCAACTCCTCCAGGAGGTCTGGGGGCCCAACTACGTAGGCCAGAGCCACTATCTGCGGGTATACATGGCCCAGCTTCGGCACAAGCTCGAAAGTGATCCGGCCAGGCCGCGCCTTCTGGCGACGGAACCCGGTGTAGGCTATCGCTTGCGGGACGTCTGAGCGGCGGCCGGATACTTCACTCATCATCATCATCATCCTCCCGGCGGTCCTCCAACGTCTCGGCCGCCATGTCTCTGATGGCATTCTCCTTGTCCCTCGCGGCGACTGAGAGCACCGCGTCACCCCGCCGGTCATCCGTCTCCGAGAGTGCCTTGACGATGGCGTACCGGAGGCGGGGCTCGGCGCCTGCGTACGCCTTTGAGAGCGCCGGAACGACAGTCGAGTCAGCGATCTCCGCCAGCGACATCGCGGCGATCACCCTGAGCTCGGGGTCAGGGTCCCCGATGGCGGCGAGGAGCCGGGCGGGAGCCCGTGCCAGATCGTCCAGCTCGCCCAGTGATTGCGCGGCCAGCCGGCGCACCACCACGTCGGGGTCGCTGATGGCCTGTGCCAGGGCGTCGGCCGACTTCGGATTCTCGATCTCGCCCAGCGCCGTTGCCGCGGCGCGGCGCACCGCGGGGTCGCCGTCCCTGAGGGCCTGCCCCAGGGCCGTGGTGGCACGGTGATCCTCTATTTTTCCCAAGGCCTCGATGGCGGCGAGCCGCACCAGGGGTTCGCCGTCCCGCACCAGCGGCGTGAGACGATCGGTGGCTCTGGTGTCCTCGATCTCGCCGAGAGCGGTTGCGGCCGCGGCGCGAGTCCGTGGGTCATTGGATCGGAGGAGGTCGCCCAGGGGTTTTACCCCCCGCGCATCTTTCAGCTGACCCAGAGCATACACGGCCATCCGTACGACGGCCGGTTCACGGTCGCGCAAGGCACGGGTGAGATCGTGAAGGGTGGCAGGATCCTCGGCATGGGCGAGTCCCAGCGCCGCGGCCTCGCGCACTCGCGGGTGCTGGTGTCGCAGAGCTTCACGTAATTGACGCACCGCCTCGGCGGCTTCGCTCTGGCCCAGCATGCGAGCCGCCACCCGGCGGACGCACGAGTGCTGATGTCCCAGCGATCGCGCCAGGTGGGAGAGCGCCGCGTGGTCCGTTATCCGGCGGCTGAGTGCCTGCCGAGCCTTTTCGTGGGTGTCCTCAGCGTTCAACCTCCCGGACTCGTAGCCTCCCTCCCAGTGGCTCCAGTTGTTCCCGATCGAATGGGCCACAAACTGGCACACGAGGGGATCGGTTGCCGCCAGAGACCTGATGAAACCAGCCACCGCGGACGAGTCCGGGCCTTGGGTGGGGGGTTGTACTCCAGCCCATGGATCTACGTCGTCGTAGTCAGGAGAGTGCGACTGCGCGGCGAGTGAGCCGCCGGCCGCATGGATGAGCATGACCAACGACGCCAGCAACGAGGTGAGCGGCGGAGGGACGATGTGCATGCTGGTCTCCAAGTCCGATGGGGGACGAATGTCTCGGTGGGGATTTCGTGGACTTGGATGGTGAAGACCGGCAAAAGGTTGTATATCCGCCTAAGGTGGCGCCCCGTCCAGCAGCTCCCGGACCGCCTGGACCAGCGCCCCCGGTGGAAATGGCTTCAGCAGCACCGCCTGCCCCTCGACGCACTCGGCCCGCAACCCGGCTTGATCGGGTAATCCGGATATGAGCAGCACCGGCACGGTCGGATGCGTCTCCTTCATGCGGATGATCAACTGCGGGCCGTTCATTCGCGGCATGGCGAGGTCGCAGACGACGAGCTGAATCGGTTGTATTGCCGGCAGCTTCTCCAGCGCCTGGAGTCCGTCCATCGCCTCGTAGACCACATAGCCGCTCTCGCGGAGAGTGCGAGCCGCGAGCTCCCTCACCAGCGGCTCATCCTCGACCACCAGCACCGCCTCGCCCCTGCCCGCGGCCGCGCCGCTGACCGCCGCGCCGGCCGGCGCGGTCTCGGCGCCCACGGCGGGGAGCAGGATCTCGAAGGTGGTGCCCTCGCCGTCGGCGCTGCTGACCCAGATATAGCCGGAGCTCTGCTTGACGATACCGTACGCGGTGGAGAGTCCGAGCCCGGTTCCCTTGCCGACGGCCTTGGTGGTGAAGAAGGGCTCGAAGATGTGCTCCATGACGTCGCCCGGAATTCCGGTACCGGTATCGGAGAAAGCCAGACGCAGGTAGGGGCCGGGAAGCATCAGGATGAGCGCGCCCGGGCGCTGTTGCTGTTCACCCATCGTCTCTCGAGAGGTCTCGATGGTGAGCGTCCCCCGGCTCGGCATCGCATCGAAGGCGTTGAGGGCCAGGTTGAGCATCACCTGCTCGAACTGACTCACGTCCACCCGCACCAGGTCGGGGGAGGCGACCAGCGCGGTGACCAGCTCGATGTGGTCGGGCATGACGCGGCGGATGACGGGCTCGAATTCTCCGACCATCGCATTGATACCCACCACGCTGGGCTGCAGGAGCTGACGCCGGCTGAACGCCAGGAGCTGCCGGGTGACGGTGGCGGCGCGCTCAGCCGCCCGGTGGATGTGGGTGATGTCCTGAGTCGCCTGCGACGGCAGCCCCGCCTGCTTCAGGGCGAACTCCGCGAACCCCAGCACCACGGCCATCTGATTGTTGATCTCGTGCGCCATGCCGCCGGCCAGCCGGCCGATTGATTCCAGGCGCTGGGCGAGCCGCAACCCCTCCTGAATCCGCCGGTGCTCGGTAAAATCGGTGAGCACGACGATGCAGCCGATCACCCGCTGGCCGACGCCCCACAGCGGCCCCGCCGCCACGACCACCGACCGACTCCGGCCCTGCGGGTCTTCCAAGGCCGCGTCGAGCCCCCGCAATTGCCCTCCTGAGGAGGCGTAGCCCACGATTCGCTGCGCCGAGCGGATCTCGGTGCTCGAGAGTCGGAGCGGGTAGGCATCGCTGAACCACGCGCCCACGCCGGCCAACGTCAGCCGTGAGGCCTCCTCACTCATCCGAATGATGCGGCCCTCCGCATCGCACACCACTACCGCCTCGGTCACGTGCTCCAGCACCGAGCGGGCCAGCCGCTCATCGGCGGCGAGTTGCTCGTTCCGCTTCTGCAGGGTGAGATCGGTGACGATGAGACAGATGCCGTTGGCCCCGTCCGCCCCGAGGGTGCTGCCGGAGATATAGACGGGTGACAGCGATCCGTCTCTGGCCATCAGGGACACTTCTTCCTTGGCTCGTCCTCCCAGGGCGCTGCCGAGGAATCGATCGAAGGAGAGTAGATCCGAGGAGCAGACGAAGTCCCGCATGAGAAGGCCGAGAAGCTCGTCGGCCTTGACCTGGACGAGATCGGCCAGCTGGGGGTTGGCATACAGGATGCCGCCGGCGGGGCTGAGCAGGGCAGCGCCCTCCAGCATCTGCTCGACCAGCGAGCGATAGAAACGGTCGGTACTGTCGAGGACAGACCCTTCCTGGCCTTCCGGTCCCCGGATCAGCAAGGCGTCGCCGGGCTGTTGGACAGTGTCCAAGCTATTCACCCGAGGTGAAGGGCGGATACCGTGCAGCCTCCCGGCGCGGGCGGGAGGCCCGCCAAAGAATGCAGGTACAAACCGAGCCCATCGACCGTCGGGCGATCGTCGGGCTCGGCGAGGTCGGTGAGGTGGAGCCGGCTCCCCAACGAGAGAGAGCCAGTCCCGCCTGGCTTACTGCGACTGGGTCGAATCCTCCCACACGGTCGAATCCGCCCCGGTGCCGGTACCGCCTGGGGCGGAGTTGTCCTGGCCCACCAGCGAGCTGTCTTGCGTCGCGTCCCCGCTTCCAACCTGGGCGCTGTCGCCGCCGATGCTGTCGACGGTAATGGTCGCGTCACCGGGCCGGCCGCCGGTTCCCGGCGGTCCCAGGCGGGTGGTATCCACAACCTGGGTAACAGCGGTCGTATCCCCCTGATCGGGGGCCGCGCCGACTTCGTCTTCGGCGCGATTGGCGCACGCGGTAACCGCGAGCGCGGCGGTAACGATCAACAGGTTCCTCATGCGTCGTGTGCTCCTGGCTTTGGCGTTCTGCTCGCGCGCGGTGGGTGCCCGGTCGCGGGCCGGTCGAAAGCGATGAGCACCTAACCTAGAGAGCCACTGTCTCCCACACGTGGTCGTAGATCACACCAGCGAGGATGTCATTGACAATGGCAAGAATATTGTTGATCATGGCAACATGGCCCCAGCAGATGATTCCGAGACGGCGGCGGTGCGCCGGTTCAACCGCTTCTACACCAGCCAGATCGGTGTGCTGCAGGAACGGCTGCTTCAGAGCGCGTTTTCTCTCGCGGAAGTTCGCGTGCTCTACGAGCTGGCCCATCGTTCCCGATCCACCGCCGCGGAGCTGGGACGGGATCTTAAACTGGACCCCGGGTACGTGAGCCGCCTGCTGCGCGCCCTGAGCTCTCGCGGGCTCCTTCGGCGCCGGCCCTCCGATACCGACGGCCGCCGGGCTCTTCTCGAGCTCACCGATGCCGGCCGCAATGCCTTCAGCGACCTTGATGCCCGCTCCAATGCACAGGTCGGCGAGCTGCTGCAGCCGCTGGCCCCTGCCGACCGCACCAGACTTCTCGGCGCGATGCGCGCTATCGAGCGTCTGCTGAGAGGGAACCAGAGCGAGGGTCACCAGCGCCCGTATCTAATCCGGCCGCCATATCCAGGAGACTTGGGATGGGTGGTGCAGCGGCACGGGCAGTTCTACGCTCAGGAATACGGCTGGGACGAGCGGTTCGAATCCCTGGTTGCCGGTATCGTGGCGGAGTTTGTCCAGGGGTTCGACTCCAAACGGGAGCGCTGCTGGAATGCCGATCGGGACGGGGAGAACCTCGGCTGTGTTTTTGTGGTGCGGAGCTCGGA
>JACCQZ010000219.1 GCA_013813875.1 Gemmatimonadales bacterium | reverse complement strand
TGGACCTCCTCGGTACGGTCGCCGCCGGGCGCCGGGGTGAGGGAGACGCGGATGGTGTCGCCGATCCCCTCCTGGAGCAGGATGCTGAGCCCGGCGGTGCTGGCGATGATTCCCTTCGCGCCGAGTCTTCGTCGACCGCCAGTAACCCCTGGGCAAACATGGTCTTCAGCAGCATCCACACAGCTCCTGACAGCGGCATAGTTGAACGGGTGCAGGTGCTCGAAGGCACTCGGGTGACCGCGGGAACCCCGCTTCTGCGGATCCGAAGCCTGGGCCTCGAGCGCGAGCTGGTGGCGCTCCGCCGTATTACCGACTCCCTGGCCAATCGATCGGCTCAGGCCCGGGGACGTGAGCGCTTTTCCGAGGCCGCCCAGGTCGATGCGGCCCGCTCGGGAGAGGAGGCAACGCTGGCCGGTCTGGGGGAAAGGGTGCATGCGCTCCGCATTCGAGCTCTCGGGACCGGGGTGGTTGTAACGCCCCGGCCGGAGGAACTTGTCGGCCGCTGGGTCTCGACCGGCGAGATTCTCATCCAGCTGGGCCGCTCTGATTCGGTAGAGATTAGAATCGCCCTGAGCGGCGCCGGCGGCACCCTGGTCCGTTCCGGTCATCCGGTCCGGCTGCTCCAGGATGCCACCCTGAATGCTCCTGTCAGCGCAAGAATTGCGGCTGTGGCGGTGGCCATAGATTCAGGACAGGCCCTCACAGCCCGGCTCCGCCTGGCGGCGGGAACGTCCTTGCGCCCCGGCATGACTGGGCGGGCCCGCATCACGCTTCAGCGCTCCAACGTTTGGGGCGCCGTGTGGTGGGCCTTCCGGCGCGGAATTCGTAGCGACATCTGCTCTAAGTCGATTGCTGCTTGCGTTGCCGGGGCCTAAGCCCCACCATTGAGGGCGACCCCTACAAGGAGCGGTCATCAGGCGCGACATGCTGGCGTTGGTGCGCCAAGCCTTCACGGGACGGTACGAGGTAGAGCGGGAGATAGGCCGCGGCGGCAACGCGCGTATCTTCCTGGCCCGAGACCCGGGTGGCCGCGCCGTTGCGCTGAAGATCCTCCATCCCGAGCTGCTGGTCAGCGTTGCCGCTGACCGTTTCCTCCGTGAGATCAAGCTGGCCTCCCAGTTGGACCACCCCCACATCGCGCGCCTGCTCGATTCGGGGGAGCAGGAGTGGCTGGTTTACTACGTCATGAGCTACATGGAGGGGTTGACGCTCAGGGAATATCTCGACCGATCCCCCCGCCTGCCGGTGGCCGAGACCCTCCGTATTGCCAGTGATCTGCTGGACGCCCTCGACCATGCGCACGGGAAAGGGATCATTCACCGGGATGTAAAACCGGCTAATGTGGTCTTGTCCTCGTCGGACGGAGCCGTGCTTCTGGACTTCGGCATTGCCCGAGCGGTGGCAGCCTCGGGTACGGACCAGCTCACCCGGTCGGGAATCGCGGTGGGCACATCCACCTACATGAGCCCGGAGCAGATCACAGCGCTGACAGACATCGACTACCGCTGCGATCTCTACTCGCTGGGCTGCATGCTTTATGAGTGCCTCGCGGGCGAGCCACCGTTCGTTCACCGCAACGAAGCGGTCGTGCTCCAGCTTCACCTCACTCAGCCGCCCCCTGACATTCGGAAGCTCCGCAGCGAGACCCCGCCCGATCTTGCGGCCGGGATTTCCAAAGCCCTGGCCAAGAGCCCCAAGGACCGCTGGAGCTCCGCCGCGGCAATGCGGGAGGCGCTGGCCGGGGTTGCCGTCTAGGCCCTTATAAGTCCTTCCCATGAGTCGCGGCTGGCCCACCCTTCCGCGCGCCCCTATCTTGTAACCGTCACCCCCGCCATTGAGGCAGCTTCGGTGATCGATCCGCTCGACTCGCTACGAGCCGCACTCCAGGAGCGGTACGCCGTGGAGCGCCTGATTGGTCAGGGCGGTATGGCCACTGTTTACTTGGCCACCGATACGCGGCACGACCGGCGGGTGGCGATCAAAGTTCTTCGCCCCGAGCTGGCCGCCTCCATCGGCTCCGACCGATTTCTCCGCGAGATCAAGGTCGCCGCCCAGCTCCAGCACCCCAACATCCTCGGCCTGTACGACTCCGGCGAGGCCGCCGGTTTCCTCTATTACGTCATGCCCTTCGTGGAGGGCGAGTCGCTGCGGACACGGATGGACCGGGAGGAGCAGCTTCCCCTGCCCGACGCCATCCAGCTCACCTGCGAGATCGCGGACGCGCTTCAATGCGCGCATTCACGCCACATCATTCACCGCGACATCAAGCCCGAAAACGTTCTGATCCAGGAGGGCCACGCCCTGGTTGCCGACTTCGGCATTGCGCGGGCGCTGAGCCAGGCCGGGGGCGACAAGCTCACCGAGACGGGAATGGCGGTCGGTACTCCCCATTACATGAGTCCGGAGCAAGGTCTCGGAGGGGAGCATGTAGACGGCCGAGCGGACCAATACAGCTTCAGCCGGCAGAGGAGGGAGTGCCGCCTGGAGAGCGGGGCGGGGCGAAGATGATGGTCGAGGAGGGAGTGTTCTCCAATCCCAAGCCGGCAGCGGTGCTCGGCCTGCACATCAATGGCAGTCCGCC
>JACCQZ010000260.1 GCA_013813875.1 Gemmatimonadales bacterium | reverse complement strand
GCGGACGTGCTCCGATGACCGTGACGATCTTCACCCGAGGCGCTCGGTCTCACACATCCAGGTTATTCACGTACTTCGCGTTCTTCTCGATGAACTGCCGCCGCGGCTCCACCTCGTCGCCCATCAGTTCCTCGAATAGACTCGACGCCGTCAAGGCGTCCTCCATGGTGACCCGGAGAATGGTGCGGGTGGCCGGGTCCATCGTGGTGCGCCAGAGCTGCCCCGGATTCATCTCGCCGAGGCCCTTGTAGCGCTGGATGCTGACGCTGCCCTTGCCCTCGCCGTTGGAGACCCGCCGCACGAACTCGTCCCGCTCGGGCTCGGTATAGGCGTAGAACTCCTCCTTGCCCTTGGCCACCCGGTAGAGCGGCGGCTGCGCGATGTAGACGTATCCCGCCTCGATCAGCTCCTGCATCTGCCGGAAAAAGAAGGTGAGCAGCAGCGTGCGGATGTGGGCGCCGTCCACGTCGGCGTCGGTCATCAGGATGATCTTGTGGTAGCGGGCGTCGGCCAGGGAGAAGTCGTCCCGGACGCCGGTGCCGATGGCCGTGATCATCGCCCGGATCTCCTCGTTGCCGAGAATCTTGTCAATCCGCGCCCGTTCCACGTTGAGGATCTTGCCTCGCAGCGGAAGGATGGCCTGGAACGACCGGTCGCGGCCCTGCTTGGCGCTGCCGCCGGCCGAGTCACCTTCCACCAGGTAGATCTCGGAGTGGGCCGGGTCGTCAATCGAGCAATCGGCCAGCTTGCCGGGCAGCACCGCGTTCTCCAGCCCCGACTTCTTGCGGACCAGGTCGCGCGCCTTGCGGGCCGCCTCGCGCGCGCGAGCCGCGCTCACCGCCTTCTCGATGATGTTCCGGGCCACCGGAGGGTGCTCCTCCAGGTAGCTGCCCAGATGCTCGTTGACCACCGCCTTCACGATTCCCTCGACCTCGCTGTTGCCCAGCTTGGTCTTGGTCTGCCCCTCGAACTGCGGCTCCCGTACCTTAGCGTGGAGCACGCAGGTGAGCCCCTCGCGGATATCCTCGCCTGAGAGCGTGAAATCTTCCTTCTTGAGGAACTCCCGGCGCTTGGCCACGTCGTTGATGGTCCGGGTGAGCGCCGACTTGAACCCGGTGAGGTGGGTGCCGCCTTCGTGGGTGTTGATGTTGTTGACGAAGGTGAAGGTGTTCTCGTTGTAGCCGTCCTCGTACTGCAGGGCGATGTCCACCTCGACGTCGTCCTTCACGGCGGTAAAGGCGATCGGCTTGGGGTGGAGCGGCTTCTTGTTCCGGTTGAGCCACTCGACGAACTGGACCAGGCCGCCCTTGGCGAAGAAGGTCTCGCTCTGGGCCGACTCCTCCCGCTCGTCCTTGAGGTTGATGGTGACGCCCTTGTTGAGGAACGCGAGCTGGCGGAGCCGGTCGGCCAAGGTGGTGTAATGGAACTCGAGCACGGTGAAGATCTCGGGGTCGGGCTTGAACCGGACCTGGGTTCCCCTGGTCTTGGTCTTGCCCAGCACCGACAGCTTCTTGACCGTCTTGCCCCGCACGAAGCCCATGTGGTGCCGCTGCCCGTCGCGGTCCACCAGCACCTCGAGCCGCTCGGAGAGCGCGTTGACCACCGACACGCCCACCCCGTGGAGACCGCCCGACACCTTGTAGCTGCTCTTGTCGAACTTGCCGCCGGCGTGGAGCACCGTCAGTGCGACTTCGACCGCCGGCATCTTCTCCGTCGGGTGCATGTCCACCGGAATGCCGCGCCCGTTGTCCTGCACCGTGATCGAGTTGTCGGCGTGGATGGTCACGCTGATGGTGTCGCAGTGCCCCGCCAGCGCCTCGTCAATCGAGTTGTCCACCACCTCGTAGACCAGATGGTGCAGCCCGTTCTCGCTGGTGGACCCGATGTACATTCCGGGACGCTTGCGCACCGCCTCCAGACCCTTGAGGACCTGGATCGAGTCGGCCCGATACTCCGAATTGGAGTCGCGCGCGGGCCGGCCGGCGTCGCCGGGCTCTCGGTTGCCGTCGAGGACGGCGGACTGGTTTTTGGCCATGGTCTCCACTGTTCAGGGCCGGCGCCGGTCGAGAGGACCGGGCATCCAGCGGATTTCCTTCACCCGCCCCGTCCTGCCCGCGTTGAGCCGGGCCAGAATCCGGGGCGTCATCAGACTCAATTCATTGGCCCACGCCGCCGTGGCGACCCGGACCCGGAGCACTCCGTCGGGGGTGACCGACTCGGGCTCGGTGACCGCGGCAATCTGCGGTCCGACCAGCTCCGCCCACGCCTCGACGATCCCCGCCTGCTGGAGCCGCTTGGAAAAGCCGGACTGCTTGAGATAGCTCGAGAGAGCGTCGGAGAGGGGGGTCGGTTTAGACATAGTGCTCAGCGCGCAGTCGAAAGGGGCAAGTCGAAAGTGGCAAGTGGTAAGAGCTGGTCACGATTTCTTGTCACTTTTCCCTTGTCACTTTCCACTTCCCTTTTCCACTTTTCCCTCTCTTATCTTCCATCGCGGCAACCCCACCTCCGGCGGCAGCTCGTCCGACCGGGGAGCGGTGAGGAACACCTGCCGCTCCCCGGCACCCAGGAGCCGGCGGGCCAGGCGCGTCTGGCGCTCGCCGTCCAGTTCGGCGAAGACATCGTCGAGCAGCAGCGCGGGCTCGGTGGTATGAGCCTGTCGCAGGGTGGCAATCTCGATCAGCTTGAGGGCGATCGCCGCGCTGCGCTGCTGGCCGGTGGAGCCGTATTCCCTCAAGGACCGCTCGCCGATGTCGAGGACCAGGTCGTCGCGATGGGGTCCCACCGTGGTCATGCCCCGAGCCCGGTCGTGCGCCCGGCTGGCTTCCAGCACCGCCGGCCACGCTCCGGCATCCGACAGTCCGGGCCCCGATTGGTAGCAGAGGCGCGCCGCCCCCGGCTCACCGAGGCAGTCGAACTCGGCGGCGAACTGCTCCGCCGCGCCGGCGGCCCACCGCTCTCGAGTTCGAACCACCTCCGCCCCCGACTCGGCCAAAGGCGCGTCGAAAGCATGCGCGACATCGAAGCGCCCCTGCCGCAGCGCGCTGTTCCGCTGAGCCAACGCCGCCCGATAGCGGGTGAGGGCTCGCAGGTAGCGGCGGTCGGCGAGGGAGAGCAGCCGGTCGAGATATTGCCGGCGAGCGGCGGCGGGCCCGGAGGCGAGGCCCACATCGGATGGTAGAAAGGCGACCGCCAGCCACGACCCCACCGTGTCACTGACCCGAACGGAGTCCTCGCCATCCATCACGATCCGCTTCCGCCGGCCGGCGGCCAGATAGGTGGCGCCGACCGTCTCGACCTTGCCACCGGTGAGCCCGACCTCGACATGGAATCCCGACCCGCCAAACCGCACCACGTCCTGATCCGCCGCGCCGCGCACCGAGCGGAAGAGCACCGGGTAGTAGATCGCCTCCAGGAGGTTGGTCTTGCCCTGCGCGTTGGCTCCCAGCAGCGCCACTCCCTCGGCGCCCGGCTCGCACTCGAGGTCGGCGAGGTTGCGGAAGCCGCGGGCGACCAGATGGCGGAGCCGCACTACTCGACGGAAAGCCGCCGAGTCACGCCCTCACCCCGGTTGCCCAGCACGTCAACGCCGTAGACACGGATCTCGATGGTCTCGCCGCTGTGGCCACCGGTCGAGAGGGGCAGCCCGAAATCCACTGTGTGCTGGCCACTGCCGGCAAACGGCAGAAAGCTCTGGTTTGCGCCTTCGGTCTCGAAGTAGATGGTATCTACTCCATTGGCATCTACGGTCTGCCCGGAGACGATGAACGGATCGCCTTCGGTGAGGAGGGAATCGGCTGACGGGATGCTTATGGTGGTGACCGGCCCGACTTCGTCTTCCGAGCCGCCGCCGGGTCCGGTGCCGGGAAAGGTCAGCCGTTCCCGCTCGTCGCACCCCACCAAGAGCGCCGCCGCCAGCCACCAGATTGTCGCTCTCGCCATCCCGTAAAAATAGCGGGAAAGCGGGGATAATTGTAGGTGGGAGAAGGGGATGGGAGGTGAAAGGGGAAAGTGAAAAGAAGGTTGAAGGTAGAAGGTCGAAAGTGGCTCCGGCGCCGGCGCAGCTCGGCGGCGACCTCATCGCTCATCGCCTTCAAATCCTCCGTTGTCCATCCATGCTCACGCCGGAAGCGTGACCCGGTTGAAACGCATTGGCCTCTACGCCGGCGTGCGCGCCGGCTTAATGTCCTGGCCGGTGTCGTAATCCAGCTGTTCGTGCCAATCGGACGGACGACCCTCGGGGGTAAGTCGAAGATGTTCCAGAGCGGCTCGAGAGTGCCGTTGTGGCGAGGATCCTGGTCGGGTCGGTGGAGGCGTACAGCATTTCCGCTGTTCCCAGCCGCCGATAGCAGCCGCAGGCTCCGCCATTCGCGATCCTTGGCGAAGGCGATCACGCGTTCAAGGGGCGCCTTGGCGATCACGACGAAATTAAGACCCGCCGCTTCGACGTGCTCCGCCGCGCCGGGCGACGGCGACCGCTTCCATAGCGCGGCGAAGCTCGATCTCTTTGGCCAGCAGATCATCGCGGGCAGCTCGATATTCGGGTGACTCGCCGGGAAGCGTGATGCTCATGGTTACGTCCTCTCCAATCAAGACGAATTCTGCCGACCGGAATTCCACAACACGCTTCGAAGTCCTGGTCTTGTTCCCAGACCGGCGACACGTCGACTGTATCAAGCGGGCCGGCGCCTGAATCACGGCCGCATCGGGGGTCATCTGCCTCGGCTCCAGTCAGGGCCTTTGACTTTCGACCTCGCTTCACCTTTCCCCTTTCACCTCCCCCTGAACTCCCCCTTTCGCTTCTCCACGAACGCCGCCGTTCCTTCGCGCATGTCGGCGGTGGCGGAGAGGAGGCCGAAGTGATTGGCCTCGAGGAGGAGGGCGTGGTCCAGGGTCATCTCCAGGCCCGCATCCACCGCCTCCAGGCAGGCGCGGACGGCCAGAGGCCCGTTCTCCAGGATGGACCGCAGGAGCCGGGTGGCTTCTTCCAGGAGCCGGTCGGCGGGGACGATGCGGTTGACCAGGCCGATCCGGTAGGCCTCCTGAGCGTCTATCATCTGGCCCGTCAGCAGCAGCTCGAGCGCACGGCCTTTGCCGACCAGGCGCGGGAGCCGTACCGTGCCGCCATATCCCGGCCCGATGCCGAGCTTGACCTCGGGCTGCCCGAACCGCGCCTGATCGCTGGCCAGCCGGATGTGGCAGGCCATGGCCAGCTCGCAGCCGCCGCCCAACGCGAAGCCGTTGACCGCGGCGATCACCGGCTTGCCGCAGCGCTCCAGCCGGCGGAACACCGCCTGGCCCTCCAGCGCGCGCGCCTTGCCCTCAATCGGGCCCTGCTCGGCCAGTTCCGCTATGTCCGCGCCGGCCACGAAAGCCTTGGCTCCGGCACCGGTGAGCACCACGCCGCGTACTTCGGCATCGGTCTCGATCCGGCTCACCGCCTGTCCCAGCTCGGCGATGACGGTCGCGTTGAGCGCGTTGAGTTTCTCCGGACGGTTGACGGTCACCAGTGCCACACCGTCCGATAGATCGAACAGCAAGGTCGAATAGGTCATGGTCCCCAAATTAACCCGATCCGCCACTCGGAGCGGCAGAGTATCTTCCTCCCCATGTTCATCCCCACGCCCATTGATTGGACGCCGACGCACGCCATTCGGATTCTGGATCAGACCCTTCTGCCCGGGCAGGAGTGCTATCTCGAGCTCGACACGCTGGAGGACGTCGCCGAAGCGATAGGCTCGCTTCGGGTGCGCGGAGCCCCGCTCATCGGGATCTCCGCCGCGATGGGTGTGGCGATGGCGGCAAAGCGCCGGCCGGCGGGACCGGATGGGTTGGCGCGGGTGCGGGAGGACTGTGCCCGACTCGGGGTCACCCGTCCGACGGCGATAAACCTCCGCTGGGCCCTCAGCCGAATGGAGCGGCGTGCCGTGGCCGCGGACGCCCGGGGCGAGGATCTGGCGGCCGCGCTCCTGGCCGAGGCCGACACCATCTGGAAAGAGGACCGCGCCATGTGCGTCCGTATCGGCCAGCTCGGTGCGGACCTGGTGCCGCCGGGGGCGGTCGTGGGGACCATCTGCAATGCCGGCGCGCTGGCCACCGGCGGAATCGGGACCGCGCTTGCCCCGATCTACACACTCCACGCGGCCGGGCGGGGGCCGCACGTGGTGGTGCCGGAGACCCGGCCGCTGCTGCAGGGGAGCCGGCTCACCGCCTGGGAGCTCATGCGCGCCGGCGTGGCCTGCACCCTCATCGGCGACGGGATGATCGCGAGTCGTCTCCGCCGGGGAGATGTGGGATGCGTCTTCGTCGGCGCCGACCGCATCGCCGCCAACGGCGACGTGGCCAACAAGATCGGAACCTACGGCCTCGCCCTCGCGGCCCGCGCGCACGGCATCCCGTTCTATGTCGCGGCGCCTACGTCCACCATAGATCCCGCCACGCCCGATGGCTCCGCCATTCCGATCGAGGAGCGCGGCGCGGATGAGGTCGCCGAGTGGGGCGGCCGGCGCACCGCCCCCGCCGGTGCCGCGGTGTGGAACCCCGCCTTCGACGTGACCCCCGCCGAGCTGGTCACCGCTATCATTACCGACCGGGGAATCGTCGCTCCGCGGGATGTCGCCCGCGCTCTCGACTGAATGTCGTCCATTCTCGCGCTCGACCAAGGGACGACCGGCTCCACCGCTCTCGTCGTGCATCAGGACGGAACGCTGCTCGGGCGCGGTTACCGGGAGCTCACCCAGCATTTTCCCCGGCCCGGGTGGGTGGAGCACGATCCGGACGACATCCTCCGGACATCGCTCGAGGCCATCGCCGAGGCGCTCGCCCGGTCGGGAGAGCGGCCCATCGGTCTCGGCATTACCAATCAGAGGGAGACCGTGGTGCTCTGGGACCGGCGCACCCTCGCGCCGGTGGCGCCCGCCATCGTCTGGCAGGACCGGCGTACCGCCGGCCGCTGCCGCGAGCTTCGGGAGGCCGGGCTCGAGCCACTGCTCCGCGAGCGGACCGGCCTGGTGGCCGATCCCTACTTTTCCGCCACCAAGCTCGAGTGGTTGCTGCGGGATCCCGGTCTTCGGCGCCGTGCCTGGCGGGGCGAGCTCGCCGCCGGCACGGTGGAGAGCTGGCTGGTGGCGCGCCTCACCGGCGGACGGGCGCATGTCACCGATCATACCAATGCCTCCCGCACGCTGCTGTACGGGCTCGGCTCCCGGGAGTGGGATCCGGAGCTGCTGGCGCTCTTCGGGGTGCCCCGCGAGCTGCTGCCGGGCATCGTCGCCTCCGCAGGCGTGGTGGCGGAGACCGACCCCGGGCACCTGGGCTTTGCCCTCCCCATCGCCGGGCTGGCGGGAGATCAGCAGGCGGCTCTCTTCGGCCAGGGGTGCTGCCAGCCGGGATTTGCCAAGAACACCTACGGTACCGGCGCCTTTCTCCTGGTATACCATGGGGACCGCCGACCCATGCCCACCCACGGCGTGCTGGCAACCGCCGCCTGCGGACCGCGGGGAGAGCCGGCGTACGCCCTCGAGGGTAGTGTGTTCATCGCCGGGGCGGCGGTGCAGTGGCTGCGCGACGGGTTGGGGCTCATCGAAAACGCGGCGGAGAGCGCGGCACTGGCCCGGAGCGTGGCCGACACCGGAGGAGTGCACTTCGTGCCGGCGTTTGTGGGGTTGGGGACGCCGCACTGGGAGCCCGAGGCGCGGGGGACCATTACGGGCCTCACCCGCGGCACCACCCGAGCCCACCTGGTCCGGGCGGCGCTGGAGGCCATCGCCTTCAGCAGCGCGGAGCTGCTGGCCGCGATGACCGGACCGGAGGGATTGGCGGTCCCGGCCCTGCGGGTGGACGGCGGCGCGTCGGCCAACGATTGGATGATGCAGTTTCAGGCCGACGTGATCGGTGCCCCGGTGGAACGGCCCGACATGATAGAGACCACGGCGTTAGGTGCCGCCGGCCTGGCGGGCCTCACCCTGGGGGTCTGGAGCGGCTGGAAGGATTTCCTCGGCCGCCGGCGCTTTACCCGGTTCGATCCCGGAATGGATCAGGATCACCGCGCCCGATGCCTTGCCCAATGGCACCGCGCGGTGGGGACGGCGCTCGCCTGGGCACGTGCCGGGGCTTGATCCCGGGTGAAAAGCGGGGAAGTTTTCAGGGCGGGGGATACTCTCGATTTTCTGGAGCTCACCATGAAGGCAGGTCACAAGTTTCTGCTCGGCGCCGCGCTGATCGTCGGAGGCGTGGGGTTTCTGATCGCTGAGGGAGTGAAGGAAACCGGTGTCTACTTCCTCACCCCGACCGAGCTCGCGGCCAAGACCGCCAGCGACCCCACCTTCGTCGAGAATGTGGGCTTCAAGGTGGGCGCCAAGGTGGTGCCCGGATCAATCCGACGAGATCAGGATGCCCGGACGATAGATTTCGTGGTGTCCGATGGCGTAAAACGGTATCCGGTCACCTATCGCGGTCTGGTACCCGACACCTTCACCGACGCCAACGACATCGAGGTGGTGGTCGAAGGGCGCCTGGGACGCGATGGCATCATCCGCGCCACCGACGTGCTCGCCAAGTGTGGCTCCCGCTACGAGGCCGTCCCCGAAGCCTGAGATACTCTTCATGACCTTGCTAGGACAGTTCGCGCTGTGGGCCGCCCTCCTGCTCGGCCTCTGGTGCGTCGCAATCTCTTTTTCCGGCAGGTGGCAGGGCCGGCCCGAGCTTTCCGCCACCGTGGTACGCTCGGTGTACGCCGTCTGCGGCGCCCTGGTGGTGGCGTCAATTTCCCTCTGGGTGGGGCTGATCAACCACGACTTCAACATCGAGTACGTGGCGGCGTACACCAGCCGGAATCTCCCGTCCTACTACACCTTTTCCGCGTTCTGGGCCGGCCAGAAGGGATCGCTGCTCTTCTGGGCCGTGGTGCTCTCGCTCTTCGCCAGCGCGGCGCAACTGCTGACGCCCCGACGATACGCCGATCTGATGCCCCATGTCGCCGGGGTGACGACGGCGGTGGTGGTGTTCTTCGTCTGCGTGATGCTGTTTGCCGCCAACCCCTTCGAGCGGCTCGGCTTTACCCCGGCGGACGGCCGCGGGCTCAATCCGCAGCTGCAGAACGTCGGTATGGTGATTCATCCGCCGATGCTCTACCTCGGCTACATCTCGATCACCATCCCGTTCGCCTTCGCGGTGGCGGCGCTCTTGTCCCGCCGACTCGACACCGGCTGGATCCACGCCATCCGGAAGTGGACGCTGGTCAGTTGGCTGTTCCTAGCGGTCGGAATCACCCTGGGCATGTGGTGGGCCTACGTCGAGCTGGGTTGGGGCGGTTACTGGGCCTGGGACCCGGTAGAGAACGCCAGCCTGCTGCCCTGGCTCACCATGACCGCGTTTCTCCATTCGGTGATGATCCAGGAGAAGCGGGGGATGCTCAAGCGGTGGAATCTGGGGCTGATCGTGGGCACCTTCCTGCTCAGCATCTTCGGGACCTTCATCACCCGCTCCGGGGTGATCGCGAGCGTGCACAGCTTCACCCAGTCGAACGTGGGATATTTCTTCCTGGGATTTCTGGCGGTGGCCGGCGTTCTCTCCTTTACGCTGCTCTACACCCGCTGGCCGGCGCTCGAGGCCGAGGTGCGGCTGGAGTCAATTCTCAGCCGGGAAGCGGCATTCCTCTTCAACAATCTGCTGTTCGTCGGCATCGCCTTCTCGGTGTTGTGGGGAACGCTCTTTCCGATTCTCTCCGAGCTGGTGCGCGGCACCAAGATCACCGTCGGCCCTCCCTTCTTCAATCGGGTCAACGTGCCGCTCGGTCTGCTGCTCCTGGCACTCACCGGAGTCGGGCCGCTGATCGCCTGGCGCAAGGCGTCGGCCGCCAACCTGAAGCGCCAGTTCATCGGGCCGGTAAGCACGGGGGTAGTAACGCTGGCGGTGCTCCTTGCCCTCGGGGCGCGGGATTTTTACGCCCTCATGGCACTCTCGCTCGCCGGTTTCGTGGCGGGGACCATAGTGCAGGAGTTTTACCGCGGGGTACGAGCCCGCCGGCGAATGCATGCAGAGTCGGCTCCGGTGGCGTTCGGGCGGCTGGTGGCCCGGAATCGGCGGCGGTACGGCGGCTACGTAGTCCACCTGGCCGTGCTCATCTACTTCGTGGCGTTCTCCGGAATGGCGTTCCGCCGGGAAATGGAAGCCACTCTCAAGCCCGGCGAGTCGGTGGAGCTCGCGAGCCCGTTCGGCCACACCTATCGGCTGACGCACATGGGCATCTCACAGTACGAGACGCTCAACCGCATCGTCTCCGCCGCCACCGTGTCGGTGACCAAGGACGGCAAGCCGGCCGGCCTGATCATCTCGGAGAAGCGGCAGCACGTGGACAGCTTCAAGCGGCCCACCTTCGAGCCCTCGACCGAGGTGGGAATCCGGAGCGGGCTGCAGGAAGATCTGTACATCGTATTTGCCGGCTCGGTCCAAGGCACCGAAGAGGCGGTGTACCGCTTCAACATCAACCCGCTGGTGTGGTGGCTCTGGTTCGGAGGGTTTGTCCTGGCTTTTGGCGCGGTGCTCACCATGTGGCCCGGTGGAGGCCCACTGGCAACCGGGCCCACCCGAGCCCAGGCCGGGTACGAGGTGACGCTGGTTGGGGCGGGGGCCAAGTGAGCGACACCCTGTCTCGCCGCCGGTTTTTCAGGCTACTCGGTGCGGGTGCGCTCATCCCTCTCGGAGCGGTGCCCTCCTCGGTGCAGGATTCGCTGGCGGGCCGGGGCGACGCAGGAACCCTTCGGGATCCGGCCGCCGCGGGAAGGCCGCGCCGGCCCACCCGATCCATGGACGACGACGCCGAAATTCAGGCGATCGAGCAGCGCCTGGCGTGTTCCTGCGGCTGCACGCTGGACATCTTCACCTGCCGGACCACCGATTTTACCTGCACCTACTCTCCTCAGCTCCACACCGAGGTGGTGGCGCTGCATCAGAGTGGCAAGACCGCCCGGGAGATTCTCGACGCCTTCGTGCTGAAGTACGGCGAAAAGGCGTTGATGGCGCCGAAGCCGGAGGGCTTCAACCTGATGGGTTACCTGGTGCCGGGAGCGGCGATCGTGACGGCGGGGGCTGGGCTGCTGCTGGTGTTGGGCCGGCGAAAGGCAGCGGTGTCGCGGGCTGCCAGCGCCGCCTCTGCCCCCGAGCCACCGGCCGAGCCCAACGCCAGTCCCGAAGAGTTGGAGCGGCTCCGGCGAGCCCTGGCCGAGGTAGACGACTGAGATGCTCGCCGAGGCGCTGATCGCGGCGCTCGTGGGCGCGGCGGCGCTCTGGCTGGTGCTCCAGCCCCTCATAGCACCGCGGCCGCCCACCAGCCTTGCGCCGGAGCCGCTCGACCCGGAGGAGACCCCCAAAGGCGTTGCGCTCACCGCGCTCAAAGAGATCGAGTTCGACCGGGAGACCGGGAAACTTTCCGACGCCGACTACGAGCTTCTCAAGGCCAAGTACACCACCGCTGCCCTCGAGGCGATGCGGGGGGAACCAGTAGGTGCCGGCGACATCGAAGCGATGATCGCTCATAGGGCGCGAGCCCTCCGCTCCGCTGACGCCTCCATGCCGCCGGCTTGTGCCACCTGTGGCCCCCGACCGGAGCCCGACGCCTTGTACTGCTCCAGTTGCGGCCAGACGCTTTCATTGGGGGCGCTCTGCGGGAGTTGCGGCACGCGACTGGCTCCGGGCGGCCGATTCTGCGAGGGGTGCGGCACTCAAGTGGCGGCCTGACCGCGGAGAACACTCTCCCTCTGAAGCACAGAGGACACCGAGAGAGGACTTTGTGGGTGTGCTGTTGACCCCCTGCAGTGCTCTGCGACCTCTGTGCCTCTGTGGTGAACCCCAGCAACAATCCACACCCGAAGTGAGCCATTCATGGTAGTCACCGAAACGACCCCCTCCGGCCGGAACGATCTCAGAGCCGGATGCGCAGTCCAGTCCCGAATGCCAGTGCCCGCAGGCCGCTGAGCGCGAAACCCTCCTGCAGATCCTCCCTGATGACCGGACTGCTGGAAAGCCCGGCCGTAATCCGGTTTTCCAACTCCACCGATCCGACCGGCACTCGAAGCGCCACGCGAGCCTCCGCGCCTACCCGCGAGCGCTGCGCGCCATCCACCAGCCAGAGGTCGAAAGTCGGCCCGAGCGCGAGCGCAATCTCGCCGTTGCCCACCCCCATCAGCCGGCGGCTCAACGCCGGCGCTACTCGAATCCGGCTCAGCTCCGCGGTTTTATCCTCTATTGCGACCACCCTGTTGGTCGCCGAGGCATGGCCGCCCGCCCAACCCACCTCCAGCTCGGCCCCCCAGAGACCGAAGCTCCGGGCCAGCGCCATGTGGAGCCCCAGACGTCCATTGGGGCGCAGCGACGCCTGCGCCTGTGGTGGGGCCGACGTGTCCCGGGCGACGCCGGCAAAGCGGAGTGCATCGGCGCCAAGGCTCAACCTCCACCCGCCACTCCGCTCCGGTGCCTGCGCCACTGCGCTGGCGGCGAACAGCAACGAGGTACCGAGTAGGTGCAGGACCCGCATGGAGCCTCCAGCTTTGTTGGGCGGTAGTGCTTGGGATCTGGAGTCGGAAAGTGGGATGGGAACGTCAACCGATGTTCAACGGCTGGAAGGGCGAAAAGTGCGCAACCAGTGCCGGCTGCGCTTCTCAGGCTCGACGGGCGACGGGGCCAGGTGCATTTTGGAGGGAATCACCAACAGGAGCAGGTGCGGCGGTGGCCAGAACCCGAGCCAGCTCACCCAGCAAGGAGCAAAGCCGATGATGACCTGGCGACTCTTGGCCCCGCTTCTGGTTCTCGCCGGCCTCCGCGCCCCTGAGCTCAGCGCTCAGTGGCCCGACAGGATCGCGCCCGGTGCTCGGGTGCAGGTCCGGCTGCCCGAGATCCAGTATCAGATTGCCGGGCGCCGTGGGCAATTCGTGAGGGGCCGAGTGACGGCGCTCAGCCCCGACACACTCTATATGGCGGTAACCGACAGCGTGGGCGCTCTGGCGTTGCCGCGGCGCATGATCGAGCGCCTCGATCTGAGCCGTGGGGTGCCTTCGCGGGGCGGGAGCGCGCTCCGGCGGGGCGCGCTCACCGGAGCCCTGACCACCCTTACGCTGCTGGTGGTGAGCGGGATCGGCGATGACCCCGGTGGGTGGAGCGACGGAGAGAGTGTGTTGATCGGCGGAGCGGTCGGCTTTGCCTCCGGCGCGCTGTTCGGCGCGTTATATCCGGCGGAGCGTTGGAAACGCGTGCGCCTCGACGGACGGTGACCGCCAATGCCGCCGAGACCGCTTACCCGGCTTCGCAAGCTCTGTCTTGCTCTGCCTGAGGCGCACGAGGTAGAGGCATGGGGCGAGCCGACCTTTCGCGTACGCAACAAGCTGTTCGCCATGTATGCCGGGGCGCACAACCACCACGGTGGCGGCCGCCCTGGGGTCTGGTGCAAGGCGGCGCCGGGAAATCAATCGCTGATGGTTCGCGCGGCGCCCCAACGATTCTTCGTGCCACCCTACGTGGGCCCGAGTGGCTGGGTCGGTGTGTGGCTCGACGGCGCGATCAACTGGACCGAGCTGGGGGATCTCCTGCGAGACTCCTACCGCCTGGTGGCTCCCAGAAAGCTCCGCGCTTTGACCGACGAGTCTTGAGGCTTTCGTCCCTGATACAGCCGGGGGGGGGG
>JACCQZ010000259.1 GCA_013813875.1 Gemmatimonadales bacterium | reverse complement strand
GGTTGCCGGCCTCCGCGCCCAGCGCGCCGCCCCGGCCGGCCGCTCCGTCGCGTCCTCCGGCGCAGTCGCCGCCTCCCGCGCCTCCATTGCCGGGTCCGGCGTCCACGGCTCCGGTGGCTCGGTCCCCGACGGCCGCACCGAGCCGTCCGGTCAATCCTTTTCTTTCCCAGGATCCTTCGCTCAAGGCGCGGCGGCTGGCCCGGGCGCTCATCTCCGACATGGTCGTCTACCATCCGGCCAAGCGGCAGGACGGCCTGCGGGACGGCAACCTGAAGGAGCTGTTCGAGGACGAGATCAAGAAGAGCTGGGAGGAGTACGCCGACCAGGTGGGGCGGGAGGTTGCGGAGTCCACCACCCACTTCCGCGAGGCGCTCAACGAGATCCTCGCCGGCGGTCGCCAGATCTTCTGACCCCCGCTATATTCCCATCCGTCGAGCCGTTCCTCCGCCCTAGGGGCGGTCGAGCGGCTCGCTCGTTCCCGCCTGTCCTGACCCTGAACCTGGAGCCGCCGGCATGACCGAGCTTGTTGACCGCCTGAGCGAATTGCAGAACCGAGTCACCGAACTCCGAGACTTTCTTTGACCTCTCCGCCAAGTCAGAGCGCCTGAAAGCGCTCGAGGCACAGCAGTCGGAAGCCGGCTTCTGGTCCAACCCCGACTCCGCGCGGGCGTCGGTGCAGGAGCTGAAGAAGCTCAAGGGGTGGGTGGATCCCCACGATGATCTCAGTCAGCGCCTCGAGGGTGCGCTGGAGATGGCGCGCCTGCTGGAAGGCGAGCCGGACGAATCCATGCAGCGCGAGCTGGAGCGCGAGGCTGAAGTCCTCGGCGGCGGCGTCGAGGCTTTCGAGCTCCAGGCGATGCTGCAGGGGGCCGACGACACCCGCGACGCGCTGCTCACCATCCATCCCGGGGCCGGCGGCACCGAGTCGCAGGACTGGGCCGAGATGTTGATGCGGATGTACGTGCGCTGGGCGGAGCGCCACGGATTCGAGGTGGCTGTGCTCGACCTGCTGCCCGGCGAAGAAGCCGGCATCAAGTCGGTGTCCATCCAGATCAAGGGCGAGTATGCCTACGGCTACCTCAAGGCCGAGAAGGGCGTCCACCGGCTGGTGCGGATTTCGCCGTACGATTCTCAGGCTCGCCGGCACACCTCCTTCGCCTCGGTGTTCGTCTATCCCGACATTGACGACACCATCGAGATAGACATCCGCGACGAAGACATCAGGATGGACGTCTTCAGAGCGTCGGGGGCGGGTGGCCAGCACGTCAACAAGACTTCCTCCGCGGTGCGGCTGACCCACGTTCCCACCAACGTCGTGGTCTCCTGCCAGCAGGAGCGCAGCCAGACCAAGAACCGGGCGACTGCCATGAAGATGTTGCGAGCCGCTCTCTATCAGAGGAAGTTGGAAGAACAGGAGGCGGCGCGCGCGGTGGTGGAAGCCACCAAGACCGACAACTCCTGGGGCAATCAGATCCGCTCCTACGTGTTCCAACCCTACACCATGGTCAACGACCACCGAACCGAAGTGAAGGTGGGCGACGTACAGCGGGTGATGGACGGCGATCTCGATGCCTTCATCCAGGCCTATCTCAAGCGCTTCGGAGGCAAGGCGGCGTGAACGTGGTGGAGGAGCGCTCGTACGTCGAGGCCGCCCGCAGGGAAAAGCGGGCGGCGCTGGAGGCTCGCGGGGTATCCCCCTTCGCCTACCGCTACGAACGCAGCCACACCGCCGCCCAGGCACTGAAGCTGTATGCCGATGCGATGGGCGAGAACGGACCCGAAGTGGCGCTGGCGGGCCGGGTGTCCGGGTGGCGCCCCAAGGGCAAGATCGTGTTCTTCGACCTGGAGGACGCGAGCGACCGCATTCAGGTGTACCTCAAGCGCGATGATCTCGGGACCGCGTGGAGTCTGGTCGAGCTGCTCGACCTCGACGACCACGTCGGTGTGCACGGCCGGCTGTTCCGGACTCGCGCCGGGGAGATCACGGTTCACGCCGGTCAGATCACCCTGCTGGCCAAGTCGCTCCGGCCGCTGCCACGGGGAAAGACCCAGAAGGCCGACGACGGAACCGAGCGCACTTTCGGCGGACTGGCCGATCCGGAGGTGCGCTTCCGGCAGCGCTACGCCGACCTGGCGGTGCACCCCGAGGTGCGCCGGGTCTTCCAGCTTCGGGCTCGCGCCGTGAGCTACATCCGGCGGTTTCTGGACGAGCGCGGCTTCTTGGAAGTGGAGACTCCGGTGCTGCAGCCGCTTTACGGCGGCGCGGCGGCGCGTCCCTTCGTCACCCACCACCACGCGCTCGACATGCCGCTCTATCTGCGGATCGCGGACGAGCTGTATCTCAAGCGGCTGCTGGTGGGCGGACTCGAGCGGGTCTACGAGATCGGGCACGACTTCCGGAACGAGGGGATGGACCGGACCCACAACCCCGAGTTCACCATGCTGGAGCTGTATCAGGCCTACGCCGATTACAGCGACATGATGGAGCTGGCGGAGGCGATGTTCGCCGGCCTGATCGGGAGCGCGCTCGGCACCACGCGCCTGGAACGGGGGGGCGTAGCGCTCGACTTTACTCCGCCGTTCGCGCGGGTGCGCTTCATCGAGGGTGTGCGGGACCGAAGCGGGCTGGACCTTCGGACGGCCACCGAGGAAGAGATGCGGGCTCGGCTGCGCGAGGCCGGCAGCGATCCCGAGCTGGTACGCGAGCTCTCCAGCGGACGGCTGCAGGACGAGGTGTTCAAGGTGTTTCTCGAGCCCCACCTGATTCAGCCGACCTTTGTTCTCGACTATCCCAAGCCGCTTTCGCCGCTGGCCAAGGAACATCGGGCCGACCCCACCCTTGCCGAGCGCTTCGAGCTGTTCGTGGCCGGCACCGAGCTGGCCAACGCCTTCAGCGAGCTCAATGATCCCGACGACCAGCGCCGCCGGTTCGAGGATCAAGGGCGTGAGCGCGAAGCCGGCAACCCGGACACCCAGGAGTATGATGCCGACTACCTCAGGGCGCTGGAGTATGGAATGCCGCCGGCCGGGGGCATGGGCATCGGGATTGACCGGCTCATGATGCTGCTGGCCGACCAGCCTCACATCCGCGACGTCATCCTCTTTCCGGCCATGCGGCCGGAAGGGTGAGCGGCCCCATGATCCGTCTGCCCACCAAGCTCGAGTGGCGGCTGGCCCGCCGCTATCTGCGGAGCCGGCGATCCTCCCGCACGGCGTCGCTCAACACCGTCATTTCCACCGGTGGGGTGGCGGTCGGGGTCATGGCCCTGATCGTGGTCCTTGGGGTGATGAACGGGCTGCGCAACGATTTGCGGGAGCGCATCCTGGTCGCCAATCCCCATCTCCGGGTGCTCACCTTCGGCGCCGGATTGCGCATGGACGACTGGCGCAAAGTCCTGGCTGAGGTGCGCAAGCACCCCGGCGTCGTGGCGGCAAGCCCCGAGGTCATCAGCCAGGCGGGCATCACCGCGGGCCAGGATTACGGCGAGGGGGTAAACCTGCTCGGCTTCGATCCCGATACCGGCTCCCGGCCGGTCACGTCGCTGCCTCAGGCAGTCACCAAAGGCGATCTCTCGTTTCGCACCTCCAAGCCCGGCGTAGATGGCGCCATTCTCATCGGCGCTCGCCTGGCCAACCGCCTGTCGGTCTTCCCGGGCGACGTGATCACCCTGGTGCCGGTCACCCAGGCCAAGGTGAACCCCGCGCTGGGCGTCGCGGTGCCGCGCTTCTGGAAGTTCGAGGTCACCGGTCTCTTCGACACTGGAATGTTCCAGTACGACAACCAGTTCGTGGTGATGTCGCTGGCAATGGCGCAGCGCTTCACCGGGCTGGGCGACGCGGTCTCCGGCATCGGCGTACGAGTGGACGATCCCGATCGGGCCCCCGACATCGGAGACACGCTGCAGCAGCGGTTGGGCTATCCCTATCGGACCCTCGACTGGCAATCCCAGAACTCCAGTCTCTTCAGCGCGCTGGAGCTGGAGAAGCTCGCCATGGGCCTGATTATCTTTTTCATCATGGTGGTGGCGGCCTTCAACATCGTCGGCACCCTCACCATGGTGGTCACCGACAAGACCCGCGAGATCGGGATCCTCCGCGCCATGGGGCTGACCTCCCGGGCGGTGGCCACGATCTTCATCCTTCAGGGCGCGGTCATCGGCCTGGTGGGCACCGTGCTGGGGCTCCTCTCCGGCCTGGCGGTGGCGTATATAGTGGACCAATCGGGCTGGGTTCGCATCAACCCGGCCGTCTACTTCATTGATCACCTGCCGGTGCACGTCGAGCTGCCCGACGTAATCGTCGTCGTCGTGGCCAGCCTCGCCATCGCGGTGCTCGCCACGATCTACCCCTCTCGCTCCGCTTCCGCGCTGACTCCGGTGGACGCCATCCGGCACGAATGAGCGCGATTCTCGAGGCCCAGGGGCTCCGCAAGCTCTATCGCGGAGGCGATGGCACCGCGATCGAGGTGCTCTCCGGCGTGGATTTCGGGGTGAGCCGGGGCGAGTTCGTCGCCATCGTGGGCTCGAGCGGGTCGGGCAAGAGCACCCTGCTGCATCTGCTCGGCGCGCTGGATACTCCGACGGGCGGCTCGGTCCGCCTCGATGGCGAGGGCTACGCCGAGCTGAGCGCCGAACAGCTGGCCGCCGTGCGGAACCGGAAGCTGGGGTTCGTGTTTCAGTTTCATCATCTGCTTCGGGAGTTCACCGCGCTGGAAAACGTCATGATGCCTCTGCTCATCGCCGGCGAAGCCGAGGCCAGGGCCAGGACTCGGGCGGAGGAACTGCTCGCCTCGGTGGGCCTGGGGGGCAGGATGACGCACCGCCCTTCCGCTCTCTCCGGCGGAGAGCAGCAGCGGACCGCGGTGGCCCGGGCCCTGGCGGCCGACCCGCTGGTGGTGCTCGCCGACGAGCCCTCGGGCAATCTGGACTCGGGAAACAGCGAGCGGCTGCATCAGCTCTTCGCCCGCCTCTCCCGGGAATTCGAGACCGCCCTCGTGGTGGTCACGCACAACCGTTCACTGGCCGGCCGCGCCGACCGGGTTCTGTCCCTCGAGAATGGGCGCCTGGTGCCGCTGTCCGGCGTGGAGTCTATGCCCTGATGTCGTGCGACCAGTGTCGCGAGCGGGAGGCGGTCATTCACCTCACCCAGATCGTCAACGAGCAGGTCACCACCCTGCATCTCTGCGAGCGCTGCGCCGCGGAGAAGGGGGTGGAGAGTCCGGGCGCCGTCGCCAAGACGCCGTTGGGAACCTTTCTCGCCGCCATGGGCAAGGATGCCCCCGAGCAGACCCCGGCTCCGCGTACCGGCGAGAGCTGCGCCCGCTGCGGCGCCTCGCTGCAGGATTTCCGGGAGAGCGGCCGGTTGGGCTGCTCCGAGTGCTACCACTCGTTCGAGACGCCGCTGCGAGATCTGTTGCGGCGGTTGCACGGCTCTACCCACCACATGGGCGAGCGATACGCCGAGCGGGGCCCCGCCACCCCCAGCAACGGGGGACATCAGGAGGCGGATCTGCGGGAGCAACTCCGGCTGGCGGTCGAAACCGAAAACTTTGAGCTCGCCGCTGAGCTGCGGGACCGTCTGCGGGTGGCGGAATGATTGACCTGAGCCTGCTCACCGACGGTGGCGTCGGCTGGCTCGACGCGAGCGGCCCGTCGAGCCACCTGATCCTCTCGACCCGGATCCGGCTGGCCCGCAACCTGGCCGACCACGTGTTTCAGGGCCGCACCTCGGAGACCGAGCGGGAGGAGATCCTCACCGTCGTCGAGCGGGCCGCGCGGGACAGCGTTCTGTTGCGCCGCGCCACCAAGTTCCGGCTCGACCGCCTGGACCGGGAGGACCGGCAGCTGCTCCACGAGCGGCACCTGGTGAGCAAGGAGCTCGCCGGGCTCGACCCGGAAGGCCGGGTGCGCTCGGGAGCCACACTGCTGGTGCAGGATCGCATCGGCGTCATGCTGAACGAGGAGGACCATCTCCGGATCCAGGGGCTGCATTCCGGGTTTGCGCTGGAGGCGGCGTACGCCGAGGTAGACCGGCTGGACGCCGAACTGGGACAACGACTTGCATTCGCATTCCACCCGGAGTTCGGTTATCTTACCTCGTGTCCGACCAACGTCGGAACCGGTTTGCGCGCCTCGGTGTTGATCCACCTGCCGGGGCTGGTGCTCACCAAGGAAATCTCCAAGGTGTTGCAGGGTCTGGCGCAGGTCGGGCTCACCTTCCGCGGCCTGTATGGCGAGGGGAGTGAGGTCGTCGGCAACTTCTTTCAACTGTCCAACCAGACAACGCTCGGTAGCTCGGAAGGCGAGCTGCTCGACCACCTCGGCAAGATGGTGCGCCAGGTGATGGACTACGAAGAGCAGGCGCGGCAGGTGCTGCTGCGCGATGCGCCGGCGATCATCGAGGACAAAGTGTGGCGCGCGTACGGCCTGTTGCGCTACGCCCGCGCCCTCTCCTTCGAGGAAGCGATGAACCTGCTGAGCGGCGTCCGGCTCGGCGTGGGAGTCAACCTCATTCCCGACGTCGGCATGTACACCCTCAACAAGCTGCTGGTATATACCCAGCCGGCACATCTGGCCGTGGCAGAAGGAGTGTCCCCGACCGAGCCCGACTTGCCTTTTCGGCGGGCACGGTTCGTGCGCAAAGTTCTGGAATCCGAAGTGGGACGCCGTGGATGATCCGCGACGACGGCCTTCGGAGCTACGTAGGGTACCGCGATGAACGGCTACAACTTTACTGATCGGGTTCGCAAAGTCCTGCAGATGGCCCGCGAAGAGGCGGCGCGGCTGCATCACGAGTACGTCGGCACCGAGCATATCCTGCTCGGCCTCATTCGCGAGGGCGAAGGAGTGGCCGCCGCCGTGCTTACCAACCTGAATGTTGACCTCGAAGACATCCAGCAGAAAATCGAGGAGACGGTCAAGAAGGGGAAAGCGGCCGCCGCCGCCGGTCCCGACCTGCCGTATACCTCTCGGGCCAAGAAGGTGCTCGAGCTGGCCATGACCGAAGCCCGTGAGCTCAACCACTCCTACGTGGGCACGGAGCACCTGTTGCTCGGCCTGCTGCGGGAGGAGAAGGGCATCGCGGCTCAGGTCCTCACCGACGCCGGCGTCAACCTCGAGCAGTCCCGGGCGGAGACGCTCCGGCTGCTGGGCAGCGATATGCCCCAGGCGTCGGCCGGCGGCAGCAGCAGCCAGCCCAGCTCCACACCCAAGTCGGAAAAGAAGTCCAAGACCCCGGCGCTCGATCACTTCTGCCGCGATCTGACCCAGCTTGCCGCGGAAGGCCAGCTCGATCCCACGATCGGCCGGGCCAAGGAGATCGAGCGGGTCATGGAGATCCTGGCGCGGCGGAAAAAGAACAACCCCGTCCTCATCGGCGAGCCCGGCGTCGGCAAGACCGCCATCGTCGAGGGGCTGGCCTTGCTTATCGCCAACGGGCTCTGTCCCGACGTGCTGCGGGATCACCGGGTGCTTTCGCTCGACATGGCCGCCGTCATCGCCGGAACCAAGTACCGGGGCCAGTTCGAGGAGCGGCTCAAGGCGGTCATGAACGAGATCGCCCAGAACAAGCAGATCATTCTGTTCATCGACGAGCTGCACACGCTGGTGGGGGCCGGCGCCGCCGAAGGCGCCATTGACGCTTCCAACATGCTCAAGCCGGCGCTTGCCCGCGGCGAGCTGCAGTGCGTCGGCGCGTCCACGCTCAACGAGTACCGCAAGTACATCGAAAAGGACGGAGCGCTGGAGCGGCGGTTCCAGACCGTCGTGGTCGAGCCTCCCACGGTTCCCGAGACGGTCGAGATCCTCAAAGGTCTCCGTAAAAAGTACGAGGACCATCACCGGATCAGCATTCCCGATGCGACCCTGGCGGCGGCGGCGGAGCTCTCGGAGCGCTACATCACCGACCGGTTCCTGCCGGACAAGGCCATAGACGTCATTGACGAAGCGGGCGCCCGGGCGCGGCTCGCCTCGCAGGTGCCGCCGGCCGAAGTGGCGGAGCTCAAAGCCGCGCTGGAAAAGGTGAACGTGCAGAAGGAGGACGCGGTCCGCGACCAGAACTTCGAGCGCGCCGCCTCACTGCGCGACCAGGAGCGCGATCTGCAGAACCAGATCCGGCTCAAGCAGGAGGAGTGGGAGCGCGACCGGCAGACCCGGCGTCCGGTCATTGACGAGGAGGCCATCGCCTTCATCGTCTCCCGCTGGACCGGTATCCCGGTCACCCGGCTGCAGGAGGCCGAGACCGCCAGACTCATGCGCATGGAAGAGGAGCTGCACGGGTCGGTGGTGGGGCAGGACGAGGCCATCAGGGCGGTCTCCCGGGCCATCCGCCGCTCGCGTGCCGGGCTCAAGGACCCCAACCGGCCTATCGGGTCGTTCATCTTCTCGGGGCCCACCGGTGTGGGCAAGACCGAACTGGCGCGGGCGCTGGCCAAGTTCCTCTTCGCCGACGCCTCCGCGCTCATCCGGGTGGACATGTCGGAGTACATGGAGAAATTCTCGGTGTCGCGGCTCATCGGAGCTCCTCCGGGCTACGTGGGCTACGAAGATTCCGGCACGCTGACCAAGACTGTGCGGCGGAAGCCCTACTCGGTCGTCCTTCTGGACGAGATCGAAAAGGCGCACCCGGACGTATTCAACATCCTGCTGCAGGTGCTCGACGAGGGCCACCTGACCGACAACTATGGCCGGGTCATAGACTTCAAGAACACCGTGGTGATCATGACCTCCAATGTCGGCGCCCGGGACATCATGTCGGGCAAGACGCTGGGCTTCCACGGCGGGGACAGCCGGAGCAGCTTCGAGAAAATGCAGGAGACGGTCAAGGACGAGATGAACAAGGTCTTCAACCCCGAGTTCCTCAACCGTCTGGACGACGTCATCGTCTTCCACCCGCTGTCCAAGGAGCACATCGCGCAGATCGTCACCATCCTGTTGCGCGAGGTCCAGCGGCGCTTGGGCGACGAGGTCAGGCTGACTCCCGCCGCGGTCACTTTCCTGGTGGATCACGGCTACGACCAGAGCTATGGCGCCCGTCCGCTCAAGCGCTCGATCCAGCGGTACATCGAGGATCCGCTCAGCGAGAAGATCCTGCTGGGCGAGTTCGGCCGGGGCGACGAGATCGAGGTTGACGTTGCTCCCGACGGCGAGCGGCTGGTGTTCCGGACGCTGACCGGCACCCGCGCGTAGCGCCGCCGAGCGCCGGCCTCTTCGGG
>JACCQZ010000191.1 GCA_013813875.1 Gemmatimonadales bacterium | reverse complement strand
CTGGGTGATCGCCTTCTTTCGCGATCCCGAGCGCGCCTGGGCTCGGGGCGATGGGCTCGTGGTGGCTCCGGCAGACGGCAAAGTAGTGAGTGTCATCGAGACCGAGGAGCCCGCCTTCCTCGGCGAGCGGGCGCTCCGGATCTCCATCTTCATGAACGTTTTCGACTGTCACGTGAACCGGTATCCGGCCGACGGCACCGTGGCCTACCGGCACTACAACCCCGGCAAGTTCGGGCACGCGGCGGCGGAAAAGTCGAGCCTCAGCAACGAGCAGAGCTCGGTCGGGCTGGTGACGACCCGGGGCAAGGTGCTGGTCCGGCAGATCGCCGGATTGGTGGCGCGGCGGATCGTGACCGACCACACGGTCGGCACGGCGGTGCGCCAGGGCGAGCGGATGGGGATGATCCGCTTCGGCTCGCGGGTGGACCTCTTCCTGCCGGTGGGAGCTCGGGCGCTGGTCCAGGTCGGAGACACCACGCGCGTGGGAGTAACGGTGGTGGCGGAATGGAGCTGATGCCTCGCCGCGAGGGACTGCGCCGGCCCACGATGCGCCAGGTCGTGGTGATCATGCCCAGCGCTTTTACCCTCGGCAATCTCTTCTTCGGGTTCTGGGCCATCGTCTCGGCGTTCAACGGAAACTTCCGCTGGGCCGGCTGGTTCATCGTCTTTGCCGGGATCCTCGACATGCTCGACGGCCGGGTGGCCCGGCTGTCCAACACCGGCACCCGGTTCGGCGCGGAGCTGGATTCGCTGGTGGACCTGATCTCCTTCGGGATGGCCCCGGCGCTGCTGATCTACTTCCTCGATTTCTCCACCGCCGGCCGCTTTGCCTGGATTCTCTGCTACATCTACGTGACTTCCGTAGCGCTGCGGCTGGCCCGGTTCAACGTGGTCTCGGCCGGCAAGCCGTCCACCGGCTGGTTCCATGGGCTGCCTTCGCCTTCAGCGGGGATGACGCTGGCCGTGTACTACCCCTTCAGCCAGACCGAGTGGTATCGCACGTCGGTTGCGGCGTACGTGGACCTGCAGCATCAGGGTCTGGTGGTGCTGATGCTCCTGCTGGCGCTCCTGATGGTCAGCAACGTCAAGTACCCCAAGTTTCCTCCGATCGGCCTTCGGAGCGCCCGGGGACTCTTCGGCCTCTCGGTCCATCTGATCATTCTCTTCGGCGGAATTCTGGCGCCTGAGTATTTTCTGTTTCCGCTGGGGCTCTTCTACATGGGCTTCGGCGTCGTTCGGGCCATGGTGCTCGGCTTGATGGAGCGGCCGGAGCCTGTCGCTCCGGTCGAGGAGCACCTGGCGGATGGCAGCGACGCCGCACTCCCCGACGTCGAGGTGGAGCGCCGGGGCACCTGGATAGACCGGCGCCAGAACATAGAGGAATCATGAGCTTCCGGGTGCACGTACGAGTGATGCCGCGGACCGGACTGCTGGACCCGCAGGGCCAGGCCGTGGAGCACGCGCTGTCGGCCCTGGGTTTCGCCGAGGCGGGTGGGGTTCGGATCGGCCGCGCCATCGAGCTGGAAGTCGCGGCCGCGTCGCGCGGAGAGGCGGAGACGCGCGTCCGGCAGATGTGCGATAAGCTCCTGGCCAACCCGGTCACCGAAGACTATCTCCTGGAAGTCGAGGAGAGCTGATGCTGAACGTGGCGGTGGTCCGATTCCCCGGAAGCAACTGTGATGGGGACGCGCTCCGCGCCGCCGAGCAGGTGGGAGCCAACGCGTATTTCGTCTGGCACCGCGACACCGGCCTCGACGGAGCGGACATCGTGCTGCTGCCCGGCGGCTTCAGCTACGGCGACTATCTCCGCGCCGGAGCGATCGCCCGGTTCAGCCCCATCATGCAGGCGGTCCAGCGTCACGCCGCCGCGGGAGGGCCGGTACTGGGAATCTGCAACGGCTTTCAGATCCTCTGCGAGGCGCATCTGCTCCCGGGCGCGCTGCTGCGGAACGCCGGTCTCACCTTCGTCTCCAAGCCGGTGGACGTCGTGGTGGAGCAGACCGCGACCGCGTTCACCTCCGCCTACGAGCCCGGCGCCAGGCTGCGCCTGCCGGTGGCGCACGGTGACGGCCGGTACGTGGCGGCCCCCGACACCTTGCGCCTGCTCGAGGCGGAGGGCCGCGTAGTGCTCCGTTATGTGCCCTCCAGCGAGGGCTCCCCCTTTCAACCCAATCCCAACGGGTCCGCCAATCACATCGCCGGGATCGCCAATGGCCTCGGCAACGTGGTCGGCATCATGCCCCATCCCGAGCGCGCCGCCGATTCAATGCTTGGTGCCGGCGACGGACTCGGATTCTTCACTTCAATGGACGCCAAGGTGCCTAGCCCATGAGTACCGACAAACCCAGCCGAAACGAGGACGAGTATTTCGCCCAGCGCAACGCGGAGCTGATCAACCGGCAGCGCAGCGCCGCCGAGGCCGCGGCGCTCGAGGCCGAGCGCAAGTCGCACTACATGAAGTGCCCCAAGGACGGCTACGATCTCACCAGCAGCGAATTTCATGGAGTGCAGATCGAGACCTGCCCCAAGTGCGGCGGCATGTGGCTGGACGCGGGGGAGCTCGACACCATCTCGCACGAGGATCGTCCCGCACTCCTCACCCGGGTGCTGTCCGACGCCTTCAGCAGCCTGCGCGGCTCGTCCAAACGGCGGGACGCCGGCAAGCCGGTGCACGATCCCGCCAACCCCCTGAGCTGAGGCGAGCGCCTCGGTGACCAGCTCCGCCGTTGCCGGCGCCACCGACGCCTCTCCGTTTCCCGGTGAGCGTGAGGTCACGCCCGAGCTGGTCCGGGAGCACAATCTCAACGAGCTGGAGTACGGCCGCATCGTCGAGATGCTGGGCCGCGTCCCGACGTTGACGGAGCTGGGCATCTTCTCGGCGCTCTGGTCCGAGCACTGCAGCTACAAGCATTCCAAGCCGGTCCTCCGAACCTTTCCCACGACCGGATCGCGGGTAGTCCAGGGACCGGGCGAGAATGCCGGAGTGCTGCGGCTTCCCGAGGGGTGGGCGGTCGCCTTCAAGATCGAGTCCCACAACCATCCCTCGGCGGTGGAGCCCTACCAGGGCGCGGCCACCGGCGTCGGCGGCATCCTGCGGGATGTGTTCACCATGGGAGCGCGCCCGGTGGCGGTGCTGAACAGCCTGCGCTTCGGCCCGCTCGACCTGCCGCGCAACCGATACCTCTTTGCCGGCGTGGTGCGCGGCGTGGGCGACTACGGCAACTGCGTCGGCATTCCCACCCTCGGCGGCGAGGTCGGCTTCGCGCCGGGCTACACCGGCAATCCGCTGGTCAACGCCATGTGCGTGGGCCTGCTGCGCGAGGCCGACCTGATCCGGGCCGCCGCTCAAGGCGGGGGGAACATCCTCCTCTGCGTCGGGGCGCGCACCGGCCGCGACGGAATTCACGGCGCCAGCTTCGCCTCGGAGGAGCTGTCGGAGAAGAGTGAGGCTCGCCGGCCGCAGGTGCAGGTAGGCGACCCGTTCACCGAAAAGCTCCTGCTGGAGGCGAGTCTGGAGCTGATCACCTCCGGCATGATCGTCGCCATCCAGGACATGGGGGCGGCGGGCCTCACCAGCTCGAGCGCCGAGATGGCGGCGCGCGGTGGCGTCGGCGTCGAGATAGACACCGCTCTGGTGCCCACCCGGGAGGAGGGAATGACGCCCTACGAGATCCTGCTCTCCGAGTCGCAGGAGCGGATGCTGCTGGTGGCCGAGCCCGAGCGGATCTCCGAGATCCAGGCGGTGTGCGCCCGGTGGGAGCTGACAGCCACTGCCATCGGCCGGGTCACCGATGACGGGATCTACCGGGTGCGGCACCAGGGAGTGGTCGTCGCCGCCATCCCGGGGCAGCGTCTGGTGGACGACTGCCCGATCTACCATCCGGCGGCCCGGGAAGATGACGCGGCGCGGGCGCGCCGTGCGGCCGTCCCCAGCCGCGCCCCGAAGGTGGATCTGGGCGACGCGCTCGAGCTGCTGCTCGACACTCCCGCCATCGCCAGCAAGCGCTGGGTCTATGAGCAGTACGACTCGACCGTGCAAGCCTCGACCGTCATCGGCCCGGGCGGAGACGCCGGAGTTCTGCGGGTGCCGGGCACCGGCTTCGGCCTCGCGGTGACCGTGGATTGCAACTCCCGGCTGGTGGCGCTCGATCCCTACGAGGGAGGCAAAGCCGCGGTGGCCGAAGCCGCCCGCAACATCGCCTGCACCGGCGCGCTCCCACTCGGGGTCACCGATTGCCTCAACTTCGGCAATCCGGAGAAGCCCGAGGTCTTCTATCAGTTCCGGGAGGCCTGCCGCGGCATCGCCGACGCCTGCCGCGCCTTCGACACTCCGGTGACGGGCGGCAACGTCTCGTTCTACAATGAGAGCCCCACCGGGGCGATTGACCCCACTCCCACCATCGGAATGATCGGCCTGCTGGAACGGGTCGAGCACCGGGTTCCCAGCCATTTCGCGGCCCCGGGAGACGAGATACTGATTCTGGGAGAGACCACCGGAGCGCTCGGGGGCTCGGCCTACTGGACCGAGATCCGCGATTTCGTCGGCGGACCGGTACCCGGCGTGGACCTCGAGGCCGAGCGCCGGCTTCAGCGCCTGCTGGTGGCCGCGGCAGAACAGCGGTTGCTCCGGTCGGCGCATGACTGCGCGGAAGGCGGGCTGCTCGTCGCCATCGCGGAGGCGGCGGTCGGAAGCGCGTACGCGCGGGAGCCGGTGGGAGCAGCGATTGACCTCGAGGCGTGCTCCGTTGGAGTGGCTCTGGAAGGGCTGCTCTACGGCGAGGACCAAGCCCGGGCAGTGGTGTCGGCCGCCCCGGAGAGCGTCGAGGCGCTCGTGGGGCTCTGCCGGACGCAGGGCGTCCCTGTGTTCCGGGCCGGGCATGTGGGTGCCGCCTCCGGGATGCTGGAACTGAAGGCGGGGGGGAGATTGTTCTCCTGGGGCAGCAGGACCTTGCGACAGACTTATTTCGAGGCGATTCCGCGGCGGATGCAGCATCCCGACGTTGATCGCTCCGCTGGAGAATAGAGCATGTGCGGCATCATCGGCGTGTCCGGCCTTCCCGACGCTGCCCGGCTGGCGTATTTGGGTCTCTACGCGCTGCAGCACCGCGGGCAGGAGAGCGCCGGCATCGTCACCATTGATGGCAAGGGTCAGGCCCGCTCACACCGGGGCATGGGGCTGGTCTCGGAGAACTTCGACGAGGCCATTCTCACCTCGCTTCCGGGTGATGTGGCGGTGGGCCACACCCGCTATTCCACCACCGGCAGCACGGTGCTGGCCAATGCCCAGCCCTGCAACGTCAATACCCGGTGCGGGCCGCTGGCAATCGCCCACAACGGCAATCTGACCAACGCCGTCGAGATCAAGCGGGAGCTGGTCGAGCGGGGAGCCATCTTCACCACCTCTTCCGATACCGAGGTGCTGGTTCACCTGATCGCCCGCTCGGAGGCTGACACGGTGGAAGCGCAGATCCGGGAGGCGTTGGAGCAGGTCGAAGGGGCGTACAGTCTGGTGATCAGCGTGGGCCGGGTGCTCTACGCAGCGGTGGACAGCCGCGGCTTCCGCCCCCTGGTGCTCGGCCGACTGGGCCGCGGCATGGTGGTGGCATCGGAGACCTGCGCGCTCGATCCGGTGGGCGCCACACCGGCCTGCGAGCTGCAGCCGGGCGAGTTCATCCGGATCGAGGACGGCCGGGTAACCGAGCTGCCCAGGCTGGCACCGCGGCCGGTGAGCCGCTGCGTCTTCGAGCTGGTGTACTTTGCCCGGCCCGACAGCACGGTGTTCGGCGAGTCGGTGGACCGGGTGCGGCGCGAGCTGGGCCGCCAGTTGGCGCGGGAGCAGCCCGCACCCCGGGGCGAGGTGGTCTTCAGCGTGCCGGACAGCTCCAACGCCATGGCGCTGGGCTTTGCCGAGGTGTCGGGCATCAAGCTGGAGTATGGGCTCATCCGCAACCACTACGTGGGGCGCACTTTCATCAACCCCACCCAGAACCTCCGGATGGCCAAGGTCAAGATCAAGTTCAATCCGGTGCGGGACGTCATCGAAGGCAAACGGGTGGTCGTGGTGGACGACAGCCTGGTACGGGGCAACACCAGCCAGAGTCTGGTGCAGATGATTCGTGCCGCCGGCGCGCGCGAGGTCCACCTGCGGCTCAGCTCGCCTCCCATCACCGGGCCCTGTCACTACGGTATAGACACGCCGACCCGGGAGGAGCTCATTGCCTCTACCCACTCGATCGAAGAGATTCGCGAGTTCCTCGGAGTGGACTCGCTCGGCTATCTCTCGCTCGACGGCATGCTGCGGGCGGCGGGCAAGATGGACGGCTTCTGCCACGCCTGCTTCTCGGGCCAGTACCCCACTTCCGTCGCGGAGGATCTCGTGCAGTTGCGGCATGCGTCGCCCCTGATCGCCACTCCGGCATGAGCGCCCCCTACACCCAGCCTCTGGTCTACTTCTTCGGGCAGGGGCGCGCCGACGGCACCGCGGCCATGAAGGACGTTCTCGGCGGCAAAGGCGCGGGCCTCGCCGAGATGACCACCATCGGCATCCCAGTTCCTCCCGGCTTCACCATCGCCAGCAGCCTCTGTCTCCAGTATCTCGAAAGCCGCACCTTCCCCAAGCGCCTCAAGATGCAGGTGGAGAACGCGCTGCAGCGGGTCGAGGCCGCCACCGGCAAGCACTTCGGCGACGGCGACAACCCGCTGCTGGTTTCGGTGCGCTCGGGCGCCGCCGTGTCCATGCCGGGAATGATGGAGACGATCCTCAACCTCGGCCTCAACGACGTGACGGTCGAGGGGCTCACCCGCCAGAGTAAGAACCCCGCCTTTGCCTGGGACTCGTACCGGCGCTTCGTGCAGATGTACGGCAGCGTGGTGTTCGATCTGTCGCGCAAGCCGTTCGAGCATCTGCTGGAAGAGCACCGCCACCGGTGCGGCGTGCAGCGTGACATTGACATGCCGCTGGACGAGATCCAGGCCATCGTCGGGCGCTTCAAGCAGCACATCCTCAAGGAGTGCGGCCGCGAGTTTCCCGACGACCCGCTGAGCCAGCTCTGGGGCGCCATCGCCGCGGTCTTCGAGAGCTGGCACACACGGCGGGCAACGGACTACCGCAAGCTCCACGACATTCCCGACTCGATGGGCACCGCGGTCAACGTGGTGGCCATGGTGTTCGGCAACTTGGGCGAGGACTCCGGCACCGGCGTCACCTTCAGCCGCGATCCCTCCACCGGCGAGCGGGTGCTGTATGGCGAGTATCTGCTCAACGCGCAGGGCGAAGACGTGGTCTCGGGGAGCCGAACGCCGGAGCCGATCGGGAATCTCAAGGAGCGGCTGCCCGCTTCGTATCAGGAGCTCGAGCGGGTGGCCCGGACCCTGGAGCGACATTTCCGCGACGTGCAGGACATGGAGTTCACCATCGAGCGCGGATCGCTCTACATGCTGCAGACCCGGCGGGGACAGCGCGCCGCCCCTGCCGCCGTTCGCATCGCCTGCGAGATGGTGGGGGAAGAGCTGATCTCGGAGGAAGAAGCTGTCGCCCGCATCCCACCCAACGATCTCAACCAGCTCCTGCATCCAACGATTGACCCCCACAGCCAGCTCGACCTGTTGACGATCGGCCTGCCGGCCTCACCGGGGGCGGCGTGCGGGGTCGCGGTGTTCGACGCCGACCGGGCCGAAAAGCTGGGACGGGCCGGCCAGTCGGTCATCCTGGTCCGGCGGGAGACCTCGCCCGAGGACTTCCATGGAATGGTCCTGGCCAAAGCGGTGCTCACCGCCCGGGGAGGGATGACGTCGCACGCGGCGGTAGTGGCGCGGGGCATGGGCAAGCCGTGCGTCGCGGGAGCTCAGGCGCTGCTGGTAGACGAGAAGCTGGAGCGCTGCTCGGTGGACGGGCGCGCCATCGGCGAGGGCGACTGGATTACCGTGGACGGCAGTACCGGCAAGGTGTTTGCCGGGCAGGCGGCGCTCATCGCGCCATCCCTCAGCGGCTACTTCACCCAGTTGATGCAGTGGGCCGACCGGATCCGCCAGCTCCGCGTGCGGGTCAACGCCGATACCCCGGCCGATGCCCACCGGGGACGGGACTTCGGCGCCGAGGGGATCGGGCTCTGCCGAACCGAGCATATGTTCTTCGACGGTGAGCGGCTCACCGCCATGCGGGAGATGATCGTGGCCCAGGATCTGGCCGGCCGGCAGCGCGCGCTGGCCAAGCTGCTTCCGATGCAGCGCTCGGATTTCGAGGCCATCTTCCGAGCCATGGAGGGCTACGCGGTCACCATCCGGCTGCTGGACCCGCCACTGCATGAGTTTCTGCCCAAGCAGCGCGCCGAAATTGACGCGCTGGCCATCGAGCTGGAGATGCCCGCCGAAGAGCTCGACGTCATCATTGACCGGCTGCAGGAAGTGAACCCGATGCTGGGCCTGCGCGGCTGCCGGCTCGGGATCATCTATCCCGAAATCACCGCCATGCAGGTGCGGGCCATCTTCGAGGCGGCCTGTACGGTGGCGTCGCGGAAGGGCCGGGTCATGCCGGAGGTGATGATCCCGCTCACGGCCAGCGTGGTGGAGTTCCGGAAGCAGGCGCTGATCGTGCGGCAGGTGGCGGAGGAGGTCTTTCGCGAGCGCCAGATCACGGTGCCCTTTTTGTTGGGCACCATGATCGAGCTGCCCCGGGCCGCGCTCACCGCCGACGAGCTGGCGCGGGAAGCTCAGTTTTTCTCTTTCGGCACCAACGACCTCACTCAGACCACCTGGGGTCTCTCCCGCGACGACGCCGGGAAATTTCTACCCTACTATCTGGAGCACGGCGTGATCGAGGCCGATCCGTTTCAGGTGCTCGACCAGGTGGGAGTGGGCCGGCTCATTCAGATGGCCTGCGACTTGGGACGCCGGATCCGGCCCGACCTCAAGCTGGGCATCTGCGGCGAGCACGGGGGCGATCCCGGCGCGGTGGCGTTCTGCGACAAGCTGGGGATGAACTACGTCTCCTGCTCCCCGTTCCGGGTGCCGATCGCCCGGCTGGCGGCGGCCCAAGCCGCGCTGGCGGCGCGGGGAACGATGGATCGCACCCGGGCCACGGTCTGACTCAGGCCCGCGCAAACACCTCGGTCATCCCCTCGGCCGAGTGCACAAAATCGGGCCGGGGTCCCGGGAACCGGCGGCCCTCGAGGCCGACTCCATGGATCTCGGCCAGGATGAACGTTCGCCAGCCGGGCAGCTCACCCGAGCGGCTGGTCCCGCCGGTCTGATACGCGAGGAGCATGGCTTCGCCGGCCTGGTGAATTCCCACCAGGTGCGGCTCGACGATGCGGTGATGTCCGTGATATTCAAACTCCACCACCTGGTGGCTGATCACCGCTCGGACCAGCACTTCGCCTGACGCCGGCTCACGGCCGGTGTGCAGGCTGTCTGCCTCGCCTTCGGTGGTGTCGCCATGTTGCGGGCCTCGGTGTGGGCGGGGGAACCATAACGAATCGTTGGTGCCGAACGGTAGGATCGCGTGCTTGCGGCGGCGTGGGGGACGGCACTCCCTCCGGTCGCTGCAGGCCGCCCTGGGGCGACCGGAGGGAGGCAGCCCGGCCCCAGCGCTCCGCACCGAAGCCTGGCGACCAGGCACCCCGAGTCCGATCTTGCCCCGCCGCCCGGCCACTACGTTTATTCCCAGCCGCTCCCGTGCCGCTGGCACGCAACCCAAGGACACAATGCTTCGACCCGCCGTCGGTATCGTCATGGGAAGCGATTCGGACTGGGAGGTCATGCAGCACGCCGCGCGGCGCCTGCGGGAGCTGCAGGTAGCCTACGAGGCGCGGGTGGTGTCGGCCCATCGAACCCCGGACCTGCTCTTCCGCTACGCGGAGGAGGCGGCCGGGCGGGGGCTCCAGTGCATCATCGCGGGTGCCGGTGGAGCGGCGCATCTGCCGGGTATGCTCGCGGCCAAAACCCATCTGCCGGTGCTCGGCGTGCCGGTGCCGGGCAAGCATCTGCAGGGACTCGACTCGCTGCTGTCAATCGTGCAGATGCCGGCCGGTGTGCCGGTGGCGACGTTCGCGGTGGGAACCGCCGGCGCGCAGAACGCCGCCCTCTATGCGGCGGCGATCCTCGCCCTGCAGGACACCGCTTTGTCCGAGCGGCTGCGAAAACTGCGTCAGGCGGAGCAGCAACGGGTGCTGGAGCTCAGACTTCCGGAGCTCTCGTGATCCTGCCCGGCGCCACGGTCGGGGTTCTGGGCGGGGGGCAACTCGGGCGCATGTTTACCCTGCGGGCGCGCACGATGGGATACCGCGTGATAGTGCTCGACCCCGACCCCGCGAGCCCGGCGGGCGCGGTGGCCGACCGCCAGATTCAGGCGCCCTACGACGACGAGCGCGCGCTCGCCGAGCTGGCCCGGAGCTGCGCCGCAGTGACGATGGAGTTCGAGAACGTCCCGGCCGTGGCGCTCGAACAGCTGGCGCGGAGCTGCCTGGTGCGTCCCCCGGTGCACGCGCTGCGGATCGCGCAGGACCGGATCGCCGAGAAGCGGTTCCTGGAGGAGCGAGGCTTCGCCACGGCGCCCTTCCGCCCGGTGCGAAATACCGGTGAGATCGAGCCGGCGGTGGCGGCACTCCGCCTCCCCGCCCTGCTCAAGACCAGCCGGTTAGGTTACGATGGCAAGGGGCAGGCGGCGGTAGCCACCCTGGACGACGCCACCCGCGCCTTCGAGCGCTTCGGTGCCGTGGACTGCGTGTTGGAGGAGCGGCTCACCCTCGAGTGCGAGCTGTCGGTGGTGCTGGGACGCGGCGCCGACGGCGAGGTGACCGCCTTTCCCGTAGCCGAGAACCGGCACCAGGGCGGCATTCTGGAAACCTCGGTGGTGCCCGCCCGGGTGCCGGAATCCCTGGCGCGTCAGGCGACGGAGCTTGCGGCCGCCGTGGCCCTGGCCATGGAGTACGTGGGTGTATTGGCGGTGGAGCTGTTCGTGGCAGGGGGCGGGCGCCTCTTCGTGAACGAGATGGCGCCGCGGCCACACAACAGCGGGCACTACACCCTCGACGCCTGCACCGTGGACCAGTTCGAGCAGCAGCTCCGGGCGCTGTGCGGACTTCCGCTCGCCCCGCCGCGGCTCCTCACGCCCGTCGCCATGATCAACCTGCTGGGCGACCTCTGGGCATCCGGGGAACCGCGCTGGGACGAGGCGCTGCGGCGACCGGGCGTGCGGCTGCACCTCTACGGGAAAACCGAAGCCCGCGCCGGGCGAAAGATGGGCCACCTCAACTGTCTTGCCGAAAACGCCGACCGGGCGCTCACCACCGCGCTGGAAACCCGAGATGCTCTCCGCGCTCACCCGCGATGACCTTTACCAGGAGACGTGCCATGTATATCGCCACCGTTCTTGCTCTCACCGCCGCCGCGAGCGGCGCCGGCTTAGCGGACGTTCCGATGGCTCAGTCGGACACCGCCTGCCCCGCCAGAAACGTTCCGGTCCAGGGGAGAAAGAGCCCGCTCGACTCGCTCACCTTCACCGTCTCCCGGCAGTCGGTCAAGGTGTGCTACGGCCGGCCGGCCTCGAGGGGCCGGGTAATGCTCGGCGGAGCCGCCGTTCCCTACGGGCAACTGTGGCGGACCGGCGCCAACGAGCCGACCGTCATCTTCACGCCGGTCGCGCTCACGATCGCCGGAGTGAAAGTCCCTGCCGGGCAGTACTCGCTGTACACCGTGCCCGGAGCCAAGGAGTGGGAGATCGTCGTCAATCGCTCTACCAGCCAGTGGGGCGAGGAAAGCGACTACACCGACAAGGTGAAGGCTCAGGAGGTGGGCCGGGGCAAGGTGCCGGTGCAGCCCACCACCTCGCCGGTGGAATCGTTCACCATCAGGGCCGAGCCGGCGAGTGGAGCGGCGAAGGCACTGACGCTGGAGTGGGAGAAGACCCGAGTCAGAATTCCGATCCAGCCTGCATGAGGGGTCAGCGAGACGGTGAGAAGTCGTTGCGGTAGACCTTTCCCGCCTTCATCACGAAGCCGACGCGCTCCAGCCGGCCCACGTCATCGAGCGGATTGCCCTCGACGGCTATGAGGTCGGCATAGCGCCCCGGCGCCACCAAGCCGAGGCTGTCACCGAGCCCGAGAAGCTCTGCCGCGCCGGTGGTGGCGGCTCGCAGCGCTTGCAGAGGAGTCAGCCCCGATCTCACCAGCCAGGCGAGCTCGCGCGCGTTCCGGCCGTGGGGCACCACACCGGCATCGGTGCCCATGGCCACCGGCACACCGGCCGCCAGCACCCGGCGCATGTGTCGCCCGAGCGCCGTCGCATCCGCTGACGCCCCGCGCCCGGTGAGCGACCAGAGCGTCGGAATCAGATAAATCCCCCGCCGCTTCATCTCGGCCACGGTGACGCTGTCCGGAAAGCCCGAGTGCACGATGGCGGCGGCACCCAACCGGACCGCCATCTCGATCCCGCGCCGTCCAATGGCGTGCGCCATCACCCGGCGCCCTGACTTCCGCGCTTCGGCAACCACCGCCGCGATCTCCGCTTCGCCAGCTTCCACCGAATCGGGATGAGACAGGGCATCGCCTGGCCATCCGGTCACGCAGATCTTGATGAGGTCGGCGCCGGCGGCCACGTCCTCCCGCACGCGCGCGGCAAACTCTTCGGCTCCCCGAACACCGCGGCCATCGAAGTCACAGATCCCGCCGCGCACCCCGATCCAACCTCCGGCCGAGATGATGCGAGGTCCCGGGGTGCGGCCCGCGGCCACCCGGTCGCGGAGGGCGATGTTGGCGTGGGCCAGTCCACCGAGATCCTGCACCGTGGTGAAGCCCGCCAGCAGAGTCGCGCGCGCGTTGCTGTCCGCCGGCCCCAACGTGAGATGCACGTGGGCATCAATCAGCCCCGGCAGGAGCGTGGCGCCGTCAAGGTTGATGATCCGCGAGCCCGGCGGCGCGGGCATTGCCGCGGCTGTGCCCACCGCGCTGATGCGGCCTCCCTGCACGACCACCACGGGGTCATCCAGCACCAGGCCGCGCGCCGGGTCGAAGAGATGGGCGGCGCGCAGGGTAACCGCGGTGCTCTCCTGCGCTGAGAGCGAATTCGGAAAGAGGATCAACGCCGCCGCGAGCACCCGCCGCATCCCCATGCTCATGCTCCGCGCACGCCATCCACCAGACGGTCAATCTCCTCCTCCGTGGTGTAGCAGGCGCACCCCGCACGCAACAGCCCTCCCTGAGTCAGCCCCAGGCGCTCGACGACCGTGGTGGCGTAGAAATCTCCGTTGGAGACGAACACGCCGAGCCGGGCCAGGGCGGTTGCCATCTCGTCGGTGCTGCGGCCGGCGGCCGTGAAGGCCACCGTGGGTGTGCGGGGCGAACTTGGCGGCGGGCCGTAGAGCGTCACTCCGCCGATGCCGCCAAGACCGTTCCACAGGCGCTCGAGAAGGAGCCGGCTGCGCGCGTGCAGCTCGTCGAAGGTCCGCGCCAGCCGCTCCCGCCGGGTGGCGCCCGGCGAGAGAGAGGCGAGAAATTCTACCGCGGCGGCCGCGCCGACTATCCCCTCGTGGTTCAGCGTTCCCGTTTCCAGCCGCTCGGGCGAGCTCTCCGGAGCCGGAGCGAGCTTCGGCACGTCGAGACCCTCGAGCAGCCCGCGCCGCCCGTAGAGCACGCCGATGTGAGGCCCGTAGAACTTGTAGGCCGAGCAGGCCAGAAAGTCGCATCCCAGCGCAGGGACATCCACCAGGGCGTGGGGGGCGTAATGGACGGCGTCCACATAGGTGAGCGCTCCGGACGCCCGCGCCATCCCGGCGGCCCGGGCGACGTCGGTGATGGTGCCGAGGGCGTTGGACGCCGCGCCGATGGCGAGTAGCCGAGTGCGGGAGGTGAAAGCGCGCTCCAGCGCGGTCCAGTCCAGCTGTCCGGTCGCGGGAACCAGCGGAACCGAGCGGATCGTCACCCCGCGCTCCCGCTCCAGCGCGCGCCAGGGTGCTACGTTGGCGTGATGGTCGAGCTCGGTGATCACGATCTCGTCACCCGGCCCCCACCGCCGTCCCATCGCGCGGGACAGGTGAAAGGTGAGCGTGGTCATATTGGCGCCGAAGGCCACCTCCGATGCGTCCGCGCCCAGAAAATCGGCCAGGATGGTGCGGCTGGAGGCGATGAGAGCGTCAGTCTCCTCGCTGGTCGGGTAGCGCCAGTGGGTATTGGCGTTGTGCTGGAAGAGGTAATCCGACATCGCGCCGACGACCTCTCGGGGAACCTGGGTTCCTCCCGGGCCATCGAAGTAGGCCACAGGATGGCCGCGATGCCGCCGCTCGAGCGCTGGAAAATGCGCCCGGATGCCGGCGGTGGATTGGACGCTTGCAGGTGCGGCTTCGAAAAGGCGTGACGACATGTGTGGCCCGAGATCCGCTGTTATGATTAATGTAGAACCTGATATCTCATAGTGCAAACCATTACGTAGCAACAATATATAATTAAACACAGAACAGGGTGTGAACAATGCTGGTTATGGTTCAGCCCTGGGGGTTCTCTGCTGCCGGCTGATCTCGCCCCCAGCTTACCAGCGCGGACCTTTGCGGGCGAGTTCCCCTGGCTACAGATTTCCAGCTTCAGCGAGGCGATGCCCATAATGGAACCGCGCTCCACCCCAGTTTTCTCCCTGTACGGTGCCCTGCTTGCACTCGGACTGCTCCTCTCCGGGTGCGGTGGCGGGCCCGAGCCCAGCGTACCCACCACGATCACCCTCGATCCGGCCACCCTCGATTTCAGCGCCGTTGGAGAGACGCGACAGCTCTCGCCCACCGTGCTGGACCAGCGGGGAGATCCTCTCGAAGGCACGCCGGTCACCTGGACCAGCAGCGATCCTGCGGTGAGCACGGTGGATGCCGCCGGTCTGGTTACCGCCCAGGGCGCGGGGATGGCCCAGGTGACGGTGTCGGCAGGAGGCGCCAGCGGCGCCGCCACCGTCGTCGTGACCCAGACCGCTACGGCGCTGTCGAAGATATCGGGAGACGGCCAGACCGGCGACCCGGGAGAGACCCGGCCCGACCCGCTCACGGTGCAGGTGAACGACGCTCTCGGAAACCCGGTGCGCCAGGCCACGGTGAGCTTCACGGTAACCGACGGAGGCGGAACCGTAGGAGCTCCGACCGCCATCACCGGCCCTGATGGGCGGGCCTCGACTACACTCACCTTCGGAGCCCCCGGCAGCCAGCAGGTAACGGCCACGGTCGTGGGAACCTCGCTGGCCGTGATCTTTACCGCGACCGCGACGCCGCCCTTCGACATCCAGCTCCGCTTTCTCCGGGCGCCCAGTCCCGCCCAGGCCCAGGCTTTCGCGGCGGCGGAGCGCCGGTGGGAAAGCTTGATCGTCGCGGATCTGCCGAACACGCGGCTGGAGGCCGCCGCGGGACAGTGCGGCAGCGAGTCACCCGCGATCAACCAGACGGTGGATGATCTCGTCATCCTCGTCACCCTGGAGTCCATTGACGGTGAGGGCAGCGTGCTGGGGTCGGCCGGCCCCTGCTTCATCCGCGACGACGTAGACGGCCTCACCGCCCTCGGCCTCATGCGCCTCGATACCGACGATCTCGCGGTGGTGGAGGAGTCGGGGCTGCTCTCCGCGGTCATCCTGCACGAGATGGCGCACGTGCTCGGCTTCGGCACCCTCTGGGACCGGCAAGGACTGCTGACGGACCCCTCCGCCACCGGCGGCACCGATCCGCACTTCAACGGCGCCGACGCGATCGCGGCATTCAATGCCGCCGGCGGCACCGCCTACGTCGGGGGGCAAAAGGTTCCGGTGGAAAGCGGTGGGGGTGAGGGTACCGCCGACTCCCACTGGCGCGAGTCGGTGTTCGGCAACGAGCTGATGACCGGCTTCGTGGACCCGGGAGTCAACCCACTGAGCCGGGTTACCATTTCGGCACTCGGAGACCAGGGCTATACCGTCAACTCGTCCGCTGCCGAGTCGTTCATGCTCAGCCTCGGGCTTGGGGCCCTGCGCGCGCAGGGTCCTGCCCTGCACCTGCGCGACGACGTCCTCCGAATCCCCATCAAGGTGGTCAACCAGGCGGGTCAGGTGACGCGAGAGCTTCAGAGATGAGGCGCGGGCCACTCTGGCTCTGGGGATTGCTTCTGGCCGGCTCGGGCTGCCACCCTCAGCAGCGGCCGGCCGCGCAGGAGGCGTGCGCGCCGGTAACCTCAGAGCTTTCCCCCGGCGACAGCGCCGGCGCGCTCGCCGGGGAGTACCGGCTCCGCCTGGTCGCAACCTCGGGAGCAGCCAAGGACAGCGCGACGGAGGGCCGGCTGCGGCTGAGGCCGTACCTGGGCCTTCCCCGCGGCACCACCTCGGGTCATCCGCTGTTCGGCGAGGCCGAGATCGAGCTCGGGTTGGTCGGCGCGGTCGAGCCGGGAGACATCGCTTCGGACGATCCCGAGGCGCCCGGTGTGCTGGCCATTCGGCGGTTGCCTCGGGGAGGAGAGAGGGCGCCGGCGGAGATCATGCTCCGCCTGGGGTCGGAGGCCAATCGCCGCGGCGTGCGCCGCTTCGATGGCGGCTATACCGTCCTGCAACTCAGGGAAATCACCGATCGAGGCTTTGCGGGAAGCTGGCGCAGCGGCGCTCCCCAGCCTCGCTCCGGCGGCTTCTTCTGCGCCTGGCGGAGCGCCCCCTGATCAGTCGGCGGGAGCGGCGCCGACGCCGCTGAGGAAGAGCTCACCTACCGCCCTGGTCAATGCCTCGGGAGTAAAGGGCTTCTGGAGGAAGGGGGCGCCGGGCGGCACCAGCCGCTGAAGGATGGAGTCGGCGCCGGTGTGGCCCGAAATGAACAGCACCGGAATGCCGAGCCACCGTTCCACGATCGCATCGTGCAGTTGGCGGCCGTTGAGTCGGGGCATGATGACGTCGGTCACCACCAGGTCGGGCTTGACGCGCCCGCTCTCCATGGCCTCGAGCGCCGCCGCGCCGTCCTCGGCTGCCACCGCGGTATAACCATCTTCGTTGAGCGCGCGCACCGCGAGCATTCGCACCAGCGGCTCGTCGTCGGCGACCAGCACGACCCGGCCGCCGCCCGGACGGTGCGCTGGTCCAGCGGCCGCCCTGACCTCTGAATACATCGGCAGATCATCGTTGGTGAGGGGCCAGCAGAGCTCCATCGTGGTGCCCTCGCCGGGGGTGCTCCGGGCCCAAATGTGCTCGCCGTGCTGCTTGACGATGCCATACACCATGCTCAGCCGCGCTTCGGCATGCGCCTGGGTTTCGGCCTGCATGGCGGACAGCCGCGCCTCCTCGCGCGCGGTGCTCTCGCCGTGCTCGGCGGTGCGCCGCCCACGGGTGAGCTGGACGATGGTGGTCACGTCCTGCACGTAATGGATGATGTGGGTGAGCCGGTCTTCGGCGTCGAACACCGGTGTGTTGCTGGCGTTCCAGTGCCGTTCCTCGGCGGTGCCGTCCGGCCCGGGCAGATCGTAGCGCTGCACCGGCATCACGTCAGGGGCCCGGCCGGCGATCACCTGATCGAGCGAGGCGCGAAGGCTCCGGCCGGTTTCCACCGCCGCGCCATCGAGTTGGTCCGGGTCGGGAAAGAACACCTCGAAGACGCTGCGGCCGATCAGATCCTCGCGCCGGGACTTCACCGCGGCCAGGTAGGCCGCATTGACCTCCACGATGTGAAAGTCGGGCGAATCGGGCAGAACCACCAGGCAGGGCCCGGGGGCCGCCTGGAACACGGCTCGGATGTGCGGCAGGTCGAGCGGTGGCTGATGGCCGGTCGAGTCCGTCATCAGCCGATCATCCAGGGTTGCGCATGGGCAGCGCGGGCTCAATCGGTGAGTGGCGGATACGGAGCGCGGAAGCGGCGGCACCACGCTCTATCTTGGAGGTGGCGAAAGCTAGCCAAACCAGTCCGCCGCGCCAGTCTGCGGGGACCGAGAAAAAGGGGCTGCACCATGAATTATGGTGCAGCCCCTCGAGTGGAGGTGGCGGGTTCTGCCCCCGCGTCCGCAAACCGATCCCACAGCTCCCCTACGTGTGTAGCCCTGGTTTCTCGCCGTCATCCCAAGCCGCTACCGGAGCAAGCTGCCGAGGATCTATCTCCGAAAGTCTCACCAGTTGCAGTGGAGCACCGCAATCGGCCAGCCCAGATTTGCGATCCGATTGTGCCGCCCCGGGCGGGCTGCCGCAATCGGTGCTGCGGGACGAGCCGTGAGGCTCAAATCTTACGCAGCGAGTGCCAGTTCAGTATTGGCAGGTAAAGATTTCCGGCTTTTTACCAGGTGTCGGCCCTGGACACGCGTCGCTGTCTTCACGATCCACGTCGAATC
>JACCQZ010000256.1 GCA_013813875.1 Gemmatimonadales bacterium | reverse complement strand
CGGCCGGGACACCCGTTCGACGCGGGTTGGGAGGCGGCCGAGGCGCGCATCGCGGCCCGCAGGTCCGTCTCACCCCACGCGTCTCGCTCCCGCAAGCTGATCGGGCACCGGCTTCGGCAACGCCCCCGATTCGATGGCGATTGCGATCATCTGCTCCAACCAGTCCAGGCGTTGGTCCACGGTCAGCGCCAAGGTCGTTCGCAGTAAGGCCTCGCGGTCGGGAGAAAGGTCGCCAGGCTGCCCGGGTCGGACGCTCACTTATCCCCTCCGCGGAATCGCTTGATTGCGCTCAGTGCTTCGACATCCGTGAGATCCTCAGGGCGGCCGGCTTGCCGCTTGAGGGTGATCAGATCGTCGATCGAGGCGATTCGCACCGGCACGCCACGCATTGCTACCACCAAGGAACGAGCCCACAACTGCTCGAAGGGGATGGGGTGCTCCAGGAAGAGATCAACCATGGGCACCCCGCTCGTGGGCCGGAGTGAGAACACCAGCATCCCTTTATCCCGCACCCATGCCGCTCGCTTCGCGGGATCGGCGAAGTCACTGCCGGGGACCGGCACGTAGGGTACGAAGCCGGCGCCTTCCAGCACCGCGAGCGTCCGAGCCACTTCACCGGCCGCGAAGTCGACTACGAGGTCAATGTCGCCGGTCGCTCGCAGGTGTCCGTGAAGGACGACCGCCAATCCGCCGACGACGACGTATCGCCCTCCTCGGTCGTTCAGCTCGCGAAACAGGGATTCCAGGGGGAGCATGGAGGAGAATAATAGCTCTGCAGTCGCAAAAGCCGGCCCACTCCCCGCCGCAGCAGGAGATAGCTGCCGACTTCGTCGATCAGTAGGCTCACCTCAGGCGATAGCCTCTGCCTGCTCCTCCGCATACTGCACCAGGTGACACAGCAGGTTCACCAGCCGCATCTCCTCCACCGACCGGCACCGCACATCCATCAGGTCAGGACACCCCACCACGATCGCCAGCGCCTCTGCCCGTGACACCGCGACGTTGAGCCGGTTGGGGCTCAGCAGGAACGACGCCCCCCGCGGCGCTTCCTCGAGGGTGGAGGCGCAGAGCGACACGATCACGACCGGTGCCTCCTGGCCCTGAAACCGGTCAACTGAGCCGATGCGTATCCGCGGATCCAGCCGACCGCGCAGGCAGCGTACCTGGAGGTTGAACGGGGCGACGATGAGGATGTCTTCGGGGGTCATCCGGCGCTCCACGCCTTCACGGTCTACCACGTTGCGCCGGAGCAGCTCCTCGACGATGGCGACGATCGCGTCGCACTCCTCGTCACTCGACTGGGTACAGCCGTCGTGCTCGACCGGGACCCACACGATTCCGGTTTCCGCGGGCACCAGCGTGGTATCGGGACCGCGGATCACTCTGTGGCGCCCGGTCTCCGGGATGCTGTCCAGCCGGCCGTCGTAGACCGCGTCGGAGACGAACCGACAGATGTCTGGATGCATCCGGCGGCTGCTGCCGAGGAAGACACCGAGTTCCTGAGGGACGGTAGCGCTGCCCGCCAGCAGGTACTCGAGACAGGAGAGGCCGGTGTCGCCGGGGTGGTGGCCCTGGGTCACCTGCGAAAGCTGCATCTGGTCACCGACCAGGATCAGATTGCGGGTGGAAAGCCCGACGGCAACCGCGTTGGCGAGCGAGACCTGGCCGGCCTCGTCAATGAAGAGGTAATCGAAGCGGCCGGCCAGCTCGTCGCGGCTGAAGAGCCAGGCGGTGCCGCCGACCAGGCAGGCGCCGCCGTCGAGCACGCCGGGGACATCGTCGTTCTCGATCTCCCGGACGATTCCCTGCTTCACCAGCGGGTCGTCATCGTGGTCGCCGACCTTGCAGAGATCGGCGGCGAGCCCACTCCGCTCCAGCGCCTTTGCGACGGCGCACATCGCGTGCATGATGACCTTATGGCTCTGCGCCGTGACGCCGACGCGATATCCGCGCCGGAGCAACTCGACGATCATCGCCGCCGCGTTATGTGTCTTGCCGGTGCCCGGCGGGCCCTGGATGCACAGCGTGCTCCGGTCGAGCCGGAACGCCAAGTCGCACACCCGCTCCACCAGGTTCTCGGTCGCCCCGACGAGCGGCCCACCGTCGTGGCCCGCGATCCGGGGCCGGCGGCGGCGGAGCAGGTCGTCCACCGCCTGCGAGGCGACCTCACCGCGCTCCCAGGCCCGGGCATAGCGGGCGACGGCATCCTTGATCACGCCCGCACTGACGAACTCGTCGGGAATGAGGCACAGACGGTCGGGCAGCGGCTTGCCGGCCTTGAGCTCCACCAGCCCGGCGTCCTCGTCCATCCGCACGATCTCGGCTCTGAGCTCCGTGCCGGCGGCCCAGCACTTGTCACCGGGCCGTAGCTTGGTTTCCTGCGCCGCATCGTAGCGGTACTCCAGCCCCAGAGAACGCTTGATCCGGCTGGCCGGAGTCTCCGTGCGGGTGAGAGCCGCGAGGCAATCGCGGTCGTCGTAGCGCTCCTCAATCGTCATCTCGCTGCGCTCGAACTTCCGCCACCACATTGGCTTCTCCTCGCGCCGGTGGAACTCCACCAGCCAGCCGACGAGCTGGTCGAGCCGCGCCGCCTCCGGGTCAGCAGTCGCCTTGGCCCGCGCTAGCAAACGCGCCGCGAGTTCACTGCTGTCACCCTGAGCGGAGCGAAGGGGCCGAGGCGTTGCTCCCTCAGGATGACAATGTGGGAGGTAGGCGATTCCACTCTCCCGCTGCCGGTCCAGCAGCCAGCTCCGCAGCCCCCAGAGCGATTCGCA
>JACCQZ010000137.1 GCA_013813875.1 Gemmatimonadales bacterium | reverse complement strand
CTCTGGCGCCGATCGGTGACATGGCCGCGGATTGGATCGCTCGCGGATTGACCCAGACCGGTCGGTTTCAGGTGGTGGATACCCGCACGGCGTGGCTCACGGCCAAACTGGTGACCCAGATGCCGCGTCTGCTGCGACCCACGGAGGTGGCGGTAGGGATCGCCCAGGAGACCGGGTCCGGCCTGGTCGTGTCGGGGAGTTACTACCGAGAGGGCGACAGTCTGCGATTCGAGGTGCAGATCACCGACGTGGCATCGCAGAAGCTGACCCGGGCGCTAGATCCGGTGAGCGCGGCGGTCGCCGACCCGGCGAGCGCCATTCCCACGCTGGCCCGCCGCACCGTGGCCACGATGGCCAGCGCGGTGGACACCCAGAGCATCGGCATGGCCGCCGGCTTGAGCCAGCCGCCCTCATATCAGGCATACGAGGAAGTGAGTCGCGCCTGGGAGAGCTTCTGGCGGGGCGACACCGCCGACCTGTTTTACCGGACGGCTCACGCCACCGCCCTCGACAGCAGCTACATGCCGCCGCGCCTGATGGAAGCGTACGTTCGGTCGCTGGAAGGACAGTGGCCGGCGGTGGATTCCATCGTGCGGGAAGTCGAAGCCCGCCGGGGCCAGCTCACCGCAGCCGAGAACGCGATCGTCGAAGGGCTGCGGGCCAACCTCCGGGGCGACCGCCCCGGACGCGTGCGCGCGGCGCGAGACCTGGCCCGACTTACGCCCGGCTCCTTCGAAGGGTACACGCTGCTGGCGGAGATGGCCCTGAGTATCGGCGACCCCGAACAGGCGCTCGAGGCGCTGTCCCATGTAGACCCCGACCGTGGCCTGCTGCTGTTATCGCCGATTTATTGGCAGACGATGGCCCGAGCGCAGCACCAGCGCGGGCAGTATGCCGACGAGCTCAGAGCGGCCCAGCGAGGGGTGCGCCGATTCCCCGACGACCTGGGCCCGCAGGTCGGCCTTATCCGGGCATTTGCCGCGCTCGGCCGCACCGGGGAGGTGAGACGCGAGGTCGGCCGGGCCCTGGCCCAAGATGCGGCTTCGGGGCTGGATGCGTCGTACCGCCTCCTTGCCGGAGCCGCCGAGCTTCGCACCCACGGGCACACGGAGGAGGCCGACCGGCTGCTCGCCTCGATGCTGCCCGGGCTACCGCCGCCCGCTCCCGATGCCCGCACCGCGGAGGGAGACCGTGTCGGGGCCGACCTGCAGTACGAGGCCGGCCATTGGGCGGAGGCGCGGCGGCGATACGCCGAGACTTTCGCGCGGTACCCTGATGATATCGAGTCGCTTGCCGGTATCGGCGCAGCGGCGGCGCACCTCGACCAGCAGAGCGAAGTCGCCCGTGCCGACGAGCGTCTTGCCGCCTGGCCGCACTCGTTTGCGCTGGGACGAAATACCTACGGCCGCGCGCGCATCGCCGGCGCGCTGCGCGATTCGGCCAAGGCGGTCGCTCTGCTCCGACAATCGTTCCGCGAGGGCTATCCGGTGGTGTCCATCTGGGAACGCCACGTGCACAGCGAACGGGATTTCGCGGGGTGGACGGACTACGCGCCGTTCCGGGAGTTGATGAGCCCTCCGTAGGTGTGCCGAAGGCGGCAGAGGCCCGTCAACAAGGCGTGCCCCTCGCTACCCGCCGCGTACCCGATCCAAGGTGCGTCCGGCCGCTGACCATCGAGATTGGCCGCTGGGACCGGGCGACCTGTATCTCTGTCGCGCCGATGCTGGGCCATGGTACGCTAAACGGCAACCAGAATAATCGTATGTTACTGACATCGTAAGAAGCCAGTGATATTAAGTTTATAGCATGACATCTCACCTGATATATCACCTCTGACCTCAGCCTCTCGTCCAGCTTCTTAAGCCCCGTCGGGCGAACCGCGGTACCCGCAACCTGCGAAATTCTGCGAATCCTCGAGCCTGTACACGACCCTGAGCGCCTTCGACACCTAGAACACTCGAACCCTCAAGCTGGTGAAGATGACGCCCAGCCGCAATGACAAAACTCGCGCTCCCGAACACGGGAGCGCGAGTCTGAGCGGCAAGCCTGCGATGCGTGGAGTACTGCCGGTCTCCCAGGAATTCTCAGCCTGCCGCGGCCAACTCCCTGGCGAGACCCGCTTCCTCCATGATCCGGATAGCGTCCTCCCCTGACAGCGTCTCCTCGATCATCAGCGCGTCCGCCAGGGCCTCGAGCGCCGCCCGGTGGGCCCTGAGGCAGCCGAGCACCGTGGTGTAGGAAGACTCCAGGATCAGGCGCACGTCCTGGTCCATCCGGCTGTGTGTCTCCGAGCTCACCGGCCCTGAATCCGGGTCATAGGTGATCAGGCCAGTGGAGGCCCCCATCCCCAGACGATACACCATCTGTTTGGCGACCCGCGTGGTGTGCTGCAGATCGCTCCCGGCGCCGCTGGTGATCTTTCCGGTGCCATAGACGATCTCCTCCGCGGCCCGTCCGCCCAGCCCCTTCAGGATCTGCCCCTCGAGATACTGCCGCGAGGCGATGTGGGTCTCGTGGTCCGGCTGAAAAAAGGCGACCCCCATGGCTCCGCCGCGCGGCTGGATCGTCACCTTGTGCAACGGATCGGCCGGGCAGAAAACGACGCCGGCCAGCGCGTGCCCCGCCTCGTGTACCGCCACCAGCCGCCGCTCGGTCTCGCACACCGTGAGGCCTTCCCTGGCCCGGCCCAGCAGCACGCGGTCGCGGGCTTCCTCGACGTGGGCCCAGGTCACCTCGCTGCTTCCCGCCCGCACCGCCATGATCGCGGCCTCGTTGATCAGGCCGGCCAGCTCGGCGCCGCTGGCGCCGGTCATCAGCCGGGCGAGCCGGGTCAGGTCAACGTCGGCCGCGAGCGGCACTCGCCGGTCCCGGATGTGGAGCGCCAGGATCTGCTCCCGCTCGGACACCGTGGGCAGGCCGATCGTCACCGAACGGTCGAAGCGGCCTTTGCGCAGCAGCGCCGGGTCGAGATCGCACGCTCGATTGGTGGCGCCCACCACCACGACGCCCACCGACGGGTCGAAGCCGTCGAGCTCGACCAGAAATTGGTTCAGGGTGCGGTCGTCCTCAGCGTGTCCATGGGCGCGGCCCCGCCGTCCGCCCAAGGTATCTATCTCGTCAATGAAGATGACTGCTCCTCCCGCCTTCCGGGCCTTGCGGAACAGCGCCTTGAGACGTGCCACTCCCTGTCCCACGAAGATCCCGGTAAAGTCGCTGCCGCTGGCGGTAAAGCAGGGCACGCCCGCCTCCCCGGCCAGCGCTCGCGCCATCAGCGTCTTGCCGGTGCCCGGAGGCCCTTCCATGAGAATTCCCTTGGGGATCCGGGCGCCCATCGCGGCGAAACGCTCCGGCTCCTGGAGAAATGCCACGATTTCCCGCAGGTCGGAGAGGGCTCCGGTGTTGCCGGCCACATCTTCGAACGAGAGCACGGCGCCACTGGTCTCCCCTGCCTCGGTGTCTACGCTGGCACTGGCGAACTGGCGGCGAAGGAGCAGGCCCATGAGAAGAAGGAAGGTGACGGACACCACGGTAGCGAACACGGCCTCGTAGTCAGCCGGCTCCGGCTCGAAACTGATCCCTACCCCGGCCGCGGCGGCCGCGCCCAGAAGTGGATCAACGTCTTCCGTGGAATACACCACCCGGAACCGCTTGCTCGCCGCGCCGGCCCGGGCGTCGGTGAACCAGCCGCGGATTTCCCGTCCGGGGCTCACCTGGACGGAGTCCACCTGTCCGGCCTGCAGGGAAACGAGCAACTCGGAATAGCCGAGCGTCATGGGCTTGGGGCCCACCCGACCGGTCAATACCGCCACGAGGCCCACGATCGCGATCAGGCCGGCGACGAGGCCCAGCCCGGCACCCAGTTGGAACATCCAGCGAGGGCGGACCCGGCGGCCTCGGCGCTTCAGCGGAGGCATGTCGTCACCGGATAGCGCGGGCGAACGGAGGACTGGAACATGAAGTAACCCTGGCGAAACGTGGGCGAGAGGCGGGCGCACGACCCGTAGGCCAGGCCTACCATGCAACGGACGCGCCAGACGATCTCCCCTCCACGAACCGCGGGCTCCGACCGCGGGGCGGCGCCTTCCGGAGGCCTGCCGGCGGCTCAAATCAGGTCAGGGAGTGCAGACTGACTCACCCAATCGCGGGGCTCCAGCATGGCCAGCAGCCTCGCCTCGAAGGAGTCGGGCTCGTAATGCGGGGCATACTCCCAGGCGGCCAGCGGCGGAAGGCTCATGAGGACACTGTCTATTCGGGCGTTGGTCTGCAGACCGAACAGGGTGCCCCGGTCGTGGACCAGATTGAATTCCACGTAGCGGCCGCGGCGCGCCAGTTGAAAGCGGCGCTCGCGCTCGCCGTACCGCTCGCCGCGTCTCCGCTCCACGATCGGCCCGTACGCCGACGGGAGCGCGCGGGCCACCTCCAGCACGAAATCGAGCAGCTGCTCCAGGTCGAGGCCGCTCTCACCCGCGCGAAGATTATCGAAGAAGATTCCGCCGATACCCCGGCGCTCCTCCGAGCGGTGCAGGTTGACGAAGTAATGGTCGCACCAGGTCTTGAATCGGGAATAGAAGCTGGGATGGTGCCGCCGGCAGATGCGTTCGAGCGCGCGGTGGAAATGGGCCGCATCTTCGGCGTGGGGATAGGTCGGCGTGAGATCGGTGCCGCCTCCGAACCAGGCGTCCAGCGTCTCCCCGGAGGGACCGATGATCTCGAAGTAGCGCACGTTCAAGTGCACGGTGGGCACCATCGGACTGTGCGGATGGATGACGAGGCTCATGCCCGCCGCGAAGAACTCGGCCTCGGTTGCGCCGCCGAGGTTGGCGCCCAGGCGCTGCGCCACCGGAGGGGCCAGGGGGCCCTCCACCACCGAGCGGTTGACCCCCGCTTTTTCCCAGGTGCCGCCCTGCTCCAGAATGCGGGCCACCCCGCCCCCGCCGCCCGGCCGCTGCCAGACATCCTCGCGAAATTGGCCGCCGCCATCGAGCGCGGTGACGAAGTCGGTGGTCTCCTCGTGCACCGCGGCGATCAACGACGCGATGCGAGTGCGAAATTCCGCCCCGCTCACCGCGGCCGCCACTCCTTCACGGCGTCTACGAAGGCGCGCGCGTGGGCCACAGGGATGTCGGGAAGAATGCCGTGGCCCAGGTTGGCGATGTGCCCATGGCCGCCGAATGCCGCCAGCATCTGGTGGGTGCGCGCGCGGATGGTTTCCGGAGGAGCGTACAGCCAGCAGGGATCGAGGTTGCCCTGCAGCGCCACCCGGCTCTCCCCCAAGCGGCGTCCCGCTTCTGCGGCGTCGGTCTGCCAGTCTATACCGATCACCGCCGCTCCGGTGGCCGCCGCGATCTCCTCCAGCGCCCAGCCCGCACCCGGCGCGAATGCGATGACCGGCGCACCCGCCTCCCCAGCTATGCGCGCCGCCTCGGCGAGGTATGGCAGCGCGAACTCGCGGAAGTCCCGGGGCCCGAGCGCGCTGGCCCAGGAGTCGAAGAGCTGTACCGCCTGAGCTCCCGCCTTCACCTGCGCGGCGAGGAAGCGACCCACCGCGGTTGCCAGCTGCGCTAAGAGCCGGTGAGCGCGGCGGGGATCTTCCACCAGCAAACGCTTGACCCGGGTGAACGACTTGGAGCCCTGCCCTTCCACCATGTAGCTCATCAGGGTCCACGGAGCGCCGGCAAAGCCGATGAGGGGTACCCGGCCCGCCAGCTCCCGGCGCGCGAGTCTCAGAGCTTCGAGGACATACCCCAATCCCTCCTCCGGCACCACCGGCCGCAGCCGCTCGAAATCGGCGGGGTGGCGCAGCGGGTGGTGAAACCGCGGGCCGGTTCCCTCTTCCACCGAGAGCGCCATGCCCATCGCCTGGGGGATGACCAGGATGTCGCTGAAGATGATGGCGGCATCCACGCCGATGAGGTCCACCGGCTGCAAGGTGACCTCGACCGCCAGCTCGGGCGTGCCGACCATGGTGAGGAAGTCCGCGCGCCGCCGCACCGCCCGGTACTCGGGGAGGTAGCGGCCGGCCTGCCGCATCATCCAGACCGGGGGCCGCTCTACCGGCTCGCGCCGGCAGGCCCGCAGGAAGAGATCGTTCATGCCGCTCCGTGTGGTCCGGGGGTGTCGAGAAGGAAGCGGACACCGGCCAGGAGATCGCCGGTGGTCGGGCTCGCGGCGACCGCGGCCGGCGGCCACCCCACGGCGCGCGAAGCCGCGGCCGTCGTGGGGCCGACCGCGAGCAGCGTGGGGC
>JACCQZ010000130.1 GCA_013813875.1 Gemmatimonadales bacterium | reverse complement strand
GCCCTCACCACCGTGGGCTTCGGCGCCTGGGCCGTCGGCGGCGGAGGATGGAGCTATGGTTGGGGGCCGCAGGATGACGTGGAATCCATCGCCGCCATCCGCCACGCGCTCGAGCGGGGAATCAACTGGATTGACACCGCCGCGGTCTATGGACTGGGCCACTCGGAGGAGGTGGTTCGCCGCGCGCTGGAAGGGGTTCCGGCCGAGCAGCGCCCCTATGTATTCACCAAGTGCGGGCTGGTATGGGACGAGCGCGACCGCGGGGTTCCGCCCCGCCAGGTGTTGCGGCCCGAGTCAATCCGCGCTGAGTGCGAGGCATCCCTCCGCCGGCTCGGCGTAGAGCGGATTGATCTGTACCAGTTTCATTGGCCCGACGAGAGCGGCACGGCCATCGAGGATTCGTGGGCGGCGATGATCCGCCTGGTCGAGGAGGGAAAGATTCGCGCGGCCGGGGTCTCCAACTTTGGCGTGGACCTGCTCGAACGCTGCGAGCGGCTGCGCCACGTTGACTCGCTGCAGCCGCCGCTCTCACTCATCCGCCGTCGGGCCGCCGGCACCGAGATCCCCTGGTGCGCGGCGCATGGCACCGGGGTAATCGTCTACAGCCCGATGCAGTCCGGGCTGCTGACCGACCGCTTCAGCGAAGCAAGGGTTGCCGGCCTCGCGGAAGACGACTGGCGCCGTCGCTCACCCGACTTTACCCCACCCCGGCTCAGCCGAAATCTCGCGCTCCGAGATTCTCTGCGGCCTATCGCCGAGCGCCACGGAACCACGGTGGCCGCCGTGGCCATCGCCTGGACTTTGGCCTGGCCTGGAGTGACCGGCGCCATCGTGGGAGCGCGAAGTCCCGAACAGGTGGATGGCTGGATCGCCGCCGCGACACTCGAGCTTGACGAGAAGGATCTCGACGATATCGCTACGGCCGCCGGCGCGACCGGCGCCGGCGACGGGCCGGTGCGTCCGAGGTAACCCGACATGAGCATTCACCACATCACCGCCATCGCCGGCGATCCCCAGCGAAACCTCGACTTCTACACTGGAACGTTGGGCCTGCGCCTGGTCAAGGTAACGGTCAACTTCGATGACCCCGGCACCTATCACTTCTATTTGGGAGACGAGCTGGGACGTCCAGGCTCCATTCTCACCTTCTTCCCCTGGCCCAGGGGCCGGCCGGGCCGCCACGGCACCGGCCAGGTGGGAGCGGTGTCGCTTGCAATCCCACCAGCTTCGCTGGGGTTCTGGCTCGAACGGCTGCTGTCGCAAGGGGTCAAGCACGAGGGCCCGACTCGCCGGTTCGGGGAGCAGGTCCTCGAGCTCGGAGACCCCGACGGTCTTCTGCTCGAGCTGGTGGCGTCGCGGCGCGTGAGCGGCGTAGGCCCTTGGGAAGAAGGTCCGGTGCCCGCCGAGCACGCCGTTCGCGGTCTCTACGGCGCCACCATCTGGGAGGACGGTGACAAGGGTACGGCCGGGCTGCTCCAGGCCACAATGGGCCTTCGGCCGGTGGGTGAAGAGGGCAACCGCCTGCGCTTCGAATCCGCCTCCGAGGGTATTGGCACCGTGGTGGATCTTCGAAGGACCCAGGGATTCTGGAGTGGTAGCGGCGGGGTAGGGACGGTCCATCATGTCGCTTTCCGGTCCCAGTCGGACCAGGAGCAACTGGCGCGGCGAGAGGAGCTCGAGGGGCTGGGTCTCGGGGTCACGCCGGTATTGGACCGCCAGTATTTTCGTTCGATCTACTTTCGGGAACCGGGCGGCGTGCTCTTCGAGATTGCTACCGAAGCGCCCGGATTCGCCGTTGATGAGAGCCCGGCTGAGCTGGGAACCCGGCTTCAGCTTCCACCGATGTATCAGGCGAGCCGCGAGCAGATCGAGCAATCGCTCCCGCCGTTGCGCCTGCCCCTGGCCGCGGCACGAGAGGGATGATGACGACGAGTACCGAGCTGGGATTCCGGCATCGCTTCCTGCCCGCCGCCAGGGCGGATGCGCCCACCCTGCTGCTGCTGCATGGGACCGGTGGCGACGAGGCAGATCTCCTGCCGCTGGGTGAGGCGCTCGTTTCCCGGCGCCGCAAGGCTGAGTCCCAGAGGCCAGGTGCTGGAGAACGGGATGCCCCGGTTTTTCCGCCGCCTCGCCGAGGGAGTATTCGACCTCGAGGACCTTCGGCGCCGCACTCACCAGCTCGCCGATTTCGTGGAGGCTGCCCGGAAGGAGTACCGCCTGGGCTCGCGGCCTCCCATGGCGGTCGGGTTCAGCAACGGAGCCAATATCGCGGCCTCCCTCCTGCTGCTGCGGCCGGGCGTGCTCGGTGGGGCCCTGTTGCTGCGGCCGATGGTCCCGCTCACTCCCGACCCGCTGCCTCTCCTCGGCGGGGTGCCGGTGCAGATCAACGCCGGCACCGCGGACTCCATTATCGTGCCGGCGCAGAGCGAAGCCCTGGCCGAGCTGCTGCGGCGGGCCGGTGCTCGGGTGAGTTTCGACTGGATTACCGCGGGTCATGGGCTCACGGCTGAGGACCTCGACGTCGGCCGCAAGTGGTTCGGTCTTTCTTCTCTTTCGCCCTCCACCGCTCCGCGGCAATGGTAGAAAGATCAGGCCGCGCATCAGTCCACGGGCGCTTGGCGCAGCCCATCCCACCCACCTGCCGCCCGCGCCAGGCCGGACGGCACATCGAGTTGAGGAAATATGTGATGCTTTCCGACGCTATTGAACAGGAGCGCCTGCTGATCGCGGGGCGCCTCCTCAACGAGATCGAACGCCGTCACGCCTTGCCGCATCCCGCACAGCGAGAACTCCATCCAGTCATCATTGATCGTTTCCTCGCCGCCTATCTTCCCGAAGCTCGGGAGGGGGAGCTTGCGCCACTCGCGCTCGAGTACGCTTTCGCCCCCAGCCTGACCGAAGCACTGGAGCTGCTGCGGGAAGTGGTGAGCGAATCACCCGACGGACGCGGGGCGGCCCTCTACATCCACGACCTCGATGTCGGCGTGACCGCCGACACCCGTGACCTTCACTGATTGATGCTCGAATCTGCTTAGTACCGCCTTGCGTTCTCAGCGCGCCGCCTCTCAGGGGCGCGCTGGGGACGCTGGGCCCTGCAGTCCCCCGCACTTGTGCATCCCCGCGTCATCGCATATTTATGCAATATGCACTCCGACTCTCACCCCCTGGCACTCGCCTTCTCTGGAGGGCTCGACACCTCCTACTGCGTGCCTCGGCTCGCCCGGGAGGGGTGGGCGGTTCACACCGTGTACGTGAACACCGGCGGTGCCGGCGCCGCTGAGCGCGCCGCGATCCGGCTCCAGGCGGAGCGGGTAGGGGCGGTAGCCCACCACGAGGTGGATGCTCGGGAGCAGGTCTACCAACGCTTTGTCCGGTTTCTCATCCAAGGCAACGTGCTCCGCGGCGAGGTGTATCCGCTGAGCGTCGCGGCGGAGCGCACCCAGCAGGCCCTCTCG
>JACCQZ010000088.1 GCA_013813875.1 Gemmatimonadales bacterium | reverse complement strand
CGGCGAGGTCACCATCCTGAGCGACCGGGACCTGGTGTTCGAGCAGCTCCGCCCGACGCCCCCCGAGTTTCAGTTGGCCGGCGATGCCGAGCGGGTGGCGATCACCTGCGCCGCCCTCGGCGTTGATGCCCGCCAACTCGACCTTCCGGTGCCGCTCGACCGCACCGCCTATCGGCGGACGCTGGAGCTGCTGACCCGGCGCGGACTGATCGAGAAGGGAAAGCTCACCCGCTACGGCCGCGAAGTGGAGGCACTGCCGGTGGAGCGAGCCTGGGGTGAGCTGCTGGTGCACGCCGACCAGGAGCTCGTTCCGATCGTGGCCGTCTGCTCCAACATTGATTCGCTGCACCGGATGACGCGGGAGGAGCGCGATCTGCACGGCGTGGCGGTCAGCGGAAGCGACCACCTCACCGCGTACAACCTCTACGCCGAAGCGGTCAACCAGCATGGCTACCTGGGAGAGGTATACGGACTTCCCCGGCACCTCTTCGAGGAGGGACTGGCCGATTGGGCGGAGCGCCGCGGGGTGCTGCTCAAGGCGATCGAAGACACCGCTCTGGGCACCGCCTCCGTGTACCGCTCGCTCGAGCTGCCGCTGCCGAAACAGCTCCCCTACGCCTCCAAGGAGCTGCGGAAGCAGTGGGCGGAGCTGTTGGTGCGCTTCATGCCGTTCGACCTGGTCATTGACGAGCATACCGCCGATGGCCAGGAGGCGCGGGTGTCGAAGACCTCGGTGGCGGGAAGCTGGGGAGCGGTGGCCGGCAACCTGCGCTTCTTCTCCGATCGCTTTGGGGTGCCTCGCGCCGGCATCGAGGGCACCACTCTCTCCTACGACCTGATCCGCGAGCACGCCGGTTCGGGGCCGCCCAAGGTGGTCCTGATCGGCGGCCGCAAGCAGCAGCGGCTGGCAGTAGAGCGCCGCCGCTCCTACTTCGGCTTCGAGCTGGACGCCGAGTTGGAGCCGCTCGACGGCGAGATTCCTGCCGAGCTTCGGCGCGCCGCACAGGACGTGATGACGGATGCGCTGCTGGCGGGGGAAACGGCTCATCCCGACCAGAATCGCCTGCGGCGCACGCTGGCCGAAATGGACGATCTCTGGCGCCGTTCGGGAGGAACCCTGACGGTGGCCGCACCGGATGTGCTGCGATCGAAGATCTACCTTCAGCTCGACGACGTAGCCAGTTGGGAAGACTTCCTTCGCACCCGGATCGTGCTGGAGGGGCCGGAGACGGTGGATGAGGAGACTCGCGCCCGCCTGGCAGCTCTTCCTTCGGTGCTCCGGATCAGGGGCGATGCGGCGCCGATAGACTACGAGGTGGAGGACGGGGAGGGCGTCGCCCGGGTACGGCTCCGCGAGGGACAGGCCAGGCGGCTTCGAAGCGATGAGATCATCCTGTTCGACCGGCCTCTGCGCTTCGCGCTGCAGCGCGGGCGGCACCCGCCGATCCTCGCCGGCAGCATCCCCGAGCTGCACGAGATTCTTCGGCGTGGTGCCAAGCAGGAGGGAAAGCCACGCAAACACCACCGAACCGGCCGGCGGCGCTGATCCCCCCAACGCTCCATTGTGCACCCCAATCGCCGGCGGGCGTCTTGGAATAATGAGGCCCTACGCACGGCCATGGTGCCCGCGCTCCGAAACTGGCGTTCCCTTCATCTCGTAGACCGAGCCATGCCAGAGACACTTCCGCTGCCCGCGCTGCCCTCCGTATTCTCCCCCCTCGCCAAGGCCCTGCTGGATGGATTCAGCGAAGGGGTTGTCGTCTTCGATGTCGAAGGGCGGCTGCTGTACGCCAACCAGCAGGCCCGAGAGGCGCTGGTGGGGATGGACCTATCCGATCACGCCCCCGATCTTCAGCCCCGGCTGACGGCCCTGGGCGGAAGGCTGCGGCCGCTGCGCGTGGGCGGTATCGAGTTGGGCGAGGCGATGTTCATCCCCGGCATCGTGGGCGCCACGACGTTGGCGGCCCGGGAAAAAGAGGCTATCGTCAAGACCCTTGACGCGCATAACTGGAAGCTCGCCGAGACGGCCAGGCACCTGGGCATCAGCCGAACCACTCTCTGGCGCCGTCTCAAGGCGTACGGGCTTCACCGAGACGGCCGGAGCAAATGGGCGCAACCTTTGTAGTCCTTCTCCTTTCCGCCACTGTAGCCCAGACCCCTCCTTCAGACTCCGCTCCAGCCTACGCCAACCCGGCCACCCGCCACCTGGTGGAGCGTGCCATGGCGCGCCGGCAGGCCGGAGATTCCAGCGTCAACGATTACCGGGCCCGCCTCCATTACCGCCTGACGGTCGGCGTCGGCCGGCGCCGCTGGGCGCGGGTGCCCACCTCGGCGGTGGAGGAGCAGGTTGCCGAGGTGCAGTGGCGGCGGCCCAACGATCTCCGGCTGGACATCGTAGGGCGGCGCTCGCGCTCCCGGTCCACCGCGGTCCGGCTCTCCAGCGTCTGGGATCGCCCCTGGTTCGTGCCCCGCGGCGTGGACGATTCGGTGCGCATCTTCAGCGACGAGTTCCCGGCCACCGGTGCGCTTCACCCGCTGGCCGCCGGCGGGCCGGAGTGGTATCGCTACGAGCTGTCCGGAAACCTCGGCGTTGCTCCGGCACGAGGGGGAACCCTTCGCCTCATGCGGGTGGAGGTCACCCCTCGCCGCACCGGCCCCGCCCTGATCGCGGGGCAGATGTGGATTGACTCGGCCACGGCCGAAGTGGTACGACTCACCTTTCGCTACGTCGGCACCGCGCTCTGGGCAGAGCCGGAGGGATCGAAAGGTTCCGATTCGTCCTCGGCGCGGCGGATCAACTCGATCGCCAACCGAATCGTCAGCATTGACGCCGATCTGGAGTACGGTCTCCAGGATGGGCGCTATTGGATGCCCTATCGCCAGGTCGTCGCCGGCAGGGTGAGAATTCCGGTGGTGAGCGATGTGGTGATTCCATTTCAGGCCACGACGACTTTCCAAGACTACCAGATCAACACCGGCCGTCCGATCGCCTTCGAGGTTCCGCTGCCCGACAGCGCCAGGTGGGATGCCAACTCGCGTCGAGAGGCCCGCCGGGAGCGGCGGGACTCACTGCGAGCCGAGCGGCGGGGGCAGGAGTCCGAGCGCGGCGACAGCCTGCGCTCGTGGGACTACGCCGACCGCTGGGCCGGAGGCCGCTACGAGCTGCACCGCCCGTCCAATGACTCGCTCACCCGCTACGTGGGCTGGGGTGACTCGCTCTCGCTCGACGAGGACCCGGCCGACGTCCGGCGGGTCAGAGAGGTCGAAGCGGAGCTCGCCCGGATGGCCGAGGAACTGCCGGGGCCGCTCACCGGGGAATCCAATCACGGAATCGCCTACGAGCGCGCGTCGGATGTGCTCCGGTACGACCGGGTGCAAGGGCTCTCGCTCGGCGTTGGCTACCGGGTGCGCGCTCCGGGGGTTCGCTTTACCGGGTTGTACGGCACGGTCCGCTACGGGTTGAGTGACGAGCGCGTCACCGGCAGGCTCACCGTATTGCGGGACGCACCCGGAGGACGTCTGGCGCTGAGCGGATATCGGGAGATCGCCGACGTGGATCCCTTCTCGCCTGGCCATGGCATCGGGAATACGCTGAACGCTCTCTTCGCCGCGCACGACAACGCCGACTACGCGCTGGTCCACGGCGGGTCGGCCGGCTTCGAGACTTCGCTGGGGACCGGGCTCGATCTGGGCCTTGGCGCCAGAGTCGAGCGCCAGACCAGCGTCGGGCGGGAAGCCCGGTCGGCCATCAACGACTTTTTCGGTGGCAGCGGACTCTTCCCCACCAATCCGCCGGTCCAAGACGGCACGTTCGTCGGCGGATGGGCCCGGCTCACCGGGGTGAAGGAGACCCGCTGGAGCGTGACCGGTGACGTCCTCTCCGGCGAGGGACAAACCACCGGGCGCCTCTTCGGAGAGGTGCGCCGGGGCATCGGTCGCCGCCGCGGACTGACCTTGCGGCTCAAGGGCGGCCTCGCTACAGCCTCCGCTCCTCCCCAGTCCCTGTTCCGGCTGGGAGGCCTCGCCACGGTACGGGGATTCGACTACGGCAGCCGTCGGGGCGAAGCGTTCTGGGCCACCCAGCTCGACCTCGCACCGTTCTCGGGCCGGCTGCGCCCGGTCCTCTTCCTCGACGCAGGCCAGGCCGGAGAAACGGGAGACATTTTCGCCAGCAAGGCGCTGATAGGTGGAGGAGCCGGCCTCTCTCTGTTCAACGGTCTGCTGCGCTTGGACCTGAGTCACCCGATCTCGGAGGGGGGCTCGTTGCGCTTCGACATCGTGGTGCAGGGCGTGAGATGAGGGGCGCGCTGGCGGTGATCGCGCTGGTCGCGGCGGGCGGCTGCGGCGGCTCGCCTCCGGCGTCGCGCACCGGGTCGTGGCTCGAGGCCGCCTGGACCGGGAGCGACACCGGCCGGATCTCCGCGGCAGCCGTCGCCGAGTGGTGTGACACCCTTCGGCTGCTCGAGGTGCGCGCGATTCAGGGAGACAGCGGTCTTGCGCTCGCGATTTATCCCAGCGATACGGTGGCACCAGGGCAATATCGGGTGCGGCCTCCTGGCCGCGCGGACTCGATTCGGCCGGGAGCCGGCGTCGCGGTGCGCTGGTTCGGGGAGTTGGCCATCAGCGGCTTCAGGGGAGACAGCGGTGCCGTCGTTCTGGCCGGGGCGGGGGCCGGTGCCCCTCTCTCCGGCAGTTTCGAAGCCCGGGCTCGTGCCCTGGGCGGCTCGGGCAGGCTCACGGTCCGAGGCTCGTTCGGCGGCCTCACCGTGCGCTCCGCTTCCCCCGGTTGTGCCGGCCAGGTCGAGAGCCCGTCCGCTGACACCGGTGTAAATTAGGGCATGGAGAGCACCTATTTCCGACGCGGGTTCGGCCTCAAAGCCGAGATCGCGGGCCGACTCACCGCCGATTACCACAGCGCCGTGGTGGAGACGCTGCGCGCCAACCGCTATCAGCTCACCGTGGGCCCACTGACGTTTCGGCTGGCGCAGGAGTTCGGCTTCTGCTACGGGGTGGACCGGGCGGTGGACTACGCCTACGAAACCCGGCTCAAGTTCCCCGACCGGCGGCTCTACCTGGTAGGCGAGATCATCCACAATCCCCACGTCAACCAGAAGCTGCGAGACATGGGCGTGCGCTTTCTCGCCCGGGGAGAGGACGGCCAGTTCGACTTCTCACCGATCATCCCCGGCGATGCCGTGATCATGCCGGCGTTCGGGGTGACGATCGGAGACTTCGAGAGCCTTCGCGGCATCGGCTGCGTGCTGGTGGACACCACCTGTGGCTCGGTGCTCAACGTCTGGAAGCGGGTGGAGAGTTACGCCCGCGATGGGTTCACCGCGATCATCCACGGCAAGCATTACCATGAGGAAACCAAGGCAACCGCCAGCCAGGTGATGAAGTACCCCGGCGGCCGCTATCTCGTGGTGCTCAACATGGCCGAGGCCCGGATGGTGTGCGATTTCATCGAGCGAGGCGGGGACGTGGCCGCGCTGAGCGCTCACTTTCGGGAGGCGGTCTCACCGGGGTTCGATTTCGGCTGGGATCTGGAGCGGGTGGGGCTCGCCAATCAGACCACGATGCTCTCGGGTGAATCGCTCGCCATCGCCGAACAGGTGCGCCAGAGTGTGATCCGCCGCTACGGCGCCCCATCGGAGGCGGAGCACTTCCGCTCGTTCGATACCATCTGCTCAGCTACGCAGGAGCGGCAGGATGCCATCGTCGCGCTGCTGAAGGAGCCGCTCGACGTGATGGTGGTGGTGGGCGGCTACAATTCCAGCAACACCTGTCACCTGGCAGAGCTGGTCCACTCCCACGGCGTTCCCGTCTACCACATCGAGGATGCCGATGCGGTAGACCCGGCCGCCGGCACTATCCGCCATCAGCCGATCGGCGCCAAGCACGAAAGCGTGGCCGAGCGGTGGCTGGGCGACTCCCGCATCATCGGCATCACCGCCGGCGCGTCCACACCCAACAACAAGATCGGTGAGACGGTCTCGCGGGTTTGTCAGACCGCCGGCCTCGGCGAGCAGCTTCAGGCCCTGACCGCGTGACGCTCGTGGATCTCAGCCACACCGTCGAGCATGGGATGGTCACCTACCCGGGGCTGCCGGGTCCGATCATCTGCGACTATCTGAGCCGCGAGGCTTCCCGGGGGCGCTACGGTCCCGGCGTCGAGTTTCAAATCGGCAAGATCGAAATGGTGGCCAACACCGGCACCTACCTCGATTCCCCATTCCACCGGTACGCCGGCGGCAAAGACCTGTCGGCGCTGCCGCTCGACTCCCTGGCGAACCTCGACACCGTGGTCATCCGCATCGGCGGCGGGAGTGTGCGCGCCATACCCCGGGCGGCGTTTCAGGATGTGCCGGTCCAAGGGCGGGCGGTGCTGGTGCACACCGGGTGGGATGCGCACTGGCGGACCGAGCGATACCTGTCGGGAAATCCCTTCCTCACCGCAGACGCCGCAGAGTACCTGGTTTCTCAGGACGTCCGGCTGGTGGGCATTGACTCGGTCAACATTGACGACATTGACGACCCCGCCCGTCCGGTCCACTCCACCCTCCTTGGCGCCGATGTGCCGATCGTGGAGCATATGTGCCGTCTCAATCTCCTCCCCGACCGCGACGTTCGCTTCTTCGCGGTGCCCGCAAAGGTGGCGGGGTTCGGGACGTGGCCGGTGAGGGCGTTTGGGGTAGTTAGCACTTAGCACTCAGCACTCAGCACTCTCTCCCCTATGTCATATCATCAGACCACCGTCTCCAACTTTCCCGCGGTCTCGCTGCGCTCGCCGGAGCTCGAGGTCGTGGTGATTCCGGCGATCGGGATGAAGCTCTCCCATCTGCGGAGGCTTCGGGGGCGGGGGAGGGAGTGGCTCTGGCAGAGCGATCAGATCCCGCTGGCGCTGCCGCGCGCGGGCGCCTCGTACGTGGAGACCGCCGACAGCGGCGGCTGGGACGAATGTTTCCCGACCGTCGGCCCTTCTCCCATTCCCGGCGCGCCGCCGGGAACGCCTCACCTGCCCGATCATGGTGAGCTCTGGAGCGCTCAGTGGACCAGCTCGGTGTACGAGCATGCCGAGGGGACCACGCTCGCCGCTTCGGCGCGGGGAGTCATGCTGCCGTACGAGTTTTACCGTGAGGTCGTGCTCGATCCGGTGGAGCCGGTGGTGCGGCTGCGCTACCGGGTGCTGAATACAGGAGACGCGCCCTTTCCCTATATCTGGTCTTCGCACCCGCTGTTCAATGTGCGGCCGGGCACCGTGCTCACCTTGCCGAGCGTCAGCCAGGTCAAGCTCGACGCGGTGCACGGGCGCGACGACCTGAGTCGGGGGGACGTGGTCAGCTGGCCCGGCGCGATCGGCGCTGGTCCCGACCAGTTCGTCTTCCCCGCCGACGGCGCCTGGGCCGTCAAGCTCTTTGCCGACGTGGGACCGTCAGGGCGCATGTCGCTCACCGACCCCCTGCGCGGCGAGCGGCTCGAAATGGTGGTGGACTCGGCGGAGGTGCCCCAGGTGGGCCTCTGGATCAACTGCCGCGGCTGGGCTCCTCCTGGGCGGCGCCCCTACTACAACCTCGCGTTGGAGCCGTGCATCGGCGCTCCCGACCGGCTGGAGGACGCGGTCCTGGAGTGGCACGCCGCCCAGACTCTGCGGCCCGGCGAGGAGCGCCGGTGGCAGGTCGAGGTCCGGTTGCCGGAGGAGGCGGGCTGACGAGCTCGGGCTAGACCGCCCCACTTTCGTGCGACGGCCGCTCCAGCCGGGTGTCCTCCCAGGACACCGGATCCTCGATCGGCTCGAGATGGGTATCCACGCTGCTGTTGGGCACCGCGGTGCGAATCTTGTCCTCGATGTCTTCCAGCAGATCGTGTCCCCGCTGAACGGTCCACTCTCCCGGCACCAGGATGTGGAAGGCGATGAACCGGCGCGCGGCCGCCTGGCGCGTCCGCAGGGCGTGATAGCGTACCCCCTCGGCCGCATGGGCGTCGAGGATGTTCGTGATGGTGCGCAGGGTCTCTTCCGGCAGCGAGGTGTCGAGCAGGCCGAGCATCGAGCGGCGCACCAGGATGAAGCCGGAGCGGAGCACGTTGATCGCCACCGCGATGGCGACGATCGAATCCAGCTGGTGCCACCCGCTGAGCGCGGCGGAGCCGACGCCGACGATGACCCCGATCGAAGTCCAGACGTCGGCCATCAGATGCTGGGCATCACCCTCCAGGGTGATGGACTCGTAGCGGCGACCCGCCTGAGCGAGCAGCCGAGCCACGCCGAAGTTGATCAGCGACGCGAGTGCGGTGATTGCCAGCCCGAGCCCGGGGGCCTCGATGGGCTGAGGATCGAAGAGCCGGTCCACGGCCGCCGCGACGATGCTCGCCGCCGCGATGAGAATGAGCAAGCCCTCGAACCCGCTGGAGAAGTACTCCGCCTTGGTGTGGCCGTAGGTGTGCTCCTCGTCGGCCGGCCGGGCGGCTACCGAGAGAGCGAAGAGTGCCACCACGGCGGCGACCAAATTGACCAGCGACTCCAGCGCGTCGGAGAGAAGACCGATTGACCCGGTAAGCAGGTAGGCCCCGCCCTTGAGCCCGATCGTGGCCAGCGCCGCCAGCACCGAGATGACGGCGTAGCGCAGCAGCCGCGGCCGCGGGTTCACGCGATGGTCTCGGGAAGCATCCGCGCCACCTCGGCGATGGTGAGCGGCGCGCTCCCCTCGGCGCGATTGTTGACCAGGAGATAGGCCGGGATGCGGGTGCGTACCGCCATCTCGATGAGCCGCAGCAGGTCGTGCCGCAACTCGGGGCTGGGCTCGCGGATGCGGTCGTAGGGCGCGAAGGCGTCCACCGCCTCGTCGTAGGTGCGCCCCGGCAGCAGCAGCGCCCGAGCCAGCAGGAACGGTCCCGACAGCGCGCCGGGAAGGTCGAGCTGATGGCCGATCGAGGGCATCCGGGTCCAGGAGTTGAAGACGTGGGCCACGCCGTGCTCCCGCAGCACCGCGAAGTACATCGGGGTCAGGAACTCCTCGTTCCGAACCTCGACGGCGTACTGGCCTTCCCGCGGAAGAGCGGAGAAGAACTCGTCCAGCCGGCCGGCAAAGTCCTCCGGCGTGATGCCGGTGTGGCGGCCGATGGCCTGGAACTCGAAGATGAACGGCCCCGCATGCTCGGCGAAGTGTAGCCGGTACGGCTGGTACACCGCTTCCAGAAATACGTCGGGGTTGAGGAAGTCGGGATTGGGCTGACCGGCGCGGCCCCGGCCCAGCGCCTGGCTGAAGGTGTGCACCGTCACCTGGTTCCAGACCTTGCTGACGCAGGGGAATCCCGGCGGGAGATGCTGGGCGTATTCCGCCAGGGTTTCCTCCGTGGGAGGCGCGTAGAAGCTGGAGTCTATTCCCACGGTGCGGAAGAGGGGAAAGCCGGCATACTCCTCGAGCATGCGGGCCGGCGCTCCGGTGCCTTCGTATGTCCGGTGGTAGACCAGGCTCCGCCAGCCGGGGTAGGTCCAGGTGGAGGTGCCGAACCGTACCCCGGCCGGAATCCGCGCGCCCAGCGCGCGGAGCTCGTCCGAGCTCGGTGTGGTCACTGGGGAACGATCTTGAATATCCCGCCCTCGCCGGCGATCACGTACAACTCTCCGGCCGCGTCCTCTCCGAAGCTGGGGATCGTGCCACCCGGCCGCAGCGTCGGCCAATCGGCCTGGTCTACCGCCTGTCCGTCGGCGGAGCGGAAACTCCGCACCCAGCCTTGACAGAAGTCGGCGTAGAAATAATGACCCAGGAGCTCGGGGATGGCGGCGCCCCGATAGACGTAGCCGCCGGTGATGGAGCATCCCTGGCCATGGTCGTAGGCCAGCACGGGGAGATCGAGCCCGGTGCGGTCGCAGGAAGACGCAGCGTAGCAGTCGGGTCCCTCCATGATATTCCAGCCGTAGTTGGCTGCCCTGCCGGCCCCGGCGGCGGCGGGCGAGACGTGGACTTCTTCCCACGCACTCTGACCCACATCGGCGATGTAGAGATCGCCGGTGGCGCGGTCGAAAGTGAGGCGCCAGGGGTTGCGCAGGCCGTAGCTCCAGACCTCCGGCCGCGCCTCGGGCCGGGCCACGAAGGGATTGTCGGCCGGCACGGTGTAGGGCGCGCCGGCGCTTACATCAATCCGGAGGATCGAGCCCAGCAGGTCGGCAAGACTCTGCGCCCGGCCGCCTGGATCGCCGCCGCCGCCGCCGTCTCCCAGTCCCAGGTAGAGCAGGCCGTCGGGGCCGAAGACGATCTGGCCTCCGTTGTGGTTGGGGAAGGGCTGCTCCGCTGTGAGGAGCACCTCCTCGCTGGCGGCATCGGCGAGATCGGGATCGGCCGATACCCGGAACAGCGACAGCCGGGTATCACCCGCCGGGTCGGTGTAATGGACCACGAAGCGCCCGTTGGCGGCGTACTCTGGATCGAACGCCAGGCCGAGCAACCCCTGTTCGCTGCCGGTGGAAACCTGCGCGCTCAGGTCGAGGAAGGGCGTGGGGAGGACGGCACCACCCTCTACGATCCTGATGGCGCCGCCTTTCTCCACCACGAAGAGCCGCCCGGTATCGGCCGGCGGAGTGGTGAGATACAGCGGAAAGCCGAGCCCGGAGGCCACCTCCTGTAGCGCCAGTGGAACGGTGCCGGTGGGTGGTCCCGTCCCCGGATTCGAGCTGCAGGCACTGGCGCCGGCCCAGAAAATCAGCGAAAGTCCAATTGCGGCGGATGGGTGCGGGAGACCCATGAGGGATCCTTTAGCGGCTCGATGGATGATGACACTCAGGACGGCACTGTGGACAGTGGGTCTGCTCGGGCCACTCATCGCGTGCACTCCGCTCGGCATGTGGCTCTATGAAGATCCCGCGCTCGAGGTTGCGCGGGTTCGGCTCGACGCGGAGCAGGTGGCCACCTCGCCGGTGCTGATTGCGCTCGCGGTCAACAACCCCAACGACTTCGACCTCTCGACCATTCGGCTCGAGCTCCGCTTGCGGCTCAACGGAATCCCGATCGGCCGCTACGACCGGGACAGCGTCGTTTCGGTGCCCAAGACCGCCACCTCGACCGTGGCGCTGCCGCTGACTCCGACCCGGCTGGCCACCCGGGCCCAGCTGCGCGCGCTGCGCTCGGGCACCCATCGCTTCGCGGTGGACGGTCGGGCTACGTTCACTACCCCGGTCGGAACGCGCAAGGTGCGGTTCGCGCACGAGGGGGCGATCGTCTTCGGCAACCAGGCGGCGGGCGCGGCGGGCGGGCGGATGCTCGGTCTACTCCGCTGAGGTCATGAAGGTGTAGCGGTCTTCCTTGCCATCCGCTCCAGCCGCTCGAGATGAGTAATGGTGAGCGTCACCGCCCCGAACTCCTCCTCCACCTTTCCCCGAAAGATGAACGGTCCCTGGTCGAACAGGACGTGACCGCGCTCACGGTAGACCC
>JACCQZ010000066.1 GCA_013813875.1 Gemmatimonadales bacterium | reverse complement strand
CATTCGGGCGCACGGGGCGCTCGGGCACCACCGCCGGGTCGACAACGCGGACGCTCGGATCCTCCATCGCCTGGGTGATCTCCGCCTCCTTCAGGCGGGTCTGAAGCAGGGTGTACAGCTCCTGCCGGACTGTGACCTCTCGCTCCAGACGGGCCGTCCGGACTTCTTTCCTCGGCAGCGCGTTGAGCGCCCCACCGAACCCCCGACCCACCTGCTCGAGCGCAGTCACCTGGTTGGTGAGGCCTTGCAAATAGGTTTCAGCGATACTCTGGAGCTGCGCATCGAGCTCCCTGACTCTGCCGGTGAGCACCTGCACGTCGGGATCCTCGGGCTTCCGCCGCACCAACAGCGCCGACCGCTCATTCTCCACCTGGGCCAGTGCCCCCAGCAGCTCGGAGGCAGCCTGATTTCTGAAGAGGGTGGGAAACGAGATGAGGACGCGGGACGGCGCCTGCCCCCCCGGTAATGCCTGGGCCGAATCGCTTCGCATCTGTTGCACCAACAGGGCCAAGGCCTGCCGCTCCGCCTCGACAGCGCCCCGATCGGCTTGGATCTGGGCCAGGCGCCTCACCTGGGTCCGGGCCTCCTCGTCGGCGTTCACGACGCCCGCGCGCTCGCGATAGGCCCGCAGGCCATCCTCCGCCAAACGCAGCTGAACGCCCAGCGTGTCCAGCTGTTGCTTGAGGAACCGCACGGTGCTGCCGGTGCGTGCCAACTGGAACCCATGGCGGCCGGAAATGAGCTGTTGGGTCAAGAGGTTGGCGGCGGCGGCAGCCTGGACCGGGTCGTTCGACCGGACCCGGGCGGCGATGAGATCGGCATCTCTGGCCGGACGGGAAACCTTGAGCTCGGATTCGAAGCGCCGAACCGCTGCGTCCAACGATACCACCTTCAGCCGGAGTTCGGAAATCTGCTGGGCGGCCGGCGTCAACCCGAGGGTCACTCCCCGAATCTGCACCGTGTCGCCGATCTTCCCGGAAACTTCGTTCATCGGGAAGTCCGCCCGTCCAGCGCCGAAGCTGCCGTCTCCTGCCCGCACGCTGAGCGTGAGGGTGTCGGCATCCGGCGCCACCCGCAGCACGGAGAATAGATCGGAGACCCGGACGCGGCGGGGTGAGACCAGGCGGGCGCGCAGGCCGAGTGAATCGATCACGGCCGCGGCCGCGCTCCGGCCCTGCAGCACCTGCATTTCGGTGCTGATCCGGTTCTCGGTGGAGAGCTGCTGCACCAGCTGGGGAAGATTGACCTGCTCCCGCTCGAACCGCAGAACGCTCGTCGCCTCATAGACGCGAGTGGCGAGCAGGGTGTAGACCCCAACCCCGGCAACGGTGAGCACCACACACAGTGCCACCAAGGCTCGGTGGCGGAGGAGCACCGTCATGAGACCGCCCGGGGTGAGCTCAGGCTGGGAGGGCCGGGGGTAAGCACCGGGCTCCAGCTGCTGTTGGCCGGGCTGATACGGGAACGTGGGGAACATGGTCGGCGTCACCGAATCGCGGCGGTAGCGATGATCGCCGCCGCGGTAATGCCGGCTGCCACGACCGTTCCATTGCGCGACAACCAGCTTCGCTGCGGAACCCGCAATTGGTCACCGGAACGAAGCGGCGAATCCGCCAGCCTGGACTGCGAGGAGATACGGGTGGACCCACCCTGCCCCTGGCGGAGCAGCTCGAACTTCTTGGAGTTGCCGTCCGGGGTCACACCGCCGGCCATTGCCACCACGTCGGCCACGGTCATGGTAGGGTCTGCGTCGTACAAGCCCGGGTTCTTCACCTCGCCGAGCACGTTGATACGGCGAAGGAATGTCACTTCCACCGAAGGATTCCGGAGAAACAACGCATAGCTGGACATCAGGAGCGACTTGAGGGAATCGGTGGAGAGCCGGCTTATAGGAAGGGGCCCGATCTTGGGAAAGACCGCCTGTCCATTCTCATCGACCCGGTAGTCACCCGAGAGATCGGGCTCGCGCCAAATCCTGAGCCGAACCAAGTCACCCGGTTGGAGGACAGGGTTCGATCCCTGGTCGCGTCCCACCGAAGCTTCTTGAGCTGCGACTACCTTCGGGGATTCGAGCGCTGGCATTGCCGCGAGCACAAGGAGCGCTCGCACACCTCTCAGCATGCTCCTGCCGAACTTCACGCGAGCTCCTTTAGGCTGTGACAGCGAACCTG
>JACCQZ010000249.1 GCA_013813875.1 Gemmatimonadales bacterium | reverse complement strand
CGAGGTCAATGAGCAGCCCCAGCACCTCGTCGTGCACCCGCAGCGGCTCGGCGTCGGAGCGGTCAATCTTGTTGATCGCCACGATGGGCCGGAGCCCCAGCGCCAGCGCCTTCCGGGTCACGAACCGCGTTTGCGGCATCGGGCCCTCGGCCGCGTCCACCAGGATGAGCACCCCGTCCACCATACGGAGGATCCGCTCGACCTCGCCGCCGAAGTCGGCATGGCCGGGGGTATCCACGATGTTGATTTTGATTCCGTGCCAGCGGACAGCGGTGTTCTTGGCCAGAATGGTGATTCCGCGCTCCCGCTCGAGCGGGTTGGAGTCCATCACCCGCTCTTCCACCTGCTGATTAGCGCGAAATGCCCCCGCCTGCCGCAGCATCTGATCTACCAGAGTGGTCTTGCCGTGGTCGACGTGGGCGATGATGGCCAAGTTGCGGATCAAACGGCACTTCCTTCTATCCACCGGGACGTAACGGCTGAGGCCCGGACCCCCGGGCCTCCGCGGCGCATATATAGACTAGGCTGTCGGATGCCGCAAGACGGGAAGCCCCGGGAAACACTTGAGATCCGCTTGATGGTGCTCCGGCAGAATGGTCTCACTCGTCCCCAAGGTCCCGGCTTGCGAGCGGCGGTCGATGGGCGTCGCGGACGGGTAGCTGCGAAGGCCATAGTCAGTCCCCTGAGGCGCCGCCACCAAGGTGAATCCCATGCGTTCGCTTTTCCCCTCCTCTGCCGCGGCGCTGGCCATCGTGGCGGCGGTCCTCGGCTGTCGCGACGGGGCCGAGTCACCCATCGCGCCGTCAGCCGCGCCCTCGCTCGACTTGGCGCAGAGTTCGCCGCTATACCGGCAGGTGGACCGGGGCTCCTCACACGCCTGCGCCGTGGCCGAAAGCGACGTCGCCTACTGCTGGGGAGACAACAGCCAGGGCCAGTTGGGTGACGGGACGACCGAGCGGCGGAGCACGCCGGTCCCGGTCGCCACCGAGCTCCGCTTCCGTCACGTCTCGGCAGGCTTCGACCACTCCTGCGGCACGACGACGAACTTCGAGGTCTATTGCTGGGGTTCCAACTTCGATGGGCAGTTGGGCGACGGGACCGGCTATCCGGGCAACGTCCGGCGCCTGTATCCGACGGCGGTAGCAGGGAGCCAGCGCTTCCGCCACGTCCGCGCGGGCCAGCACCATACCTGCGCCCTGACCCGCTCCGACGAAGCCTTCTGCTGGGGCAACAACAACCTCGGCCAGTTGGGTGACAATACCACTACTAACCGCCCCGCGCCGGTCCGGGTCCTGGGTGGGTTGCGCTTCAACCAGCTCACCGGGGGTGACAAGCACACCTGCGGTGTGACGACGGACAATCGCGCCCACTGCTGGGGGGCGAACTACTGGGGACAGCTCGGGGACGGGACGAACTTGAGGCGGAACCGGCCGGTCGTCGTCACCGGTGGGCTCCGGTTGCGCCAGATCACCGCCGGTGATGGCTTTACCTGCGCGCTCACGGTGCAGAACCTGGCCTACTGCTGGGGTTACAACAATGATGGCCAGCTCGGCAACGGGACCACCAGTGTCGGGGGGCGTCCTCGGCCTGGTCCCGTCGCCGGCGGCCGCCGGTTCGATCACCTGAGCGCTGGTGCGCTGCATACGTGCGGCGCGACTCTGGCCGACCGGGCCTACTGCTGGGGTTGGAATGGTGAAGGCCAACTGGGCGACCGCACCACGACCAGCCGCTCGACGCCAGTTGCCGTCAAAGGCGGGCTGGTGGTCGTTCAGGTGAGCGCCGGCGGGCTCTATAGTTGCGCCCTGAGCCCGGATCGCCGCATCTACTGCTGGAACAGGGATGGAATCGCCCCGGTCCCTGACCCCATGAACTGAACTGGGACAAGGCGGAGGCCGTCTTCAGCAAGCAGCCGTCAGTGTGGGTGCGAGTGGCCCAGGTGGGCGTGGCCGGCGTTTGGCCGGTGCGCCATCGCCCCGGCCTCCTCGCACCCGTCTTCTACCTCCAACTGGATGGTCACATGGCCGATTCCCAGCCGTAACATCTCGCCTCGGATCCCGTCCAGCACGCCCGGATGGGCTTCGAGGTCCGGCACCACGGCATGTCCGCTCATGGCCACCATCCCGCTGGTAACGGTCCAAACGTGGAGGTCATGTACCGCGGACACCCCACCTACGCCGAGCATGCGGCGCTGCACCTCGGGAAGCGACACGTGGCGGGGCACCGACTCCAGGAGGATGTCGGCGCTCTCCCGCATGAGCCGCCAGGCACCCACCAGGATCAACAGTGAGAGAAGAATCGAGGCGAGGGGGTCGGCCAACGTCCAGCCGGTGGTGGCGATGATGCCGGCGGCGGCGAGCGCCCCGACCGAACCGAGCGCGTCTCCCATGACGTGCAGGTAGGCGCCCCGCGCGTTGAGGCTGCCCCCATGAGACCCATGGAGCAGGGAGAGACTGATGAGATTGACGACCAGCCCCGCCGCGGCGACGGCGAGGAAGAGCCCGCTCTGGATCGGCTGCGGCTGCTCGATCCGCTGAATGGCCTCCATGACTACCCAGCCGGCTATGCCGAAGAGCGCCGCGCCGTTGACCAGCGCCGCCAGGATTTCCCACCGGAGATAACCATAGGTCTTGTAATTATCGGCGGGGCGCTGGGCGATCCAGGCGGTGAGCAGCGAGAGCGCCAGCGCGCCCACGTCGGCGAGCATGTGCCCGGCGTCGGCCAAGAGGGCGAGGGAACCCGACAGCCAGCCGCCGACCGCCTCGACGACCATGAAGATCCCGGTGAGCACCAGGACGGCCCGGAGGCGGGGCAGCGGCGCGGCCGGGCCTCGAGGCAGTTGGGTGCAGTCGGCTCTCGGGGGAGGCATGCCATGAATTTAACTCGGTGCGCGCACCCTTACCGCCTCCGCATGACCATCCAACCCCTCCGCCTCCGCCAGCACGATGATGGACGCGGCGTCCTCGGCCAGGCGCTCGCGGGTGTAGCGGATGACGCTGGTGCGCTTCACGAAATCGTACACCCCCAGAGGCGACGCATACCGGCTGGTGCCGCCGGTGGGAAGCACGTGGCTCGGTCCCGCGACGTAGTCACCGACCGGCTCGGGGGTGTCGTCTCCCAGGAAAATGGCGCCGGCGTGCCGAACGCTGCTGGCGATCCGCTCGGCACCATCGGCCACGATCTGGAGGTGCTCGGGCGCGCGCAGGTTGGCCACCTGAATGGCCTCCCGCATGGATGGCACCAGGATCACCAGCCCGTTCCGCTCCAGCGCGGCACGGGCGATCTTCTGACGGGTGGCGCCGGCGAGGGCGCGCTCGAGCGCGGCAGGCAGCGCCTGCGCCAGAGCCGGGTCGGTCGTCACGCACCAACTGGTAGCGTCCTCGTCGTGCTCCGCCTGGGCAATGAGGTCGGCCGCCACCCGGGCCGCGATCGCGGTGCCGTCGGCCACCAGCAGCAGCTCGGTCGGGCCCGCGATCATGTCAATGCCGACCTGCCCCACGACCTGCCGCTTGGCTTCCGCCACCCAGCGGTTGCCGGGCCCGACGATCTTGTCCACCCGCGGCACCGTGGCGGTGCCGTAGGCCAGCGCCGCCACCGCCTGGGCCCCACCGATCCGCAGAATCCGAGTGACGCCCGACAGGGCGCAGGCCGCCAGCACCGCGTCGGTAACTCCCTGGGGCGGCACCACCGCGATAATCTCCTGGACCCCCGCCACCAGCGCGGGCACCGCGTTCATGATCACCGAGGAGGGATACGACGCTTTGCCGCCCGGGATGTACAGGCCGACACGGTCGAGCGGCGTCACCTTCATCCCGACGACGCTGCCGTCCGGCTGGGTGATACGGAACCCTTCCTCCCGCTGATGCTGGTGGTAGTCGCTCACCCGGTCTACGGCCAGCACCAGCGCCGCCCGAAGCCGAGACTCGACTCGGTCGAGCGCACTCTGCCAGCTGCCGGGCTCGAGCTCCCATTCATCGGGAGCCAGATCCACGCCGTCGAATCGGTGGGTGTATTCCCGAACAGCCGCGTCACCCCGCTCGAGCACATCCTCCAGAATGCGGGCCACCACCTCACGGGTGGCCGGGTCGGGGCCAGCCCGGCGGGGGAGGAACCGATCGAGCGCCTCGAAGGGCGGTACCGCCAGGACCGGGATCACTCCCGGCCCTCGCAGTAAGACCGTCTAGACATTACAGTTATCGTGTATGGAACCGGCTGACTCACCCTCGATTCTCCTCGGCCTCTCCGCCGTCATCGTTCTGGTCCTCGCCAATGCGTTTTTCGTGGCGGCTGAGTTCGCGCTGGTGGGATCCCGGCGAACCCGGCTCGATGAGATGGCGCGGGCCGGAGACGGCAAAGCTAGGCTGGCCCGCCGCGCGGTACAATCGCTCGACCGCTACATCTCCGCTACCCAGTTGGGGATTACCCTGGCCTCACTGGGCCTTGGTTGGATCGGGGAGCCGGCGCTGGCCCACTTCATCGAAGGGGGCTTCCGCTGGCTGCCGGATGCCGCCAGCGCCGTCGCCACCCACGCCACGGCCTCGGCCATCGCGTTCGCCATCATCACGGTGCTGCACATCGTCCTGGGCGAACTGGTACCCAAGGCGATGGCCCTGATCTACCCCGAGATCGTGAGCGGGTGGGTGGCGGCTCCGCTGATGGGGTTCGCCTGGGTGATGGCCTGGCCGATCACCGTCCTCAACGGCACAGCCAACCGGCTGCTCCGGCTCATGGGTATCGCCCCCATGGGTGAGACCGAGCGGCTCCACTCCCCGGAGGAAATCCGCATGCTGGTAGAGCAGAGCACCACCGGCGGTAGCCTGCTGCACGAGGAGGCCCGGCTGATCGAGGGCGTGTTCGAGTTCAGCGAGAAGACCGCTCAGGAGGTGATGACTCCCCGCACCCAGATGGTCGCCCTCGACTCTAACCTCACCGTTGAGGCCGCGGCGGACGAGGTGGCGGTGGCCCGCCGATCGCGGTATCCGGTATACACCGAATCGCTCGATGAGATCGTCGGGGTGGTGCACGCCAAGGATATCCTGAC
>JACCQZ010000058.1 GCA_013813875.1 Gemmatimonadales bacterium | reverse complement strand
CCCAACGGCATTCACGGCAAGTGTTTCTTCATGAAGCGCACGCCTTCGCCCCGGCCCGAGTGGCTGGAAACGTGTGAGATCATGCACCGGTCGGGCAACCTCATCGCGTTTCCGATGATTCAGGATCTTGCCTCGCTCCTGTGGGTGGTGAATCTCGGCTGCATTGACCTCAACCAGTGGTATGCCCGCTGCGACGACGTGGATCGTCCCGACTATCTGCATTTCGACCTCGACCCGGGCGAAGGGGCGGGGTTCGAGCGGGTGCGGGAGACCGCGCTGATCGTGCGAGCCGCGCTGGAAGAGCTGGGGATGAAGCCGCTGGTAAAGACCAGCGGCTCGAAAGGGCTCCATCTCTACGTGCCGATCGTGCGCGGGCCGGTGCAGAAGGCGGTGTGGGGCTTTGCCAAAACGCTGGCCAAGGAGCTCGACCGGCAGCACTCCTCGCTGCTCACCGCCGAGTACCGGATCGCCGACCGGCCGCAGGGACGGGTGCTGGTGGATTACAACCAGAACGCGTGGGGACGTACGCTCGCCTCGGTGTATTCGGTGAGGCCCCGGGAGAGCGCCACGGTTTCCACCCCGGTGACGTGGGATGAAGTGGAGGCCGGCGTCGAGATCGCCGACTTCCGGATGGACAACGTTCCCGCGCGAATCCGAAAGCTGGGCGATCTCTGGAAGCCGCTGCTGGCGGCTCGAGGGCGTTTTCCCCTGGAAAAGCTGCTGTGAGCCTGCCACTCGACTTTCCCTACCCTCCGATGGAGGCCGACTCGGCCGACGCGCTCCCCGACGGCTCGGCGTGGCTGTACGAGCCCAAGTGGGATGGCTTCCGCTGTCTCGCCTTCCGCGACGACGGCGCCGTTCACCTTCAGTCCAAGGCGGGAAAGCCGCTCGGCCGCTACTTCCCCGACGTGGTCGAAGCGGTACAGCAGGTCACGGCCAAGCGCTTCGTGCTGGACGGTGAGATCGTGATCCCGGTAGACGGCCGTCTCTCCTTCGACGAGCTGCTCCTGCGGGTCCACCCGGCGGAGAGCCGGGTGCGAAAGCTGGTCGAGGCGCATCCCGCGCGGGTCCTCGTCTTCGATCTGCTGGTGGACGAGCGGGGAAAGTCGCTCGTCGGACTTCCGTTGGCGGAGAGGCGTCCCCGGCTGGAGGCCTTCGCCGAGAAGTACTTTCCGCGGGAGGGCACGATCGTGCTCTCCCAGGCCACCCGGCGGCTCGCCACCGCAAGGTCGTGGCTGGCCGGAGGTGGCGGCGGCGATCTCGACGGCGTGGTGGCCAAGCGGCTCGACCTTCCCTACCGCTCCGGTGAGCGTGACGGGATGCAGAAGGTGAAGCGGCAGCGCACCGCCGACTGCGTGGTCGGCGGCTTCCGCTACGCGTCAAAGGGCGGGGGCGTGGGCTCGCTTCTCCTCGGGCTGTACGACGCCGACGGTCTGCTGCACCACGTGGGGTTCAGCTCCAGTTTCACCGCGGAGTTGCGCCGGCAACTGGTCTCCAAGCTCGAGGGGCTGGTGCGGGCGCCGGGATTTACCGGCAAGGCGCCGGGCGGTCCCAGCCGGTGGTCCACCGAACGGTCGGCGGAGTGGGAGCCGTTGCAGCCGAAGCTGGTAGTCGAGGTGGCGTACGATCATGTCTCCGGCGGCAGGTTTCGGCATGGCACCAGGTTCCTTCGCTGGCGGCCGGACAAGGCGCCGCGCCAGTGCACCATGGAGCAGCTTCGATGACGACCAGGACAACTAAGAAGAAGCCGGCGCCGAAGAAGAAGGCAGCCGGCCGGAAGGCCGCGGGCCCCGAGCGCCAGCTGGCCGAGTACCGGCGCAAGCGGGATTTTACCCGCACGGCGGAGCCCGCGGGTGGCGGCGTGCGCGCCGCCCGTAAGCTCGCTTTCGTGATCCAGAAGCACGCGGCCAGTCATCTGCACTTCGACCTTCGGCTGGAGCTCGACGGCGTCATGAAGAGCTGGGCCGTCCCCAAAGGTCCCAGCCTCGATCCTGCGGTCAAGCGGCTGGCGATGCAGGTCGAAGATCATCCCATCGAGTACAACAGCTTCGAGGGCACCATTCCCAAGGGTGAATACGGCGGGGGCACCGTGATGCTCTGGGACCGCGGCACCTACACCTTTGCCGGCGATGATCCCCGGCCGGAGGACGCGCTACGGCGCGGCTACGAGAAGGGCGACTTCAAGATCCTGCTCCGGGGCAAGCGGCTGCGCGGCTCCTGGGTGCTGGTGCGTACCCGCCGGGGAGACGAGCGCCGGCCCCAGTGGCTGCTGATCAAGCACCGCGACGAGTTCGCCCAGGCCGAGTCCGACATCGTTGCCGAAGAGCTGACCTCGGTCGCCACCAGGCGCACGATGGAGCAGATCGCCACGGGCAAGAGCAGGGTGTGGCACAGCAAGGGATCGGGCTGAAGTGGAATGACGTGCGCGGTGGCGCATGGTGCAGCTGTCGGACGGGGCCGCGCGAGCGGCCCTTTTGTTGCCTTGGGCTTCCAGGGCGAAGCCGCCGCCAATCTCATGTCGGCCGGCGACGCTCCTGCAAATAGAGGCCGAGCACCGACTTGGCGGCGCGCCCAAAGCCCGATCCCGGGTGGCCGGCCTCATGGTGCAGTCCCGATCCATATGCAGAACGCCAGACCATCATTGTCTCCCCGCGGAGACGCTACATTCCCCGGATGCAAGGTTTCTCTCCATGAGTCGCTTCGCATGGGTTGGTTCGCCGGCGCTTCTGCTGCTCCTGGCTGTTGCCTGCAGTACTGAAACCACTGGTCCCTCCACCGGCAGTCTGGCGGTGGTGGTTCTCGGTCTGCCCACGGGCGGCTCCGCCGACCTGACGATCGCCGGCCCGGACGGGTTCAGCCAATCGCTATCGGCCAGCCAGACTCTCAGTGGACTCACTCCCGGCAGTTACAGCGTCGCCGCGAGCGCGGTAAACGTGGGCAGCGCGTCGTACGCCCCGGCCCCCGCATCCCAATCGGTCACGGTGACCCGGAGCGAGGTCGCGGCATCGGTCAACGTGCTGTATGGAGCCTCGGGAGGGAATCTGACCGTTGTCGTCAACGGACTTCCTTCGGGTGCCGCCGCCCCGGTGATGGTGACCGGGCCCGGAGGCTACAGTCAACCGATTCCCGAGACCAGAACGCTGAGCCTGCTCCCGGTGGGGACATATACCATCACCGCCGAGTCGGTGGACGCCGGCTGCAGCCAGTACACCCCCAGTGCCGCCACCCAGAGCGTGGCGGTGGATCTCAGCAGCCCCGCGTCAGCGGAGGTGAGCTACGGGGCGCCGGCGAGCGGTGGATTCAACCTCTGCATCAACGGGATGTACCTGACGCAAAGCGTCCAGACGTATGCCGGCACCGTTCCGCTGGTAAAGGATCGAGATGGATACCTGCGGGTGTTCGTTACTGCCAACGAGATCAATGCCGCCAGGCCGGTGGTGCGTGCGACGTTCTACAGCAACGGCAGTCTGGTGGATACCAAGATCATCAATGCGCCGCTCGGCATGCTGGGCACCCCACAGGCACCCGACGAAAGCTCGTTGAACAGCTCGTGGAACGTCCCGGTCTCGGAGACCTTGATCCAACCCAACCTGTCGGTACTGATCGAGCTGGACCCGGACAACGCCATCACGGAAGCCAGCGAAGGTGACAATGTTTTCCCGGCAACGGGGGTTCCACTTCCACTGAACGTGGTAACAACTTCTCCCTTCGACGTGACGCTGGTGCCGGTGCTGCAAAGCGTCAACGGCCGCCTCGGCGATGTCACCGAGATCAATAAGGATGAATACCTGGCCACGACGATGAAGATGCACCCGCTTCCGGGGTACAACGTTATCGTAAGAGCCCAGCCGTTCACCACCGACCAGGCCGCGGTAGAGGCGGAAAACGGGAACAATGCCTGGAACGTGATCCTGGCAGAGCTCGATGCGCTCCGGGTGGAGGAAGGCGGGTCGCGGCACTACTACGGGGTGGTCAATACGACGTACACCAGCGGTGTGGCGGGTGTCGGCTACGTAGGCCGGCCCACCGCGCTCGGATGGGACCGGCTGCCCAGCGCGAGCTCGGTGGCGGCGCATGAGTGGGGGCACAACTGGAAACGGAACCACGCTCCCTGTGGCGGCGCCGGCCAGCTGGACACCGGCTATCCCTACAGCGGCGGCACCATCGGCGTGTTCGGCTTCGACCTGGAGAGCGCCACCATCAAGCCAACGTACTCCCACGATCTCATGGGATACTGTCCCGATGAGTGGATCAGTGACTACACCTACCGCGGCGTGCTGAACTTCCGCTCCTCCGCGGCGGTTTCCGCGGCGCGGATGGATCAGGCGGTGCAGCCGGCGCTTCTCGTGTGGGGCCGGATCGAGAACGGAGTGCCCGTGCTGGAGCCCGCCTTCCAGGTCACCACCCGGCCCACCCTGCCCTCGGCGAGTGGCCCTTACACGCTCGAGGGGCGGGCGGAGGACGGCTCGGCGGTGTTCGGGATCAGCTTCGCTCCCACCGAAGTGGCCGACGCCCGCAACGGTAGCCAGCACTTTGCCTTTACGGTTCCCATGAGCCCAGCCAAAGCCGCTCGCGTGGCCACCCTCCGGCTGGCCGGGAGGGGGCGGGAGACCTCGATGTCCCGCAGCTCCGTCACCCCGGCCACCGTCGAGGTGCGGCCCACTACCTCCGGACGGGTGGCGCTCACCTGGGACGCGAGCAGGACTCCCATGGTGATGGTGCGCGACGCCGCCACCGGGCAGATACTCTCTTTTGCCCGCGGCGGACACGCCGAGATCCGGACCGACCGCCGCGACCTGTCGCTCACCCTGTCCAACCGGGTACAGAGCCGCGACGTTCGGGTCTCGGTGCCGGCCCGATGAAGTCCCGGCTCGTCCTGGTGGCGCTCCTCGTCATCGCCGGCTGCGCGCCGCGCAGCGCTGCCATGGCGGGCGACCCGGTATCCGACTCGTCGGGTTTCGTCTCCGAAGCCGACAGTGCCGTAGTCACCCTGGAGCGGACTGCCTGCTTCGGAACCTGTCCGATCTATCGAGTTTCCATCGCCGCTTCGGGCGCGGTACGCTTCGAGGGAAAGAGCTACGTCGCCCACCAGGGTCCGGCCACCGCCCAGATTCCGAAGGAGCAAGTGGACAGCCTGCTGGAGGAGCTCCGCCAGGGGGGCTACTTCGACATGGCCGAGCGGTACCTGCCGGACTCGCCCGACTGCGGAGACTACGCCACCGATTCACCCACCGTCATCACGTCCGCCACCCGAGACGGCGTCACCAAGCGCATCCAGAACTACTACGGGTGCATGGGCGCTCCATTGTCGCTCCGGCAACTGGAGCGGCGGATTGACGAGGTGGCCGGCACCAATCGCTGGACCGGGAGCTGACCTACCTCAGCCCCTCCCCGCCAGCGCCGGATCCAGCCGGTCCCGCACCGCGTCTCCCAGCAGCGTAGCTCCCACCACCACCAGCACCAGCGCCACCCCCGGCGCCGCGGCCACCCAGGGGGCGTTGACCAGCGTGTCGCGCCCCGAAGCGATCAGGTTGCCCCACGACGGCGTCGGTGGCTGCACCCCCAGCCCGAGAAACGAAAGCCCCGCCTCCAGCATGATCGCGTTGCCCAGCCCGAGCGCGGCCGCCACGATGACCGGGGTGAGCGCGTTGGGGATGATGTGGCGCAGCAGCACCCGCAATTCCGGCGCGCCGAGGCCTATGGCGCTCTCCACGTAGGGGCGGACGCTCAACGCGCGCACCTCGCCGTGCACCAGGCGGGCGATGGTCATCCAGCCGGTGAGTCCGAGCACCACGATGACCAGCCCCGCGCTGGGCTGCCACAAGGAGGCGAGCAGCAGCAGCAGCACCACCCGCGGCAGCGCCAGCGCGAAGTCGGTGAGCCCGAGCAGCACCACTCCGGGCCACCCCCGCCAGAAGCCGGCCACCGCGCCCACCAGCACACCGATCAGCACCGACACGCTCACCGCCAGCACGCCGACGCCGAGTGAGACCCGGGCGCCATAGACCAGCCGGGCCCAGACGTCCCGGCCGAAGCGATCGGTGCCGAGCAGGTGAAAGGAGCCGTGCAGGTCGGAGCTGAGCGGAGGGAGAAAGCGGGTGGCCACGATGTCGCGCTGCACGATGGGATCACCCGCGAGATAGGGAGCGAGGAGTGCCGCGAGCACCGACAGCCCGAGCACGGCCAGGCCGAAGACCGCCCGCGGATCCCGCCACAGCCTGCCCCAGCCGCCCATCAGGTGCCGGCCCCCGGCATTGCGCTTCCCCCGCCGTCTCGCACTCGAGGATCCGCCCAGCTCACCAGCGCCTCGGCCAGCAGATTGCCCAGCACCACGAGCACCGCGCTGACCGCGGTCGCGGCCATGACCACCGGGTAGTCGCGGGCCACCACCCCCTCGACCAGCACCCGTCCCACGCCGGGCCACGCGAAGATCGCTTCGATGAACACCGCGCCCGAGAAGAGCGCCGGCAGCGAGAGGCCGAGCAGGGTGAGCACCGGGATCAGCGCGTTTCGCAGCACGTGGCGGAGCGCCACCCTGGCCGGCGAAAGCCCCTTGGCCCGGGCGATGGCTACGAACGGTGATCCGGCCACGTCGAGCATCGCGCCGCGGACGTACCGCGCGGTACCGCCCACGCCGACGAGGGTGAGCGTGGCCAGGGGGAGCGCCAGGTGACGGAGCCGGTCCGCCACCACGTCCCAACCAGTGAGATAGTCGGCGTCGAAGCCCGCCGCGCCGAACGCCGGCAGCACTCCCAGCCGATAGGTGAACAGCATCACCAGCATCAGCCCGAGCCAGTATCCCGGCATGGCGAACAGCGCCACGCTGAGCACGGAGAGCGCGGTGTCGAGCCGGCCCCCTCTGGTGGCCTGCAGCGCACCGAGAGCGATACCCAGCGCGTAGCTGAGCAGCAGCGAAAGGCCGACCAGGCGGATGGTGGCCGGCCACGCCGCGGCGAGCATTGCCCGGACCGGCCGGCCGGTCGCGATGCTGGTGCCCCAATCCCCCTGGACGAAGCGGCCGAGCCACGCCGCGTACTGCTCCGGCGCCGGCCGGTCGAGACCCAGGGCGCGACGCTGAGCCTCGACCTGCTCGGGCGTGGCGGCGGGTCCCACCAGCAGCCTGGCGGGATCCCCCGGCGCGAGGCGGAGGAGAAAGAACATCAGCGTCACCACGCCGACCACCACGGCGAGTCCGCTGAGCGCACGGCGGACGAGCATGAGCAGCATACCGACAATCTAGGGAGCCCTGGCCGCCATCGGCACGGGCTCGATACCTTACGCCGTGTCCCGACGCCTTCTCTGGACGCTCATTGCCGGGTTGCTCCTGCCGGCCTGCCAACCGTCGGCCGCGCGCCGCGGCAGCACGGTGCTGTTCGCCTCGGGCGCCGATCTGCAGAGCATCAACCCGCTGCTCACCCTGCACCCGCTCGCGCGCCAGGTACAGCGCTACGTGCTGTTCACCACCCTGGGTCGGTACGACAGCGCCCTCGTCGCCCGACCCTATCTGGCCCGGGCATGGGAGTGGAGTGCCGACCGGCGGTCACTGACCCTGCGCCTGGAAACCGTGGTGCGCTGGCACGACGGCCGGCCCACCACCTCCCGCGACGTGGTCTGGACGCTCTCTGCCGCCCGCACTCCCGCCACCGGCTATCCCCGGGCTACCGAGCTGGCCGCTCTCGATTCGGTGCTCGCGCCGGACGATTCCACGGTGATGCTGCGCTTCGCGCTGCCGCAGGACCGATTTCCCGACGTGCTCACCGATCTGGCGATCCTCCCGGCGCACCTCCTCGACACCATCCCATTTGGCCGGCTGCGCCAGGCGGCCTGGAACGAGGCGCCGGTGGGCAATGGTCCCTTCCGCTTCGTCGCCCACGAGCCCAACCGCCGCTGGGTCTTTGCCGCCAACGCCGACTTTCCCCCGCGACTCGGAGGACCGCCCCGGCTTGAGCGGCTCATCATAGTCGTGGTGGACGAGCCGACCACGAAGCTCGCCGCCCTCACTTCCGGGGAGCTCGACTTTGCCGGCATCCAGCCCGCTCACGCCGGCTTCGTCGCCCGCGATCCCGATCTCGCCGTCCTGACCTATCCACTTCTGTTCACCTACGGCATCGTGCTCAACACCCGCAGACCTCCCTTCGACGACCTCGCATTGCGCCGCGCCGTGAGCCGCGCCGTTGCCCGGGAAGAGATCGTGGAGGGCTATCTCTACGGCTTCGGCACCCCCGCGCTCGGACCGGTGCCCCCTTCGGTGCCGGGCTATCTTCCGGTGCCTTCGGTGGCGGGGCAGAGCAATGAGCGCTTTGCCACGGGGAGTACGCCCGTGTCGCTGGAGCTGCTCACAGTGGGCAGCGGCGAGGCTCCGCTGGAGCAGATGGTGCAGGCTCGGCTCGCCGCGGCGGGACTCGCGGTCACCATCCGGCAACTGGAGCTCTCCACCTTTCTGGCTCGGGTATACGCTCCGGAACATGAGTTCGATGCCGCGGTGCTCGGTATTTCCGGAGACCTCGGACTCGGCTATCTCCAGCCGCTCGCCGCGCTGGCCGGGCTGAAGGTGCCGCCGGATCCCGCCGCGGCTCAGCGGCTGTTCGCCGATTCGCTGCCGGTGACTTTTCTCTACCACGCCCGCGGGCTACAGGGAATGAATCGCAGAGTTCGTGGGGTGACGATGGATCTGAGAGGAGAGCTCCCGACCGTCCACGACTGGTGGGTAGCTCCATGACCTCGACCTGGCGTGCCGCCGCGCCGGTGCGCCTCGACTTTGCCGGCGGGTGGACCGACGTGCCGCCCTTCTCCCGGCGCGAGGGCGGGGTGGTCGTGGCCGCCGCCGTGCAGCTCTACACCCGGGCGGAGGTGCGTCCAGGCAGCTCGCGCTACCGGCTGCTGGCCGAAGACCTGGGCGAAGAGCTGGAGACCGACGACCCCGAAGCGCTCGCGGCCGATGGGCGGCTCTCACTGCTTCGGGCTGGTTTGCGGATGCTCCCGGTGGGACCCTGCACCCTGACCACCCGCTCCGATGCGCCGCCGGGTTCGGGGCTCGGCAGCTCGGGGGCGATGGACGTGGCGCTGGTGTCGGCGCTCTGCCAGGCGCGCGGCGAGAGCGCGAGTACGCGGGAGATCGCCGAACGGGCCTGCCATCTGGAGGGAGTGGAGGCGGGGATACCCGGAGGACGGCAGGACCAGTTCGCCGCGGCGTTCGGCGGCTTCCTCCGGCTCGCCTTCCGCGATCCCGCGGTCGAGGTGGAGCGTCTGGCGCTCGATGCCTCCTTTCTCGCCGAGCTGCAGCGCCGGACGGTGCTCTGCTATACCGGAGCCTCCCGCTTTTCGGGCTCCACTATCGGGCGGGTGATGCAGGCCTACGAGCGGGGAGATGCCGAGGTGGCGGCCGCGCTGTTCGGCCTGCGCGAAGTGGCCGAGCTGATGGCGGCGGCCTTTCACGCCGGCGATCTGGATCGGATCGGCCGGCTGCTCAGCGAAAATTGGCGGCACCAGCAGGCGCTCGACCCCGGCATGTGCACGCCGGAGATGGCGCGCCTCGAGCTGGCAATGCACGACGCGGGCGCGCTCGGCGGCAAGGCCGCGGGCTCCGGCGCTGGCGGGTCCATGTTTTTTCTCGGGCCGGAAGACCCGCGCGCCATGGTGACGGCGGCACGATCGCTCGGAATGCAGATCCTCCCGGTGCGCTGGGCCGCGGCAGGGGTGCTCGAATGCTGAGCGGGGTGGAGCTCGGCGAGCGCCGGGAGACCATCGCGGAGTCGGCGGATCTGAGCGCGCTGCTCAGGCGGTTGGCCGAGCGCGCCGGCCCGGTGCTCACCCGCCCGCCCGAGATCCCGGCGGCCAAGGCGCTTCTCTCGGTGGACGGCGGCGTCTGTTCGGTTGACGGCACCGCCCTGGAGTTCGATCCCTGGAGTCCGCACCTGCACCGCTGTCCCCGATGTGGTCAGAGCTTTACCGGTGAGCGCCACGACCGGGCGTGGGCCCGCTTTCAGCATCTCTGGCTGGCGGAACGTGCGGTCCACCTCGCCGCGCTGGCCGCTCTCGGAGGCCGGGAGGACGCAGCGGCGCGCGCAAACGAGATTCTGGCGGGCTACGCCGGGCGGTACCTCGACTATCCCAACCGCGACAACGTACTCGGTCCGGCGCGACTTTTCTTCTCGACCTATCTCGAGTCCATCTGGCTCACCAACTATCTGGCCGCCGCATCGCTGCTGCGGGAGGCCGAGCTGATCGAGCCCGCGGTGGCCGGGGCGGTGAGCGGGCTCGCCGACGAGGCGGCCAACCTCATCGGCGAATTCGACGAAGGCGTTTCCAACCGGCAGACCTGGCACAACGCCGCTCTCGCGGCCGTTGCCGTCTGGTTCGAGGACGAAGAGCTGGCGGCGCGCGTGGTCCAGGGCCCCACCGGGATCATCGCCCACCTGGCGCGCGGGTTCGGCGAGGACGGAATGTGGTACGAGGGCGAGAACTACCATCTCTTCGCGCTCCGCGGCCAGCTCCTCGCCATGGGGTGGGCGCGCCAAGCTGGAGTGGATCTCCTGGCCGATCCCCGGCTCGCCGGCCGCGTCGCCGGCGCTCTCCGCGCGCCGGCGCTCACCGCGCTGCCGGATCACACCTTCCCCGCCCGCAAAGATTCCCGCTACGGTATCTCGCTGGCGCATCCCATGTACCTGGAGCTGTGGGAAGTCGGACTGGCCCGCCTGAATGACGGCTCATCCGATCTGTGGCGCTGGTTGAGGGATCTCTACCTGGCGCCGCCCGCGGCTCCGGAACGCTTCGACTCTTACCTGCACGAGGCAGCGGAGCCGAGGCCCGCCGCGCCCCGCTCCCGCGCCGATCTGTCGTGGTGGGCGCTGCTGGAGATGGCCCCATCGCTTCCCGCCGCCGCCGCTGCCGGTGTCTGGTCGCCGGGAAGCGCGCTGCTGGAGAGCCAGGGGCTGGCGATTCTGCGGTCCGGGGCCCGCTACGCCAGCCTCGAGTGCGGAACCTACGGCGGCGGCCACGGACATCCCGACCGGCTGCATCTCACGCTGCACGCGTCAGGGCGGCACTGGCTGCCCGATCCGGGAACCGGCTCTTACGTCGCCCGCGATCTCTCCTGGTATCGCTCCACCTTGGCCCATAACGCGCCCCGGCTCGACGAAACCTCGCAGCCGCAGGCCGATGCCCACTGCGCGGCGTTCGACGTGCAGGGCGAGTGGGCCTGGTGCCGCGGCAGCTTCGGGGCGCTGAGTCGGACGCTGGTGGCCGGGCCGCAGTACCTCCTGGACGTTCTCGATCTCTCCGCGGCGGCGGAGCACCTGCTGGAGCTTCCCTGGCACCTCAACGGCCGGATCGAGGTGGTGACACCCGGTACCTGGACTCCCACGGTGCTGAAGAACGAGTTTGTGGGCGAGGTGGAGGGCTTCAGCGCCGGCAACGGATCACCCATCGCGCTGCACGTCCGGGGCGACGGCGCTCCGGGCTCCCTCGGAGTCCATCTCCTCTTCGACGGAGAGCTGCTTCGCGCGAGCGCTCCGGGGCTGCCGGGTTCGGCCGAGCGCGCCGTGTTCTACCTGGTGCGAGCTCGCGGCCGGGCCGCTCGGCTGGTGACGGTGCTGGAGCCGAGTGAGGGCACCCGCTCGCTGCGGTCGCACACCGTGAATGGCGACGTGATCGAGGTCGAGACCGCGCAGGGAACCGACCGCCACGTCGCGAATGCTGAGGGATGGGACGTGTCGAGCGGAACGACGTCGGCCAGGCTCCGAGGCGTCCGCCGGTCCCCATCGGCGTCGCGGCCGCTCATTGACCTCGAGCGCGCGGCGCGGGCGCATGCCGCCGCACCGCGACTCGATGATCCTCCTCCGCTCGACGGCACTTTCGACGGCTTCGACGGTTCCGAGCCGCTGACTCTCGACCACGAGGATCGCTACCGCCGGAGCGAGGAGCCCTATGGAGGGCCGGAAGAGTTCTCCGCCGTGGTCATGGTCAACTGGGACGAGGCGGCCCTCTACCTCGGTGTGGACGTGGTCAAGTCGAGTGTCGTCCTGAGAGCTTCGGGCGCCCCGCCGCTCCGGCTCGACAACGAGCCCGACGACGTGCACGCCGACGGGATTCAGGTCTATCTCCGGCCCTCCCACGAAGGGCCGGTCTACGGTTTTCTGATCGTCCCCTCGGACGAGAGCGGTGGAATTCGAATCCGCGGCCTGGCGGGCAGCTCGGGGACGCCCGGGATGGTGCGCGGACTGTGGCGGCGGCGCGATGCCGGGTACACCATCACCGTCGCCATCACCCTGCCCGAGTGGGGCCCGCGCTCGGGGGACCAACTGGGGTTCGATCTGCTGGTCAACCGGGCCGAGCCCGATCGGCTGCGGCGCGCGGGACAACTGGTGTGGAGCGGCGGTGGGGGCTGGGTGTATCTGCGCGGAGACCGCCAGGATCCCGCGGCCTTCGGTGTGCTCGAGCTGGGTTGAATGGGAAAGGCGCACATGGAGCGGATCGCGGGATTCACATCCACCGGCAGCAAGCGGCCCGAGGTGTTCTTCGGCGGAGCCGACTCGTCGCTTCCCCTCCGAATGGCTGCGTCGTCGGGGTGCCGGGTCTGGGATGCCGAGGGCCGCGAGTATCTCGACTATGTCATGGCCCTCGGAGCCGTCGCGCTGGGGTACGCCCACCCCGAGGTCACCGCGGCGGTGGTGCGGGCGGTGCAGCAGGGAGGGGTGGGCCCGCTGGCACCGGTGTTGGAAGAGGAGGTGGCGGGAGAGATCTGCCGGCTGATGCCGTGGGTCGAGCGGCTGCGGTTTCTCAAAACCGGCGCCGAAGCGATGGCCGCGGCGGTTCGGCTGGCGCGGGTAGCCACCGGCCGCGAGCAGGTGCTCGGGTGCGGGTATCACGGCTGGCTCGACTGGTGTCAGAGCGATAGCGCTGGAGTGCCGGCAGGCACCAAGGCACTCTACGGCGAGGTGCCGTTCAACGATCCGGACCGAACCCGCGAGCTCATCCGCTCCGCCGGCGACGGCCTGGCGGCAGTGGTGTTCGAGCCGGTGATTCTCTGTCCCCCTGATCCGGCGTGGCTCGCGGTGCTGCGGGAAGAAACCGAACGGGCCGGCGCGTTGCTGGTGGCCGACGAGATCAAGACGGTCTGCCGGCTGGCCATCGGTGGGGGAGCCGAGCGGTACGGCTACCGGCCCGATCTCGTGGTGATGGGGAAAGCGCTCGCCAACGGATTCCCTCTCGCCGTGGTGGGTGGCCGCGCGGAGGTGATGGACGGGGTGACGCGCACCTGGATCTCTTCCACCCTCGCCACCGAGTTCGTCTCGCTCGCGGCGGCCCGCGCGACTCTGGAGGTTATGGTGGGGCAGAAGGTGCCGGCGCATCTCTCGTCCGTAGGCGGGCACCTGTTGAGCGGCCTGGAAGCACTGGCTCAACGCCATGTCGGCGTGGTGCTCGGCGCCAGAGGTATCGCCGAGATGTGCTTCCTGGAGTCTCGCGACCAGGCTCTCTCGGCTCGGGTGGCCGCCGCCTGTGCGTCCAGGGGACTGTTGTTCAAGCGCGGCGCGTACAACTTCGTGTCTCTGGCCCACGATCGCGCCACGGTGGACCATACGCTGGGCCTGCTGGATGAGGCGCTGGCGGCGGTAGGAGATTCGTCTCCCAATCGTCTGTCACCCTGAGCGGAGCGAAGGGGCCAGAACCCGGCATGGTCCCCTTCGCTCCGTTCAGCGTTGACAACTCAACTTCATCGCGACGCCCGTTAGATTCATCGGGCGCCCGTCATAAGGAGGATCAGATGTCGCCCAGGAAACCTAAGATTGACGCGCTCGACGACGAAGATGACGAGGACGGGATCCTCGAAGAGGAAGTGGCCCAGGAGAGCGATCTGACGCTCCACGTGGCCGACGAGGACGAGGTAGGCCTGGGGAGGGTGCCCAAGGGCATGGTCCACGAGGACATGCTCGAAGACAAGGAGGAGGAGGAGTAGCCCCCGGTGCTCATTGACGTCCACGCGCACTTCCTGCATGATCGCACGCCGCGGGCCGACTGGCGGGAACGCAACGCCAGCCGGCTCCGCGCCGGGGATCGCGTCGGCATCACCGTTCACGTCGCCTCCATCCTCGGCAGTTGGGGGCACACCTCGCCCACCTACTTTCCCTCGCTGGCCGACTGCCGCTACGGCAACGATTTTCTGCTCGCGATCCAGCGCGACTACCCGGCCCGCATTCGCGGCTATGTCACCGTCAATCCCAACTACACCGCCGAGTCGCTCTCCGAAATCGGGCGCTGTCTCGACGCCGGCATGGTGGGGATCAAGCTCGCCGCCAGCCGCCGCGCCGACGACCCGCTGCTGGATCCCGTCTGCCGCGCCGCCGCGGAGCGCCGGGTTCCCATTCTGCACCACATCTGGCAGCACCGCCGGCGCGACTATTCCGGACAGGAAGCCTCCGATGCCCGCGAGCTTGCCGAGCTCGCCCGGCGCCATCCATCGGTCAACTTCCTGCTGGCCCACATCGGCGGCGGCGGTGACTGGCTCCATTCGCTGCCGGTACTGCGCGACCTGCCCAACATATTGGTGGATCTCTCCGGCAGCGGCGTGGATGGCGGCATGCTGGAGGCGTGCCTCGAAGCCGTCGGTGTGGAGCGGTTGCTCTGGGGGTGCGACCTGACCATCGAGACCGGGTGGGCCAAGCTCCGCTACCTCGAGCACCTGCTGTCCGCCGACGAGATCGAGCTGGTCCGTTGGGGCAACGCCGCGCGCATCTTTCCTACCGGCGCCTTCCCGGCGGACTGATGCGCATAGACGTCAACTCGTTCGTCGGCTCGTATCCCTTCCGGCGGGTACCCGGCACTTCGGCCGAGGCGCTGCTCGCCGCCATGGACCGCACCGGAATTGATGCGGCCTGGGTAACCCATCTGCCGGGCTTTTTCTGGAAGGATCCCGCCGAGGGAAATGCCTGGCTGCTGGGTACCACACGGCAGCACCCGCGACTCCGCCCGGTGCCCGCCATCCATCCGGGCTTTGTCGGCTGGGAGGCGGCGCTGGCCGCCGCGGTGGAGGCCGGCGCGCCCGCGGTGCGCTGCGACCCAACCTTCTACGGCATTGATCCCACCGGCGCTCCCCTTCGCTCGCTGGCCGCGGCGTGCGGTGCGAGCGGTATTCCGCTGGCGCTCGCGGTGCGGCTGGAGGACGGCCGCCAGCGCCACCCCAACGACCGCGCCGAGGAGCTGCCGCCCTGGGCGGTGCGGGCGCTGGTGCGGAGCGACCGCGCGCTCCGATTGCTCGTCACCCACGCGGACCGTCCATTCATCGAGGAAGTCCACTTCGGATCCACGCCCGACGAGGCCGCCCGGATCTGGTGGGACATCTCCTGGATCTGGGGACCGCCGGAGGATCACCTGCAGACCCTGCTGCGAACCATCGGCGCCGAGCGCTTCGTCTTCGGAACCGGACAGCCGTTGCGATTGCCGGAAAACGGCGGCGCCAAGCTCGACCTGCTCGACCTCGGGCCCGGCGAGCGCGACGCGATCGAGTCGGGCAACGCCATGATGCTGCAGGCATGACGACCCTCGTTGATCGGCTGGAGTGGGGGCTGGTGCCGGCGGTGCCGGTCCCCTTCCGGGGCGCCGAGCTCGACGAGGCGGCGCAGCGGAGCTACGCGCGGTGGATGGCGGCCCAGCCGGTGGCCGGGGTCGCCGTATGGGCCCACACCGGCCGGGGCCCTCACCTGAGCGGGGAGCAGAGGCGCGTCGTGCTGGACGCCTGGCGCGACGCTCTTCCCGATCGGGTCGTCGTGGCCGGCGCGCGCGACATCGGCATGGCCATCGAGGCGCGCCGGGGCCGGGCCGACGCCATCCTGGTGTTTCCCGAGCGCACCGATCCGGTCGGCCACCACCGGCGGCTCAGCCGGGAGCTGCCGGTCATCGCCTTCTATCTCTACGAGGCCGCGGGCGGGGTTGCCTACGACGACGACACTCTGGAAAAAATTCTCCAGCTCCCCGGCGTGATCGGCATCAAGGTGGCCACGCTCGACTCGGTGATGACCTTCCAGCGCATCGCCGCCGTCATGAGCCGACACCCCGACAAGCTGCTGCTCACCGGCGAGGACCGCTTCCTCGGCTACTCGCTTCTGATGGGAGCGCGGGCGGCGCTGATCGGCATGGGTGCGGCGCTTCCCGAGCTGCAGGCCGAGCTGCTTCGCGCGCGGGGAGAAGAGGACTGGAAGCGCTTCGTCGAGATCTCGGAGCTGTGCGACCGTTTTTCTCAGGTGACCTTCATCCAGCCGATGGAGGGATATATCCGGCGAATGCTCTGGGCCGCGGCCGCCGAAGGTGCGCTTCCTTCTGAAGCCACCGACGATCCGTGGGGACCTCCGCTTCCCGGCGCCGAACGGGACGCGGTCGAGCGACTGGTGCGGGATGCGCGCGCGGCTCGAGCGTGACTTCGAGCGCTTCAAGCGCGAGCTCCCTCGGGATCTGGCGGGCCACGTGCGGGAAGCCTATCGCATTGACCTGACCGCTCGCTATCTGGGCTACACCTTGCCCCATCCGGTGGGCAAGGGCTCGGGCCAGCTCTCGCTCAACCTGGAGCAGTTGGAGACCGATCGGGCCGCGGGGCTCGCGTTCGTGGTGCTCAAGACTGTCGTTGCCGAGGACTCCGCCGGCGGCCGCTCGATGGGTGCCTGGGCCATCCATGAGACCCGGATGCGGGTGGAGCGCCTCCGCTCGGCCGAGGGTCGCGAGGGTTGGACGGTCACCTGGAAGGGCAGGGGATGGGATCGCTCGTTCGAGGAGTACCTCTCGCTGGTGCGGACCGCGGGTGAGTTGACCCGGTCCGGCAATCTCGTGGCGGTGCCATCGGTCAAATATCACCTGCCGAGAATGGACGAGCCGTTCCGCGAGGAGGAGTATCGCCACACCACCTGCCGGCTCGCCGATGCGTGGGGAGACGGGACGCTGACGCTGGAGAAGGATTTCTCGCCCACACTCGCGGGAGATGCACTGGCCGACGAGCGAGCCCGCATCCTCCGCTGGCTTCGCGAGGTGCCCGGGCAGATCCGCC
>JACCQZ010000057.1 GCA_013813875.1 Gemmatimonadales bacterium | reverse complement strand
CGCGGAGCAGCTCTACTCCGCCACGCTCCACGCCATCCAGCAGATCATCGCGGAGGATCGGGCGGCGTTCCCCGAGGTCACCGCCCACATAGACGCGGCGCTGGTGGATCGCTATTTCTGCAACTTCTCGGTGTTCCAGTCACTTCCCGACCACTGGGCCATTGACCAGCTCTTTCCCATCATGCCCATCCACCGGCTCAACGAGCCGCCCACCCGGCGGGGCACGCTGCAGGACATGACCTGCGACTCGGATGGAGTGATTGACCGGTTCACCGGGGGACGGAAGGGAAAGCCCTCTCTGGAGCTGCACCCGGTGCACGAGGAGGCGCCCTACATCCTCGGCATCTTCCTGACCGGCGCCTACCAGGAGATCCTGGGCGACCTCCACAACCTCTTCGGCGACACCAACGCCGTGCACGTCAGGCTGACCGACCAGGGATACGAGGTCACCGATCTGGTTCACGGAGACACGGTGACCGAGGTGTTGAACTACGTGCAGTTCACCGCGTCGGACCTGCTGGCCACATTCCGCCGCAAGGTGAGCGCGGCGAAGGGACTGTCGCGGCAGGAGGCCAACGGGTTCATCGCGGATTTCGTGGCGGGGTTGGAGGGGTATACGTATCTGGAGGGGGACGTGCCGCTGGGGTGAGGTGGGTGGGGGCCAGGGGGCGGCCACAGCGCAGCGCAAACGGCCCTATAGCCTTGCCACTATAGCCCAACGCCAACCGTCAGGCCTCCTGCGCCTCGTACAAGTCCTTGAGCCGATTCACCACCCCCGGGTCCGCCAGCGTCGTCGTATCCCCCAGCGCCCGCCCCTCCGCGATGTCCTTGAGCAGGCGCCGCATGATCTTCCCGCTGCGCGTCTTGGGCAGATCGGCGGAGAAGAAGATGTCGTCCGGCCGGGCGATCGCCCCGATCTTATGGGACACATGCGCCTTCAGATCGTCCTTGAGCGACGGCGACGCGTCGTAGCCGTCTTTGAGGGTCACGAACGCCGCCATCGCCTGCCCCTTGAGGTCGTGCGCCCGTCCCACCACCGCCGCCTCCGCCACCGCCGGGTGCTCCACCAGCGCGCTCTCCACTTCCATGGTGCCGATCCGGTGTCCCGCCACGTTCAGCACGTCGTCCACCCGGCCCAGGATCCACCAGTAGCCCTCCTCGTCCAGCTTGGCGCCGTCACCCGCGAAGTAGCGGCCGGGAAAGCGAGACCAGTAGGTGTCCTGATATCGTTGGTCGTCGCCGTAGATGGTTCGGAGCATGCCGGGCCACGGCTGGGCCAGAGTGAGAAACCCGCCGCCGGCCTGCAGCACTCGTCCCGTATTGTCCACCAGCTCGGCCACTATCCCGGGAAAGACGTGGGTGGCCGAGCCGGGCTTGGTGGTGGTGATCCCGGGAAGCGGAGTGATCATGATGCCGCCGGTCTCCGTCTGCCACCAGGTGTCCACGATCGGGCAGCGTTCTCCCCCGATGTGGCGGTGATACCAGATCCACGCCTCCGGATTGATGGGCTCTCCCACCGAGCCGAGCAGGCGAAGAGTGGAGAGGTCGTGCCGCGCCGGGTGCGCGGTGCCCCACTTCATGAAGGCGCGGATGGCGGTAGGCGCGGTGTACAGCACGGTCACCCCATAGCGCTCCACCAGCGACCAGAAGCGGTCCCGCTCCGGCCAGTCCGGCGCTCCCTCGTAGATCAGCACCGTGGCGCCGTTGGCCAAGGGACCGTAGACCACGTACGAGTGTCCCGTCACCCAGCCGATGTCGGCGGTGCACCAGAAGACGTCCTCGGGCCCGAGGTCAAAAACGTACTTGGTGGTCGTGGCCACCTGCGTCAGGTAGCCGCCGGTGGTGTGGACGATTCCCTTGGGCTTCCCCGTCGTGCCCGATGTGTAGAGGATGAACAGCAGATCCTCCGCGTCCATCTCCTCGGGCTCGCACACCGCTGAGGCGGCGTCCAGCAGCCGGTGCCACCAGTGGTCGCGGCCTTCGGTCATGCCGGCGAACGACTCGTCGCCCTCGCCGCCCGGCCGCCGGCGCACCACGATGCAGTGCTCCACCGACGGAGTGTGGGCCATCGCTTCGTCAGCGAGCCGTTTGAGCGGGAGCACCTGTCCCCGGCGATATCCACCGTCGGCGGTAATGATGATCTTGGCCTGGGCGTCGTTCACCCGGTCGCGTACCGACTCGGCGGAGAAGCCGCCGAAGATGACCGAATGCACCGCCCCGATGCGGGCACAGGCCAGCATCGCGATGACCGCTTCCGGCACCATCGGCAGGTAAATCGCCACCCGATCACCCTTCCGCACGCCCAGCTGCTTCAGCGCATTGGCCGCCCGCCGCACCTCGCGCGCCAGGTCCCAGTACGTCAGCACCCGGCGGTCGCCGGGCTCGCCCTCCCAGATGAGCGCCGCCTTGTTGCGGAGCGGCCCTGCCAGGTGGCGGTCGAGACAGTTGACGGACGCGTTGAGCTTTCCGCCCACGAACCACTGGGCGTGAGGTGGGGTCCACTCCAGTACCCGGTCCCAGGGCCGCATCCAGTCGAGCGCCCGCGCCTCCTCGGCCCAGAACTCCTGGTGACCTCGGGCGGCGTCCTGCAGCAGCGCCGTGGTGGCCTTGGCCCGCCTGGCGAAGCCTTCCGGCGGAGGAAACCGCCGCTGCTCCGAGAGCAGGGTGTCGAGCTGGTGCTCGGTCATCGTCTTACCGCCGCTCCAGCGGTACGTACGGCCGCTCTTCACTTCCGGTGTACACCTGGCGTGGGCGGGCGATCTTCTGGTCCTTGTCGAGCAGCATCTCTTCCCACTGCGCCAGCCACCCCGGCATCCGTCCGAGGGCGAAGAGCACCGTGAAGTACTCGGTGGGGTATCCCATCGCCTGGTAGATCAGTCCGGAGTAGAAGTCCACGTTGGGATAGAGCTTTCGCTTGACGAAGTACTCGTCTTCCAGCGCGATCCGCTCGAGCTCGAGCGCGATCTCCAGCTTGGGATTGAGCCCGGTCTGCTCGAAGACGTCGTCGGCCACCTTCTTGATGAGCTTGGCTCGGGGATCGTACGACTTGTACACCCGGTGGCCGAAGCCCATGAGCCGTCCGCCGCCTCCCTTCACCTCATCAATGAAGCGGGGAACGTTCTTCTTGTCGCCGATTTCGTCGAGCATTGCCAGCACCGCCTCGTTGGCGCCGCCGTGCAGCGGCCCGTAAAGGGCGGCGATGCCCGCCGAGATGGCCGAGAAGGGATCCACGTGAGACGATCCCACCGCGCGCACCGCGCTGGTCGAGCAGTTTTGCTCGTGGTCGGCGTGGAGGATGAGGAGGATCTCCAGCGCCCGTTGCAGCACCTTGTTGGGCTTGTGGCGCCCGCCGATGCTGAAGGTCATGTTGACGAAATTGCCGATGTAGTCCAGATCGTTGTCGGGAAAGACGAAGGGCAGCCCCCGCGAGTGCCGGAAGGCAAAGGCGGCGATGGTCGGCATCTTGGCCAGCAGGCGAACGCGCTGCAGGTAGCGGTTGGCCGGATCGTGGATATCCTTGGCGTCCGGGTAGAAGGTCGAGAGCGCGCCCACCACACCGAGGAGCATGCCCATCGGGTGGGCGTCGTAGCGGAAGCCCTCGAGGAACTTGGTAATGTTGGTGTGGACGTAGGTGTGATAGGTGATAGTCTCCTTCCAGCTCTCGAGCTGCTCCCGGGTGGGCAGCTCGCCCACGCAAAGCAGGTAGGCTACCTCGAGGAAGCTGGCCTGCTCCGCCAACTGCTCGATCGGATATCCGCGATAGCGGAGAATGCCCTTGTCCCCGTCTATGTAAGTGATGGCGCTCCGGCAGGCCGCGGTGTTCATGAACGCCGGGTCGTACGTCATGAGTCCGAAATCGTCCTCGGCCACCTTGATCTGCCGCAGATCAACTGCGCGAATGGTGTCATCGGCGATCGGCACGTCGTAGCTTTGGCCGGTACGGTTGTCGGTGATGGTCAGGGTATCCTTGGCCACGGCCTGCTCCTGTTGTGCCACGGGTAGGTGTGCTGCGCTGCGGGAGCGCAGTATAACTTGCGGCGGGTCGCCTTCGCCAGCGGAACCCGTCGCATCCTCTTGCAGAGTCTAATGGAGGCGCACATGCGGAAGCCACCATTCACGCCCACATCCCGGGCCCGAGGCGCTCTGCTTGGGGCGGCCACTGGATGGGCGCTGACCGGTGCGGCCCGCGGCGAGCCGGCGCTCACCCGGGCGCTGGCCGAGGAGCTGGCTGAGGGGAAGACCGACTTGCGGCAACTGGCTCTACGTTGGGTCGAGCTGTATCTGGCTGAGCCGGAGTCGGTGAGTCCGGAAACCGCGGCTGCGCTGGATCACCTGGCACGGCACCACGCGCCTCCCGAAGCGCCGGTGGGGCAGGGGAGCGAGCCGATCGCGCGGTGTCTGCCCGTCGCCCTCGCCGCTGCCGGGTCTCCTCGCACGCTGGTGAGCGCGACGTACCACATAGCGGCGCTGACGCATCCGGAGCCCCGTGTCGCCTGGGCGGCGGTGGCCGTCAACCTCGCCGCCGGGCGCTTCCTGCTGGGCAAGCGGGACTTTGTGGCTGACGTGATCGAGGCCTTGCGAGCCAATGCCGCACCCGAAGTGCTGGTCGAGGCTGCGCGCCGGGTGCCGGTGGAGCGCCGGGACGCGATCCCTGCGCTGTCCGCGATGGCGGGCGATGCGGTCGCCTGCGCCGAAGTGGCGCTCTGGCTGGCGTACCACGAGCCGGTGGCCGAGCGGGGACTTCGCTGGCTGGCCGCGGGTGGCGGGGGCGGCGCCGGAGCCGCGGCCGCTGGCGGGTTGCTGGGGGCGCGCGATGGGGTAGAGTGCCTCCCCTCGCCTGCGATCGCCGGCACAGCCGACGCCGACATATGGTGTCGTCTGGCGGATCGCCTCGCGCCCGCGCTCGCTACCGCTGGCTGAAACCGCCGAGTTGGCGGCTGCGTAACCTTGGTCAGCCGCCAGGGCCCGCTCATTTTTTCCTTACCTCGACAGAGACCCACTCCATGATGAAACGTCTGGCTATCTTCGCCGCCCTCGCCGGCGCCGCACCACTCAGCGCCCAGGTGGCGATGGACACAACCGGGGTGGGAGCGCTGGTGGCCGAGACCACGAATCGCTCCGAGCTCATGGCCAACCTTCGGTATCTGAGCGATGTCATTGGACCACGTCTCTCCGGCTCGGCCGCGATGCGCCGGGCCAACGAGTGGACCGCCGAGCGGTTTCGAGCGTACCGAGTAAACGTGGCTCTGGAATCTTTCCCCTTTGGTGTCGCCTGGCAGCGGGGGCCACTGATGCTGCGGATGACGGCGCCGTTCGCTCGGGCCGTCACCGGCCACAGTTGGGCCTGGACCGCGGGCACCGGCGGCAAGACACTCGCCGGTCCGGTGATCTTGACCGATCTCTCTACCCCGGAGAGCCTCGCCGTGCACCGGACTCGACTGCGCGGGGCGTGGGTGCTGCCGCGCGAGGCCGCGCCGATCTGGAATCCGGACGCGCCGCCTCCCTCAGCGGAAGATTC
>JACCQZ010000028.1 GCA_013813875.1 Gemmatimonadales bacterium | reverse complement strand
CGCGGATGGCCTGCTGTTGCGCGCCGGTGAGCTCCCAGGGGAGGCTCTCCTTGAGCTGCGTCGTCAGCTCCCGCCTGACGACGAAGGCCACCCCGCTTCGGTGCCGCTTGGCGACGGCGCGAGCTCGAATCAACATGAGCTGGAGGTCGAGCAGCTCGTCGAAAGCGAGGCGCCGCCGGCCCCGCTCGGCCTCCTCGGCCGATGCCGGCCGGTGTACCGCGCGCAGCGCGTCGTGCAGCTCGGGGAGAGCGATGGATCGGCGGACCGCGTCGGGTAGCGCGTCATGGGAGAGCGCGATCAGCCGGTCGAGGTGCCGCTCGACCAGCGACCGGATGATCTTGTGGCTGAGCCCCTCGGTGGCGGGATAGACCGGCAGCACCTTGCCCCCGCTCAGCGCGTCTTCCTCCCCGTCGGCGTCGGCCAGGATGACGAACTCTCTGGGAGCGAGCTGCCGCCCGTGGTAGAACCGAACCGGTCCCGACACCAGCAGCGTCTGCCCCACCGCGATGCTGCGGTCGAGAAACGCCTGACCCGGCCAGACGCACTCGAGTACTCCGCTGTCATCCCGCAGCACCGCGTGAAAGATCCGCAGCCCGCGCCTGGTGGGCAGCACTCCTTTCGCCACCACCCGCCCGACACAGGCAACCTCCTGCCCTACCTCGGCGCGGACCAGAGGGGTGACGGTAGACGCATCTATGTAGCGGTGGGGAAGATGCCAGAGCAGATCGCGGGCGCTGAAGATTCCCAGCCGGCCCAGCTGGTCGGCCCGCCGCTCACCTATGCCCTTGAGGAACTTGACGGGGGTATCGAGCCGGAGGGTTCCGGACTCTCGAGTTACGGGTTTGGAGGACTTGGCGGGCTCCAATCCGGCTTCCTCCTTGAGCTCGTGCGGCTATTCACCACAGAGGCACAGAGGACACGGAGAAGAACTTTGTGGGTGTGCTGTTGACCACCAGTAGTTCTCCGCGAACCTCTGTGCTCTCCATGTCTCTGTGGTGAAAGGAGCAGCCGAGCCCCTCACGAAGCCCCGACCGGAACCTCACTGAGCAGGTGCTGCGCAAAGCGCTTGGCGTCGAACGGCTGGAGATCCTCCACCGTTTCCCCCACTCCCAGAAACCTGATCGGCAGGCCCAGCTCGCGGCGCAGCGCGGTGACGGCGCCGCCGCGGGCGCTGCCGTCCAGCTTGGTGACGATGATGCCCGTAGGATTGACCGCCTGGACGAAGAGCCGCCCCTGCTGCACCGCGTTCTGGCCTACCGTGCCGTCGAGCACCAGCAATGTCTCGTGCGGCGCGCCCGGCAACCGCCGCCCGATGACCCGCACCAGCTTTCTGAGCTCGTCCATCAGCCCTTCCTGAGTGTGCAGCCGCCCCGCGGTGTCCACCACGACGGTATCGAGCCCTCGCGAGACGGCGGCGTCTATGGCGTCGAAGGCGACCGCGGCGGGGTCTCCCCCCGGCGCCCCCGCGACGCAAGGAAGACCCAGCCGGTCCGCCCACACCTGGAGCTGGGCGATGGCGCCCGCGCGATAGGTATCGGCGGCCGCGAGCAGCACCTTTCGGCCCTCCCGCTGCAGCCGGCGGGCCAGCTTGGCGGCGCTGGTGGTTTTCCCCGTGCCGTTGACGCCGACCAGAAGGATGACGGTGGGGCCCTCCGCCGCTCGCGCGATGGCGCCCGGGTTCTGGGCGCCGTCGAGCATGGCGCTGAGCCGGGACTCCAGCGCCGTCCTGAGATCTCCCTCGGTCTTGAGCTTGCCCCGCCGGACCTCGTCCTCCAGCGCCTGAGTCAGCTCCACCGTGGAGGCCACGCCGAAGTCCGCCTCGATGAGCACCTGCTCCATCTTCTCGAGGTCTTCGGCATTGAGGCCCCGCATGAGCGCCCCGACATCGGTGAGGGCGACGCGTTTGATGCGGGACCAGAGATTTTCTTTCCTGCCGATCAATCTGCCGTTGGACATGCTGAATCCTAACACCATCTCAACGCAGCCCCAGCCGTCTTCGCGCCAACCACTCGGCCGAGAGCGCGGCGACACAGAGGCCGAACAGCCAGAGCCAGTCCCTCGCCGCCGTGCGGCCGCTGGGCCTGGTGGCTCGTGGCTCCTTCGCTGCGAGAGTTACCGCCGCGGGCAGCAGCTCGTCGGAATATTCCTCGACCGCCACCGTACCCCCACCTCCGCCACCGAGGCGGTAGCGATAAATACCGCTTTTCAGCCACACGGTTGCCCGGCCGATGCCGTCGAAGCGAAGGGTATCGGTTCGCGCGCCGGTGCTGTCGGTCCAGACCACCGGCGTCGCCGATGGAGCGCCCCTTCCGATCCACTCGAACACCAGAGGCCGGCCGTTGGGCACGACCGCCCGCACCGGCCGGGCGACACCTCTCGCCGAGTCGGCGCCGCCCAGCAGCCAGCTCGCCGTCGCCGCGGCCCACGCCCGGTAGCTCTGCTCGCTGGGGCCACCCCGAAAGGCCCAGCGCCAGAGGCCATCCACCGCCACCGTGACCCGCCGAACTCTCCCCTGGTCCCGACCGAAGACCGCCGGGCGCGCCGCGCCCCGGCGGCCGAGCTGCGCGGACAGCGCCACCCAATCGCCCGTGCGGGGCTGCATAGGAGTGAGCTGCAGCGCCGGGGGGAACGAATCCACCGGTTGGCCCAGGAACGCCGCGGCGGCCGGTGACACCTCGGAAGGAGAGAGATACCAATCGCCGAGGATCGCGTCGTCGCCGGCGGCGGGCCAGACCCAGATGCCCCGGGCGGAGCTGCCTTCGGCCAGCCGGCCGGCAGAGCCTTTGAGGATGAGCAGGTCGGCTCGGCGGGCCGCCTGGCGCACCTGCTCGGCGGAGACCGGAGCGAGATCGGCCATGGAGTGCCACTGGGCTTCGGTGAGCCGCACGTAGCCGCGCACCGGCAGTTGGGCCACGTCGCGGAGCGCGCGATAGAGAAAGCGGCTGTCCCAGTCGGCCGGGTCGGCCAGCAAGACCACGCCGGGCGTCGGTGCGACGGTCACCAG
>JACCQZ010000008.1 GCA_013813875.1 Gemmatimonadales bacterium | reverse complement strand
GGCGGGCAGCCGCTCACCGAGGAGGAGCTGGCAACGGTGCGGGCGGTGTTCGCCATCTTCATCGAGGGGGGGGACATCTTCGAGGACCTGACTGACCCGCTGAGCTGATCAGCCGCCCAGCCAGTGCTTTCCGGCCACCAGCTCGCGCACCAGGTCCTCACTGGTGCGATCCGCCGCTTCGGCGGCGAAGTTGGTGACCACCCGGTGGCGGAGCACCGCCGGCGCCACGCTCCGCACGTCGTCGAGGTCGGCCATGGGCCGCCCGGCTATGGCCGCGCGGGCCTTGGCGCCGAGCACCAGATACTGCGAGGCCCGCGGCCCGGCACCCCAGTCCACATATTCCTTGACGATGGGCGGCGCATCGCCGTCGGCGGGGCGAGTCATCCGGGCCAGCGTCACCGCCGACCGGATGAGGCCGCGGGAGACCGGGATGCGCCGCACCAGCGCCTGCATCGCCAGCACCGCCTGGGCGTCGAGCACCGAGTGCAGAGCAACCCGGACAGACCCGGTGGTCTGCTCCACGATGGCCTCTTCTTCGGCCCGGCTGGGATAGCCCACCCGCAGCTCCAGCATGAAGCGGTCGAGCTGGGCCTCGGGCAGCGGATAGGTTCCCTCCTGCTCGATGGGATTCTGGGTGGCCAGAACGAAGAACGGATCGGGAAGGTCGTAGGTGGTTCCGGCCGCGGTGACCTGGTGTTCCTGCATGGCCTGAAGCAGAGCGGCCTGGGTCTTGGGTGGAGTGCGGTTGATCTCGTCGGCCAGCACCACGTTGGCGAAGATCGGCCCCTGCACGAAGCGAAAGGCGCGCTTGCCGGTGGTCAGGTCTTCCTCGATGATGTCAGTGCCGGTGATGTCGCTCGGCATGAGGTCGGGGGTAAACTGGACCCGATTGAACGACAGGTTGAGCGCTTCGGCTACCGTCTGCACCATCAGCGTCTTGGCCAGGCCCGGCACCCCGATCAGCAACGCGTGCCCGCCGGCCAGGATGGCGGTCAGAATCCCCTCGATCACCTCGTCCTGCCCCACGATGCGCTGCGCGACCTGGCTCCGGAGACGGGTGACCGCCTCCACCAGACGCTCGAGCTGCTGGACATCGTCCTGCACCACGCTTTTAGTTGCGGTCATGGGTTGAGATTACCCGGGTCGTTGAGTGGATGCTAGGCAGACTGACAGCGCAATTTGTGACAACGACAGGGGGCGCGAGACCGCTTGCGAAAAATTTCACAAGCAGATAGGTTTGCCCCGTGAGGACCCCCGATCCAGCCGGCAACAACACACCCGGACCGATGCGGTATGCCGGGCTGGGTATTCAATTGGCGGTGATCCTGGTGGTGTTCGTGCTCGCGGGCCAGTGGGCCGACCGAAAGCTCGGCACCGGTGGCATCATCACCATCGTGGCGGCCTTCGTGGGGTTCGGCGGCACGATGTACTCGCTGATCAGGGCCCTCAACCGGAAGGACGACGCCGGCGAGTGACGCCGGGCCGGCGCTACTTGCTCGGCGTGGCCGCGGTGGGCGCCGGCGGAGCGGGTCTGGTGCTGGCGGTGGATCAGGCACTGCGGCCGGCCCTCGCCGGGGGAATGGTGATCGGGCTCCTCCTGCAGGCGCCGCTGGGGTGGTGGGCGGTGCGGAGCATGGGGACCGAGGGGTTCATGCCCATCTGGGGGCTCGGCATGCTGGTGCGGTTCACCGTGGTCGGTGTGATGGGACTGGCGGTGCTCCCCGCTCTCGGCTGGCCGCCGGGGCCGGTGCTGGGGGGGATGGTCGGAGTTCTGGTGGCGCTCCTTCTGGTGGAGGGGGTTACCGCAATGGGGCAACACTCGCGGGAAGACGAGCGATGAAGCGATTCGGTCGAGCGATGGCGTTGGCGGCGCTCCTGGTCGCGGGCGGGGGCTGGTCGGGCGCGGCGGCAGCGCAGGAGCACGAGCCCACGCTAGAGGTGGCGGAGGATCTGGTGGCTCCGGAAAGCCAGCACGAAGCCAACCGCAATCAGATTGACATCGTCCATCATATCGGAAACGCCAACGCGGTGGAGATCCCGTTGGTGGGCGTGATCGAGCTGCCCCATTTTCCGCCGGTCCACATCGGCGGGCTCACCATTGATTTCTCGCCCACCAAGCACCTGGTCTACATGCTGCTGTCCGCGCTGATCGTCGCGGTCACCTTCATCTTCAGCGCCCGGGCCATCGCGCGGGCCCAGGCGCAGGGCCGTCCGGCCAAAGGGTTCGCCGGCGCGATGGAGGCGATGGCGCTCTACATCCGGCAGGAGGTCATCCTGCCCAACGTGGGCCACCACGGCGACGGCTTCGTGCCCTATCTGCTGACGCTCTTCTTCTTCATTCTGGTAATGAACCTGCTCGGGCTGGTGCCCTGGGGCGCGACGGCCACGGGCAACATCGCGGTGACCGCGGCGCTCGCCCTGATGGCGTTCATCACCATCGAGGTGGCCGGCATGCGCTCGCTGGGTGCCAAGGGCTACCTGCAGACCATCTTCTATCTGCCGCCCGGGCTGCCCACCGCGCTCAAGCCGATCATGCTGATCATCATGACGCCGGTGGAGATCATCGGGAAGCTGTCGAAGCCGTTCGCGCTGGCGGTTCGGCTGTTCGCCAACATGACGGCGGGACACGTACTGGTGCTGGCGCTCATCGGCCTCACCTTCCTCTTCCAGAGCTGGACGGTGGGAATTCTCGCCTCGGTGCTCGCCACGTCGATCATGCTGCTGGAGCTGTTCGTGGCCTTCCTGCAGGCGTTTGTGTTCACGCTGCTCACCAGCGTGTTCATCGGCCTGATGCGGGCGGAGCATTGATGTAGCAGCCGGGCGGGCGCCGCCCGCTCACCGGCACGCCGCGCGCCCGCGCCGCGCCGGAACGTAGTCCGCCGAACGGCGGACGATGCCCGCTGTCCTTCGCGACGTGTCGCTGGGGGACGCCGGCGGGTCACCGAGGCGAGATCGCTCCGGGAGAGGCGATCCACGCGCGGCGGGCGCAGCCGGCACTCGATCTTCCGCTCACTACGGAGCACCACATGCTGTTCATCTTTGCCCTTCTGCAGGAGATCCAGAGCGCCGGCGCCGGCGCCGACCGCGGCCTCGGCCTCATCGGCGCCGGCCTCGCGGCCGGACTCGCAGTACTCGGCGCCGGTATCGGCATCGGCCGCATCGGCGGCTCGGCCACCGAGGGTATGGCACGCCAGCCGGAGAACACCGCCCGGATCCAGACCGCGATGATCATCTCCGCCGCCCTCATCGAAGGGGTCGCGCTGTTCGTGGCCGTGATCGCGTTCTTGATTCAGGGAAAAATTAATTTCTAAGAGTCGAAGGTCGAAGGTCGAAGGTCCGCGAATGCAGGCTTGGACCTTCGACTTGAGACCTTCGACCTCAGACCTCAGACCTTCGACCTTCGACCTTCGACCTCTATGCTTACCACCACCACCGCGCTCCAGGAACAAGAGCATGCCGCCTCCGGCCCGCTGACGGTCGAGGGCGGGCTCATGCTCTGGACGGTCTTCGTCTTTGGCCTGCTGCTGCTCATCCTCAAGCGGTTCGCCTGGCCGGCGGTGCTGGGCGCGGTTGAGGCGCGGGAGCAGGCGCTCGAGCGGCAGATCGCGGAGGCGGAGCGAAGCCGGGCCGAGGCCGCCGCCCTGCTGGCGGAGCACAAGAAGCTGGTGGCGGAGGCCAAGAGCCAGGCCCATGCCATTATCGTCGAGGCCCGTACCGTGGCCGAGAAGGAGCGGGCGCTGGCGCTGGAGAAGACCAAGCAGGAGCAGGAGGATCTGCTGGCGCGGGCACGCCGGGAGATCGGGGCGGAGCGGGACCGCGCGGTCGCCGACCTGCGGCGTGAAGCGGTGGATCTCTCCCTCGCCGCTGCCTCCAAGCTGATCGGCGAGCGACTTGGCGCCGAGAGCGACCGCCGGCTGGTGTTCGACTACCTCGCCACGCTGGATTCCGGGCGTTGAGATCCGAGACCATCGCCCGCAACTACGCCGAAGCGCTCTTCGACCTCGGCGAGCGCAGCGGGCAGACGGAACGCTACGTGGACCTCATGGACGCCGTGGCCGCCGCCGCCGAGACCTCGCCACAGGTGCACAGCATGCTGATGTCGCCCCGGGTGCCCAAGGCCGAAAAGTCGCGGGTGCTCGGCGCGGCGCTGCAGAGCGCGCCGCGGGAGTTCGTTCTCTTCCTTCAGGCACTGGTCAAACGCGGGCGGCAGCAACTGCTCCGGGAGATCGCGACCGAATACCTCGCGCTGCTCGACCTCAAGCTCAACCGGGTGCGGGCCGGGGTGACCTTGGCGCGGCCGGCCGACGAGGCGCTCAGGCGGAGTATCCAGGAGAGTTTGAGCCGCCAGCTCGGCAAGCAGGTGCTGGCGTCGTTCTCCACCGATCCGGAGATCCTCGGCGGCGCCATCGTGCGGGTGGGCGAGCGGATCCACGACGGATCGGTCAAGCGGAGGATGACCAAGTTGCGCCGGCAGTTGCTCGTCCGATAGGTCACGCCTCGGCGGGAGGCCGCTGTCCGGGGTTGGCGAGCGGCGCGGCCGGCGAGCTCGCCGGTACCGCGCGTTTGGGGGCGAGTTGGATCATGAGCACCGCGCCCAGGATCAGGGCCATCGCGGCGAAGGTTCGGAGCGTCACTGCCTCATCGAGAATCAGCCAGCCCAGCAGCACCGCCACCACCGGATTCACGTAAGCATAGGTCCCCACGATCGTGGCCGAGGCGTGCCGCAGCGCGTAGGCGTATGCGGTGTAGCCCACGATCGAGCCGAACACCACCAGATAGGCCAGCGCGCCGATTCCCGAAGGCGAGAGCCGCCACGCCGACGCCTCGCCCAGCAGCAGGCCGAGCACCGTGATGGCCGCACCGCCCACCAGCATCTGCGCCGCGGCTGCCGCGTAGGGACTGGTGTCGGTCGGGTTCCGCTTGGAGTAGACGGTGCCCAGCGCCCAGGAGCCGCTCGCCAGCGTCAGGGCGATGGGCCCCTTGAGGTCCGCCGCCATGAGCTCCGCCGGCGTCACCCCCGCCAGCAGCCCGCTCCCCAGAAAGCCCAGCACCAGCCCCACACCGATCCGCCAGGTGAACACCGTCGTTCCACCGGGCACCAGCGCGTCGAAGAATGCCGCCCAGAGCGGCACCGCGGCCACGAACACGCTGGCCGGCCCCGACTCGACGAACTGCTCGGCCCAGACCACCCACGCGTTTCCACCGAGCAGAAGGAACAGCCCGGTGACGCCGAGGATCCGCCAATCCCGGGCGCCGCGGGGCATCCGGTCGCCGGCGGCCACGACTATGCCCGCCAGCAGCGCGCCGGCGATCAGAAAGCGCACGCCCGCAAAGAGCATCGGCGGGAGGTCGGCCACACCGATCCGGATGGCCAGATAGGTCGAGCCCCAGACGGTGCAGACCAGCAGATAGGCGACCAGCGCTCGGCCGCGGAGCCCGGCCATGTCAGTCGGCTCCCGCCGGAGCGATGCCCGGCTTCTCGAAAGTGGAGGAGAGCACGATGGTGGTTTTGGTGCTGACCGCCTGTCCTGGCTCCCGGAGCTGGCGCAGCACTCCCTCGAGACCCTCGATGGAGGGGACGGCGAGCTTGAGGATGTAGCAGTCCTCGCCGGCCACGTGGTGGCACTCGAGCACGTTGGGATTGCTTTGCAGCGCCCGGATTCCCGGGTCATCACCCACGTGACAGGAGGCCGGAAACCGGACCGATACGAACGCGGTGATCGGGTAGCCGATTCGGGCTCTGTCGAGCCGGGCGTTGTAGCCGAGGATGTAGCCGGTTTCCTCCAGCCGCTTGACCCGCTCCATCACGGCCGGGCGGGAAAGCCCCACCGAGTCGGCGATGGCCTGGTAGCTGGCCCGGCCGTCGGTGGCCAGGATCTGGAGGATGTGGCGGGAGGTGGCGTCGAGCTGGTGGTCGGGCATTGCTTGGCCAGATTGAGATATCGGTAAGGTACAAGCGCCGCAAACTACTAGTCAAGTGAAAGCAGTATTATCCGACTATTAGTATGCATCCGGACGGGAAGGTTACGAAGCGAAGGAGTATGAGGATTCCGCAGAGCCCACGACCGGCGCTTGACCGCGCGCCCCAAGCCTCCATATTGGGTGACACCTATTCCGCTCGCTCTGCGAGCCGACTCTCTCCGAGGCGCCTCTGCTGCGTACCGCCGTCCGTCCCGCCCTGTCCCTGGCCGCGTCTCCCGCGTCCTGAACGGCGGGGCATTGCCAAGTCGAGGTTGAGGGTCCGCACCCAGGGCACTCCTCGACCCGCTTGGCTCTCAATCTCCGTCTGATGGGCTTTCCGCCGCGGTCAGGACTCCATCCGTCCTGCCGGCCGCACGCCGCGGTCCGGTCTTCCGTCGCCCGCCGCAGGCGCGCGTCGTGCCGCCTCGGCTCACCCGGAGTTCTTCATGAAGACGGTTTACCTGTTGCCCATCACGCCGGCGCTGGTGGAAGCGCTACGCACCCCCCCGACCTTCGAGGGGATCTATCGGCTTCAGCTCGGTGCGCATGGGGACCTCGTCCGCGAGGTCGTCGCAGCGAACGAGAGGATGCGCCAGGAGACGGGTGCCCCACCCGAGTGGGGCGGCCACCTGGCTGTGGATCCAGAAACGCGCAGTGTGGTCGGCACCTGCGCCTACAAGAGCGCCCCTGACGCTGAGGCGGGCGTCGAGATCGCGTATTTCACCTTTCCTGAGTTCGAGCGCCAGGGATACGGGACCGCCATGGCCTCCGCCCTGCTGGAACAGACCATGTTGTCCGGCGTCGTGCGCGTAGTCCGAGCTCATACGCTGCCGGCACCGAATGCATCAACCCGGATTCTGGAGCGCCACGGGTTTACGCGGACCGAGACCGTGGTGGATCCGGACGACGGGCCGGTCTGGCGCTGGTCGCGACCTATGACCCGATGAGGAGCGCTACCGGGGGTTTCTGACGCGGGGCGGCATCGGCAGTGGCCGAGGCTACCGATGCCCGCCGCGAGGCACCGTAACCAGGTGATGACTTAGCCGCCTGATCGGGGCGAGGGAAACGGCTTGCTCAACTCGCCGGGAATCGGTGAGCCGCCCGATCACTCCAGCACATCCCGCAGATCGTAATCCACCCCATGCTGCGCCAGCAGCGCGACGTACTCCGAGCTGAAGCTCATCTTCCGGTGGTGCACCTCCTGATGGCGGATATAGTCCTGCAGCGCCGACTCCGCCGTCCGGGCAACACTGAACGCGCCCCAGCCCTCCTGCCATCGAAAATCGCGCCGATGGGGAAAGGTCTGCTGAATCCAGCGCGCCGAGCCGGCCTTGAGCGTGCCCACCAGGTCGGCGAGGGCAAGGGTGCCGGGGCAATGCACGTAGAGATGCACGTGGTCCCGCGCCCCGCCGGCGCAGAGGAGCTCGGCGCCCCGGCCGGCGGCCGCCGCACCCAGGTGGGCGAACAGACGCGGCCGCCATGCGGGATCGAGCCAGGGACGGCGGCGGCCGGTGCCCCACACGAGGTGAATGCGGATCGAGGTGTATGCTCCGGCCATCGAGGTGCCGCCCGCGACAGGGACGCTGATCTCGTTCCTTGGAGAGTAGGACCGGGAACCCTGGCGTGCCGCATCGCTCCGCCGCGCACTGGTGCCGATTCATACCGGCTCAGCCTATGTTTACCGCCGATTCATTCCCGCGGTGCACCACTTCGACCTCGAGCCTTCGTGATCGTTCTTGCCCTCCTCGTCCTGCAGCAGCCGGCCGTGCAGGAGCCCAAGCTTCCCTACTGGCAGCAGGACGTCGCCTACCAGATCGCGGCTCGCCTCGATGAGGCTTCGGGGGTGCTGAGCGGCTCGGAGCGGATTCAGTACCGCAACAATTCTCCCGATACGCTGACCTCCTTCGCGCTCCACCTTCATCTCAACGCCTTCCGTCCCGCCTCCCGCTGGGCCGACGTGGACTCCGCCGAGGGCCGGCGCCGCTTCAACGATCTCGGAAATCCCGATTTCGCCTTCAATCACGTGCGCGACGTGCGAATCATGGGGACACCGGTGGAGGCGATATATCCGTTCGCGCCGGACAGCACGGTGGTGCGATTCGAGCTGCCCCGGCCGCTCGCGCCGGGCGACTCGATGGCGATAGCGATGGGGTGGGACGCGCGCCCCTCCACCGTGCCCCGCCGCCAGGCGCGGCAGGGACGGCGGTTCGACTTCGCCCAATGGTACCCCAAGGTGGTGGTGTACGACCGTTTCGGCTGGCAGGAGCGTCCGCTCTATCCAGCGGGCGAGTTCTACGGCGAGTTCGGCAGCTTCGTGGTGGACCTCGACGTGGCGCGGGACCAGGTGGTCGGGGCCACCGGAGTGCCGGTCTGCGGCGATCCCGGCTGGGAGCGGGCCAACCAGAACCCGGGACGCGCCGTCGAGTACCGCCGCGACTATTACGGCGAGGCGACGCCACCGGGAGACGTCTGCACCGAGGCCGGCCCCGGACGCAAGCGGCTCCGCTGGTACGCGGAGCGGGTGCATCATTTCGCGCTCTCGCTCAGCCCGGAGTACCGCTACGAGGGAGGCCGCTTCGAGGAGGTGCCGGTGCACGTCCTCTACTCCCCGGGCGATGAGTCCAGCTGGGGCAACGGCGTCGCGGTCGAGCGTACCGAGCGCGCTCTCGCCTGGCTCGACCAACTCTTCGGGCCGTTCGGCTGGCCCCAGATGACCAACCTGCATCGCATCGAGGGCGGCGGCACCGAGTTCCCCATGGTGGTCATGGACGGCTCGGCCGACCAAGGCCTCATCGTCCACGAGGTGGGTCACAACTACACCATGGGATTGCTGGCCAACAACGAGTGGCGCGAGGGGTGGCTCGACGAGGGGTTCACCAGCTTTCAGACCAGTTGGTTCTGGGAGACGATGGGCCGGCCCAGCAGCTATGCGGCCAACGAGAGCCAAACCCTCATGCTGGACCTGGACGACTGGTCGGAGCCGCCCAGCCTTCGGGCCGAGGAGTACCGGGACTTCATCTCCTACAACACCGCCATCTACAGCCGGGGCGAACTCTTCTTTCACCAGCTTCGCTACGCCGTCGGCGACGCGACAATGCACCGCATCCTGCGGACATTCTACCAGCGGTGGAAGTACAAGCACGTGGACGAGGCCGCCTTCCGCGCGGTAGCCGAGGAGGTCTCGGGCCAGGACCTGTCGTCGCTCTTTGCCCAGTGGCTGCACACCACCGAGCTGTACGACTACGCCGTGGGAGAGGTGGAGACGAAGCGGCAGACAAGGGAGAACACCTGGCTGACGCGGGTCGAGGTGCTGCGCAAGGCGCCCGGACGCATTCCGGTAGAGGTTTTCGTCATCGCCGAAGGCGACACCGGCGCGGTGCGGGCCAGCGGACTGGGAGAGCGCGAGTGGGTGACGGTGGAGACCCGGTCCAGTCCGCGGGAAGTGCTGCTCGACCCCCGGGTGCGAACCCACGACTGGAACATGCTGAACAACCGGAAGCAGCTCGGCTTCAGCCTGCCGCGCTCGCTGCTGCCGCCGCCGGGCACCGACTTCTACTTCCACCGATACTTCAGCACCCGCAGCGCGCGCGACCGGATGACCGTCGGGGTGCATCCCACGCTCTGGTACAACGACGCCGGGGGCGTCACCCTGGGCGTTCGCAGCCGGGATGACTATCTCGGCCGCTTCGAGCAGAACGTGGCCTTGGTGAGCCGAAGCACCGGCTGGGGCGCCGACGACGGCGTCGAGCACTTGGATGTGTTCCTCCGCGCGCGGAACCCGGTTTTCCTGCGCGCCCCGAACATCTCGCAGACGTTCGACGCCTTCAAGGTGGAGGGGCGCTTCGGGATCTCGGCTCGGCTGGGGCGTACCCGCCGGGAGCACCTGACCTTCGGTCCGACATGGTCCCAGGGGATAGCCCTGGAATGGGTCCACCCCGATGACTTCCGCTACCTCGATCGGGGATTGTACGACGACGCCGGCACCGTCGAGGCCCAGCTCACCAGCGGCCTCGCCACCAGCAGCGGCAGGTGGCAGCTCGGGCTGCGCACTTCCCTTGGTGGTGGGCTCGCCTACAACCGCGATGGTCTGGCGGCGAGCGGCCGACCGGAGCTGGATCCGTTCTATTTTCGCGGACAGTTGGAAGGGACGGCGCGGCGCGACCTGGGCTCGCGGCTCGCACTCGGTGTCCGGGTATACGCCGGGGTCGCCAGCGGGCACGACGACGCTCCCAAGCAGCGCCAGATCTATTTCCAGGGCACCGACCCGCTGGAGCAGTTGACCAATCCCTTCCTCCGTTCGCGGGGCGCGCTGCTGGTGGGCAACGACTTCAACTACCAGCAGCCGGGGGGGGCCGGGGTCCGGGGCATCAACTCCCGGATTTCAACGGCGGCAATCGTGGCGCTCAATCTCGAGCTGGAGCAGACCGTGATGACGCGCCCGGAGGCCGGATTGTTCAATCGCATCGGGATCGCGGCGTTCACCGATCTCTCCCACGACATCGGCGGGTCGGCCCAGCCGCTCCTGGGCGAGCGGATCCGGTTCCTCGGCGACGCCGGGGTCGGCCTCCGGGCGGAGCACCGCATCGGGGACACGCGATTCATGACCCGGTTCGATCTGCCGCTCTACGTGAGCCGGCCGGAGCTGGCGCAGGAGCAGGGGCCGGGGGACGATGAGGTTGGGTTCCGCTGGGTGTTCAGCTTCGAGCCGGCGTTCTGACCATGCCTGAGCCGGTGCACCAGGCGCTGAAATGGAAAGCCGTTGCTGTTTCCCCTGGCTTGTCACGCTGAGCGCAGCGAAGCGGCTGAACCAGGTTGTGGCCCCTTCGCTACGCTCAGGGTGACAACGCCCGGCTGTTCCAATTCCTTCCCCCATCTATATTTCGCACCGCTGCGGACGCCTCTTCCTGGAGAATCCAGTGCCCGACGTGCCATACCGAGTCGAGAAGCCCTGGGGTTACGAGCTTGTCTGGGCTCGGACCGACCGCTACGTGGGGAAGATCCTGCACGTGAAGGCGGGCCACGTGCTCAGCCTGCAGTACCACAATCACAAGGACGAGACTATGCACGTGCTCTCGGGCGAGCTGATTCTGCGCACCCAGCCGGGTACCGGGCCGGAGCTGGTGGCGCGCGCCTTTCGCGCGGGAGAGACGGTGCGCATTCCCCCCAGGCTCATTCATCAGATCGAGGCGGTGGTGGACAGCGACGTGCT
>JACCQZ010000041.1 GCA_013813875.1 Gemmatimonadales bacterium | reverse complement strand
ATGCCGATGTGGACCTTCCGGTGCCGCTGCCGATGCAGGGGCAGTACTTCATCGACGTGCACGCGTCTCCCAGCAACATGGGGACGATCGTGGCCTGCGGGAACCTGGCGCCGCCGAGCCGCTGAGGTCGCCCAGGTCGAGAGATCGCCCGTGACCGTCAGGATCACGCTCGCCCGCAGGATCGCCAGTGAGCGGGTTCCGGGTCACTCCTTTCCCAGCGCCCGCTTCAATGTGGCCGCCAGCCATTCGGCTTCGCGCTTATCGCGGACCGAACGGCCGGCGGTCACCTTTTTTCCTTCCTGCCGCAGCAGCACCACGTCATAGTGGGGCCTGCTGCCCGCCTGCATTCCGATCTTCGCCGCCACGCAGAAGCAGCAGGCCGAACAGCCCGAAGATCACCGGAAAGAGCGGCGCGTCGAAGGCCAGCATGGCCCAGATCGCTCCGACCCAGATCGCGAGGAAGCAGGTGAGACCGATCGCTGCACCCAGGTTTCGGGCCGCGGGAAAGAGGATCTCGATACCCCGCCGGTTGCTGATGACTCGGATCCGCGACTCCGGCGGTTGGCGGAACGCCACGGGTGCCAGGGAAGGGTCGGCCACGGCGGCGAGCTCTTCGGCGGAAGGCGCCTGTTCGCTCTGCTCGGTGCGAAAGACCGGCACCTCGAAGGTGGACTCGTAATCCACCCCGGGGACCTCGGCCTCTACCTTCAGCCGCCAGACCACGCGGTCGCTGGGATCGCCATTCTCGCATGGCCGCGCGTCTCTGGGAATGGCGAACGCCAGCGGAATCGTGGTCCCCAGTCCCCGATGATCTCGGCTGGCCTGCCCCGGAATGCGGCGCTCCTCCTGCCAGAGGATGGTCTCCGAGGTGGAGCGGCTCTTCCCCGCCACGGTGGTGACCTGTCGGACGCAGGTCAGCGTCACCTGAAAGCCATCGGGGGGGACCAGCGGCACCGTGGTCTGGACCGTGCCGGTGAGAGAACGGCCGACTACGCCGGGCCGGGTGGTCAAATCGAGCCGCGAGATGCCGTATTTCCGAAAGCGGAGGGTCGAGCGCACCGCCCATACCAGCAGACCCGCACCCACGGCGGGGAAGACCAGCACGAAGAGGGCGGCGAGATTTCCCTCCCGCATCGCTGCGCGTTCCCAGAAAGGCGGCGGGGAAGCTGATCAGGTTCCACAACGTCGCAAAGGCCCAGGCGGCGTACATCGTCGCGATACAACCGAACGCGGGCGTCACTCCCCTCCGTCCGTGGCCACCGGGGTGTCGGCTCTTCCGCCCCATTCCGCCCAGGCTCCGTCGTACAGGGCAACTCCGTCGTGGCCGAGCAGATGGAGCGCGTGGATGAGAGCGCAGGCGCTGGTGCCCGAGCCACAGGTGGCGACGATCGGCCGCTCCGGTTCGATGCCGGCTGCCTCGATGCGCCGGCGCAGGGAATCGAGCGGGAGCACGGTGCCGTCTCCGCGCACTAGCTCGTTGAAGGGCAAGTTGCGGCTGCCGGGGATATGGCCGCCACGGAGACCAGGGCGCGGCTCGGGCTCCGACCCCCTGAAGCGGCCGGGCGAGCGCATGTCCACCACCTGCTCGGCAGCACTGCCGAGGTTGCGGCGCATGGCCGCGATATCCCGTACGGCCGCAGGGTCGAGGCAGGCCGAGTACCGTCCGGGCGGGAGACGAACGGCGCTCTGCTCGATCGGCCGCCCCTCCCGGCGCCATCGGCCCATCCCGCCATCCAGCACCGCCACCCGCTCGTGCCCGTACGCGCGGAACATCCACCAGACCCGCGGGGCGCTCAGGTTGGTCCCCGATCCGTCGTACACCACGATGTCGTCGCCGTCATCGAGGCCGAGTAGACTCATCTGTTCGGCGAACGCGCTTGCGGTAGGGAGCATATGGGGCAGCTGCGAGGCGCGGTCGCTGGAGGCGTCGAGGTCGAAGAAGACGGCGCCGGGGATGTGACCTTCGGCATGCTCCCCGGCGGGATCGCGCCCGCTGGCGGGGAGATACCACGACCCGTCCACCACCCGCAATCCGGGCTGTCCGAGCCGCGCGGCAAGCCAATCGGTGGAGACCAACGGCGGGAAAGGCGCGCTCACGGAACCAGCAGCACCTTGCCGCTGGTCCGCCGCCCTTCCAGCTCCCGGTGGGCTTGGGCAGCTTCGCCGAGCGGGAACTCGCCCCCGACTCGCACCTGGAGCGAGCCATCCGCCACCCAGCCGAGCACCGTGCCGGCGCGCTCGATGAGCTCCTTGCGAGTGGCGGTGTAGTGGCCGAGCGCGGGCCGGGTGAGGAAGAGCGAGCCTCTTTGATTCAGAACCTGAGGATCCAACGGCTCCACCGGTCCGCTCGACTGACCGTACAGCACCATCATGCCTCGGGGCCGCAGGCACTCCAGCCCTTTGGCAAAGGTGGCCCGACCCACCGAGTCGTACACCACCGTGACGCCGACACCCTTGGTGAGCCGCTGCACTTCGGCCCCGAAATCCTCCCGGGTGTAGAGGATCACCTCGGCTGCGCCAGCCGCGCGGGCCAGCTCCGCCTTTTCGGCAGTAGATACCGTGGCGATGACCCGAGCTCCCCGCCTGCTGGCCATCTGGCAGAGCAACAGTCCCACCCCTCCGGCCGCGGCGTGGATCAGGCAGCTGTCGCGCCGGCCGAGCTTGTAGGTGTCGAAGGCGAGATAGTGTGCCGTCATGCCCTGGAGCAGCACCGCGGCACCGTCCCGGGCGCTCACCCGTTCGGGAAGTGGCACCAGCCGGTTGGCGGGAACCAGCGCGAGCTCGGCATAGGCGCCGATAACGCTCTCGGACGCCACCCGGTCTCCCACCGCGACCGTTGTGACGCCGGGGCCCACCGCCTCCACCGTGCCGCCCGCTTCCTTGCCGAGGGTGAACGGCATCGGCAGAGGGTAGAGACCAGAGCGCTGGTAGACGTCAATGAAGTTGACGCCGGCGGCCTCCACCCTGATCAGCGCCTGGTCGGGACCGGGGCTCGGAACCGGCAGATCCTCGAGCCGCAGCGCATCGGGACCTCCGGGAGACTGGACGCGGATGGCCTGCACTCGCGCTCCTGAATTGGGGACGGGCAAATCTGCCAGCGAACCGGGGGAGAGCGCCACGCGCCCTCCCCCGGTTCGGTCCTTCCTATCTCAAGGTGCTCAGACTCCGACGAGTCGGCGCTCCGGCCCACGGTAATTCGGATCCGAGCGGGTGCGCCGCTCAGTGCCTTGGTAGCCCTTCCGGCTGGACATGCCTCGATTTCCGGTGCTGGAACCCGATGCCACGTCGCCGGCGCCGAGGCCCGGGGTAGTCAGCCCCGGTAGGCCGACGCTGCCGGCCCCCGCGTCGGTGCCGAACGCGTCACCGGACCCGGTGACCCCGAGGTTTCCAAACGCCGCGGTGGCGACTCCCGGCATCTCTTCGAAATTGCCATAGTGCCGCCCGCCGGTAGGCCCGAAGTCCACTTCGTGACGCTGCAGGATCCCGAGCGCCCGTCCGGTCTGGCTGCCGGCGTCCACTGTCACCAGAATGCCCCCGGACCGAAGCTTTAGGTCGAAGTGTTGGGCGTCTTCCTCGGGTACACCAAGACCCATGAGCGCGCCGATGATTCCCCCGGTAGCGGCGCCGATACCCGCCCCGGCGAGGGTCGAGGCAAGCACCCCGCCTACCACGATGGGCCCGACGCCGGGAATGAGCAGCGAGCCAAGGAGTCCCATGAGCCCGCCAACCACACCGCCGCTGACGGCACCCTTGGCCGCTCCTTCCGCGGCCTGGCTGCCGGTCTCGTCCATCAGGTTCTGCTGCTCGCTGCGATCCTGCATGGCCACGCCGATCTGATCTTCGGCGAAACCGGCGGCTTTGAGATCGCGGATTGCCGCTTCTGCCCGGCCACGGCTATCGAACAGCCCGACCACCGTCCTGCCCGTGGTGTCCTGCGCGGCGACGTCCTCGCTGTGATTCATGGAATGCTCCGGTGTTGGGGCGGCGCGAGCGCCGCCCGTACAGCAGGGAAGCTCCAGTGTGTCAGACCCCGGCCAACCGACGCTCGGGTCCACGATACGCGGTGTTGCCACGGCGCCGCTCGCTGCCCTGATAGCGGGCGCTACGGCCCCCTTCCAGCGGACGAACGCCGACATCGCCCTCGGCCTCTATCCGCGCTTCCTCGTGGCGGACCGTCTCCGACACCCGCTCGCGGTCCTGAATCTGGCGCTTGCCGAGCGAGATCTCCTCCTTGACCACAGCCCGCTTCTGAACGTTGACCTGCTCCTCCATCAAGGGAATCCGGATCTCCTTACCCTCGCCGATGTCGGCGCTGGTGGCCTCACGGTCGCCTACGGCGTGCCGCTCGATGACCACTTCCTCACGCGTTACCGGCACCTCAATGGTCTTCTTCTCGGTGACGACCTCTTTGCGGAGGCGCACTTCACCCGTCTGCGCCCGCTCCTTCTCCACCTCGAGCTGCTCTTCGCGAAGCTCCAAACGGTCTCCCGTGTCGCTGCCCATGACGGCATGACCTGCATCGCCTCTTCCAGCTCCGGTGGTGGTCGTGCTCAACTCCCCCGCCTCGAACTCGCCGAAGCGGCTGGCGCCCGAGGGACCGAGATCGGCATCGTTGCGCTGCAGAATCGCACGAGCCTCTAAAGCCCGCTGGCCCGCGTTGACGGTAACCAACACACCACCCGAGCGGATGCCCTTGTCGAAGTGCTCGGCATCCTGTTCCGGCACGCCAAGTCCGATGAGTCCGCCGATCAGACCGCCGGTGGCCGCCCCGATTCCGACACCCGTAAGGGTCGAGGCGAGTACGCCGCCGACCACAATGGGCCCCACGCCCGGGATCAGCAGCGATCCCAGCAATCCGAGCAGACCCCCAACCACTCCACCGCTCACCGCACCGGTAGCGGCGCCTTCGGCAGCCTGAGTGTTGGTATCCTCCATGAGCGACTTCTGCTCGTCGCGATTCTGCATCGCCACTCCGATCTGGTCGTCGGAGAAGCCGGCCTGCTTGAGCTCACGCATCGCGGCCTCAGCGCCGGAACGGTCGGTGAAGAGACCAACGACCGTCTGGCTGTTAGTGTCAACGTCTGAGGACGTGGTGGTGAACTGGTTCTTGCGAGGCGTCATAATATCA
>JACCQZ010000272.1 GCA_013813875.1 Gemmatimonadales bacterium | reverse complement strand
GGTGCCAGAAAGCTGTACCAGGTTCGATGCGGATACGGTGCCAAACCCGATCTATGGGCTTCGCACCGTTGACGTCATCCACCGATGACTACGGAACTTCTGCTATACAGCGCCAACGGTCCCGCCTGCAAAGCAGGTGCTCTCCCAGTTGCGCTACCACCCCAAGTACACGAGCCAGAACTTACCCCGCCTCGACTTCTTAACCCAGTTCAGGCCTGTAAGCCGGGCGCTGGCGCCTCGTGACTCTACCCCTAGCGCCGGAGCGGCACCCCGAACCCCACCGCCAGCTGCACGTCGTTCTGCGTCGTCTTGGTGTCACCCAGACTGGCCGCCTCCAAGCGCGTGCCATAGATGTAGTCGTCCGCCGCGACGTAAAAGCTGAGGAAGCTGCCCAGCCGAACGCCGACGGTCGCACCGATGACGGCGCCGATGTCGTCCCTGTCGGTGGCGTTGGCGTAGGCGTCGCCGCTCCGCCGCACGTAGCTGCCGCCGCCGCTCAAGCTCAGCCAGACCGGCGCGGTGACCGGCAGGACGTAGACCGTGGCGCGCGCGGTGCCGAAGAGGAGATTCGCCTTGGTCTGGGTCTGGTTGCCGGCGAAATCGAACTTGAGGTCGCTCGGCACGTAGGTGACCGAGGTGAGGATCCCGAACCGGGGACTGAAATCGAGTCCCAGGCGCCCGCCCACCGCCAGGCCGATCTCCTGCTTGAACTCCTGACCGTTGGCCGCCTTTACCAGCTCGGTGGTCGGGATGTAGACCCCGATGGTGGGCGAGAGCGACACCTGCTGCGCCGCGACGGGCACGGCGGGGAGGAGCGCGGCCGCGAGGGCGAGCGCGGCGATGGGGATGAGGGCGCGGGACATGGCTATCTCCTGTCGTGAGTGAAAGGGGTGTGCGCCTTGCCGGAGCCTCAGGCGGACTCCATGTTGGTACGACGGGCCAGCCACGCGGCGAAGAGTGCGAGCAGCTGATCGCCAGTCTCGAAGCTGCGCTTCTCTCCGGTACCCAACCGCTCCACCTGGCCGGTCATGCTCACCGGCTCTCCGTCGCGCTGCGAGAGGCGGATCATGAAGTAGTCGAAGCGGTCGGCGGGGTCGGCGCCCGGCGGATACCCATTCATCAGACCGGCCTTTCGCGAGGTAAACCTGACCGAGAACCTAGGCGTCCGACCGCAGGTCCCCGTCAAGCAGGCCGTCAAGATCCAATGAGCCCGCCAGTTAGCCCTCCGTCTCTCCTGCTTCTCCGCACCCTGGGCGAGGTCTGCCTCGAGGGCGGATCGGCCGCGCTCGCCAGCCGGCGCAAGGAGCTGACGCTGCTCGCCTACCTTGCCCGCAGAGCTCCCCGCTCGGCCACGCGCGCCGAGCTGGCCTCGCTCCTCTGGGAGGATCGCTCCGACACCAAGGCGCGACAGTCGCTCCGGCAGGTCCTGCTCGACCTCAAGCGACTGCTGGGCGCAGGTCTGGTCCTCGAGGGCGACTCGGTCCGCCTCGACTCCATACTCCGGGTGGACGCGCGGGCCTTCGAGGAGGAGTTGGGACGGGGCAACCCGGCGGAGGCCGTCGAGTGGTGGCGGGGCGATTTTCTGGCGGGGATGGACGACGTGGGCGGCGAGGTTTTTCGGGGCTGGATGGAGGCGGAGCGAGAATGCCTGCGGCGCCAGCTCGCCATGGCCTACGAGCAACTGGTTCGGGAGAGTGACGCGCGCGGAGACCGGGTCACCCAGCTCCAGCACGCCGAGCGGTGGGCCGGGCTCCGTCCTCTCGACGAGGCGGCCCAGCGCCATCTCATCGAAGCGCTCGCCGCCTCCGGCCGAACAGCTGAAGCGCGCGCCCGCCACGCGGCGGCGACAGCTCGACTGCGGGCGGAGCTCGATGCCGAGCCCACGGCCGAGTTCGTCAGGTTGGGCGAGCGGCTGGCGCGAACTTCTTCGCCGGCGGCGGAAGCAAGCCGGATCGGATCCGCGGCGCTGTTCACCCCCGACCTCATCGGACGCGACGATGCGCTGGGAGAGCTGCGTACCGCGTGGAGGGAAGTGCAGGATGGCGCCGGGGAGATCGTGCTCGTGGAGGGCGATCCCGGCATCGGAAAGACCCGGCTCTGCGAAGACTTTCTGCTCGAGCCGTCGCTCGCCTCGGGTGGGGTCGTGATCCTGCGGGCCCGGGCGCGCCGCTCGCCGGCTGCCGGGGATTCCGACCTGTTGCGGCAGCTCCTGACCCCGCTCGTCTCGGCGCCGGGAGTCGGCGGCGCGGGGCCGCAGGCCCTGGCCGAGGTGGCGGTGGTGGTGCCGGAGATTCGGCAACGGTTTCCCGACCTTCCCGAGGCAAAGGGTAACCCCGATGCGTTGGGCGGGGCTCTGGCCGAGGTGCTCGCGGCGGTCTCCGACGAACGGCCGGTGATTCTCTTCCTGGATGACCTGGGCGCGGTGGACTCCACCAGCCGCGCGGTGGTCACCGAGGCGCTCGGCCGTCCCGGAGCGAAGCTGCTCGCCATCGTCGCCGCACCTTCGGAGGAGGCGAACGGTTCCACCGCCCTGGCGGAGCTGCGATCGCTGCCCAGGGTTCGGCGCCTCATGCTGGCCGCGCTGGATCCGGGGCAAGTGGAGGCGATGCTGGGCTCGATGCTGGCGCTGCGCGCGGGCGATCGGCAAGAGCTGGCGGCGCGGCTGCACGCTGAGGGCGGCGGCAACCCTTTCTACACGGTGGAGATGGTCTCCGCATTGGTGGAAGAGGGAAGTCTGGCCGCGAGCCGGACAGGCTCGTGGCACCTGGCCCCCATGGACGGGCGCCAACTATCGCTACCGCGCAGTCTGCGCGATGCGGTCGGGCGACGACTCGCGCTGCTCGACGCCGGCGGCCAAGAGGTCCTGGAGGTGGCCGCGGTGCTCGGCCGCGTGTTCCAGAGAAGTCTGCTGATTTCAATCGCCGGGCCCGATGCCTCCGCCACAGAACCGGCGCTGGGGGAGTTGCTCACCCGCCGGCTGATCCGCCATGTGCCGGGTGCCGGTGACACCTTGGAGTTCGTTCACGAGTTGGTCGCGCGGGTGGCGTACGAGCGAGTTCCCCTCGAGCGCCGGCACCGCTTGCACCGCGCCGCGGCCCTCCACTGGCGGCGCCAGCTGGGACAACCCGGGGCCGCCGCGGCCGCCGACTTTCATGCCTCTCGAGCGCGGGCCATCGGGTCCGTTAGGCGCTGGCCCTGGTGGCGGAAGGCCGGCGTTGGCGCCCTCGCGGCTGCCGCCGTCGCCATGCTCGTGGGGGTATGGGCGCTCGGACCGGAGCGGCGGGCCACGTTGACCACCCTGCTGACCCGCCCGCGGGCGACCCTGGTGGCCAATCGGATTGTCGTCGCGCCGCTGGACAACCGCACCGGCGACTCCACTCTGGCGCCGATCGGTGACATGGCCGCGGATTGGATCGCTCGCGGATTGACCCAGACCGGTCGGTTTCAGGTGGTGGATACCCGCACGGCGTGGCTCACGGCCAAACTGGTGACCCAGATGCCGCG
>JACCQZ010000266.1 GCA_013813875.1 Gemmatimonadales bacterium | reverse complement strand
CTCCAGGCCCCCGAAGCGGCGCCGGAAGCCGGCGTCCTGGACCAGCCGATCGATCACTTCCGGCGCGTCCGCCAGCGCCTCCCGGATTCGCTCCAGGTTGTTCCTGGCCGGCATCCAGATCCCGCCGCCCACGAAGCAATCGCCCTCCGCCAACTGGAAGTAGAGCCCGGCGCCCGCACCCTCGGCATCCTGGCCCGCGCCCCGGCCCGCGTCCTGGTGGTAGAACTGGCAGGCGGCGTTGGTCTTGTAGGGCGACTTGTCGGCCGAGAACCGGGTGTCCCGGTGAATCCGGAAGATGGAGCGGCGCGGGTCCCCCACCAGCTCCGGGGCGATCCGGGCGAGCCGCACGTCCATCTCCTCCACCAGCGCGCGCATCGGGTCGCGCACCTCCAGCTGGTACACCGCTCGGTGGCGCTCGAACCACTCGCGGTCGTTATGCCGGGCCAGGCGGCGGAGGAAACCGATCGCCTCCGGCCGGAAACCGGTGAACTCCGCCGTGCCGAGGGCCATCATCCGGTCCTTCTGGGAGCGGGTGAGTCGTTTGATCGCGGCCTCACGGCGGAGCGCAGCGCTCCGGTCCGTGGCCGACTCGACGTGGAGTAACTGCACCGGACGCCGGGCGCGGGTATAGGCTGCTCCGCGGCCCGCATTGTGGGCGGTCTCGCGGCGCCCGGGATCGGTGGTGATCCCGGTATAGAGGGAGCCGTCGCCGCACCGGGCGAGATAGACGAACCATGCCATGCGCATTGTAATGATACGCCGGCCTTTCTATCTTCGGCTCTCACCCCGAATTCACGGCGGAGCCCACCGAGGCCCCATGCAACCCGAAGCGGCGACTGCACGGGAGGACGTTCCCGCGGCGCCCGAGCACCGACGCGCCGGTCGAACCACACTCCCCGACCAGCGTACTCTCCTCTCCTGGCTCTTCATCGGGCGCATGGTGCTCTCGGTGGGCGCGCTGCTGGGGGTGGGTCTGGTGGGGACCGAGCGACCCCAGGAAGCCTTCAAGGTCAGCGTGGCGGTAGTGGTCGCGCTGACCTTTACCGCCTACGGCGTCTGGGTGGTTTTCGTGCGGCGCCGGCGGCCGGGGAACACCTACCTCCTGATCCAGGCGCTGGTGGATCTCGGCCTGGTGACCACGGTGGTCCACTTCGCCGGCCAGCCGCAATCGGCCTTCCCGGCGCTGTACGTGCTGGTGGTGGCCATCTACGCGCTGCTCATGCCGCCGGTCTGGGGCGGGCTGACCGCCATCCTCGCGTCGGCTCTCTTCCTGGGCGACGCGTTCTACACCCGTGCCGATGTCCCCGACGCCGCCTTCTGGGCCCAGATGGTGGTATTCAACATCGTCTTCGCCATCGTCGCCGTGCTGGGGCATCAGCTTCGGGCCGCGGGAATGGAGCAGGCGACCCTCGCCACCGAGCTCAAGCGGGTCCGGCTCGAGGCCGACGACATCCTGCGGAACATCCGGTCGGGGGTGCTCACGGTGGATGGCGCCGGCCGGCTGGCATTCATCAATCCGACGGCGCAACGGCTGCTCGATCTCGAGGGCGAAGGATTGATCGGCCTCCCGGTGCTGGACCAGCTCAAGACCCGCTCCTCGGAGCTATGGGCGGCGGTGGTCTCGGGGATTCGCAACGGCCGGAAGATCAGCCGGGGCGAAGGGGTGGTGCTGCACCAGGGGGGGCGAATGTTCCCAATCGGGCTCAGTACCACCACCTTTCGGCAGGCGGCACAGGAGGCGCCCTCGGTCACGGCGATCTTCACCGACATCTCCGACCTCAAGGAAGTGCAGGCGCTGCAGGCCCGGGCCGAGCGGTTGGAAGCGGTGGCCGCGCTCAGTGCCTCGCTGGCACACGAGATCCGGAACCCGCTGGCTTCCATCCGGAGCTCGGTCGAGCAGCTTGGGCGGTCCAAGCACGCCACCGAGGACGAGCGGTTCCTCGCCGGCCTCATCGTCCGGGAGAGTGACCGGCTGAGCCGGCTGCTGAGCGAGTTTCTGGACTTCGCGCGGGTCCGGGCCACCCAATTCGTTCCGCTCGATCTGCACGCCGTGGTGGCGGCAGTGGTGCGGCTCATCCGGGCCCACCCCGACTGCCGGCCCGACGCCGAGATTACCATCGAGGGCGGGCACACCATGCTCGACGCGGACGAGGACCTGCTCCACCGGGTAGTGGCCAACCTGGTGCTCAACGCGGTGCAGGCCGCCCGCGGGCCCATCAGGATTGTGGTGAGCGTCGCCGCGGTGCAGGCCGGCCAGATTCCCCACGGCACCAACCTGGACCAGGCGATCCGGCTGCAGATCCGCGACAACGGGCCGGGCATTCCGGTGGAGATCCGGGAGCGTCTCTTCGAGCCCTTCGTGTCAGGGCGGCCCGGCGGGAGCGGGTTGGGTCTCGCCATCGTGCAGCGCGCCGTCGAGGCGCACCGCGGTCTGGTCCTGGTTGATTCCGGGACCGCCACCGGCACTACCTTCACCATCTTTCTTCCCGTCAGGATGCTGGCGGAGGACGCCGCATGAGCTACAAACCATCGGTCCTGGTCGTTGACGACGAGTCGGGAATCCTCGACACCCTTCGCATCCTGCTGCGGAACGAAGGGTTCGAGGTCACCACGGCGCAGGGAGGGAAGGCCGGGCTGGAGCAGATCCGCTCCGGCACCCACGACATCATTCTCTCCGACGTGCGCATGCCCCAGGTTTCCGGCCTCGACATCCTGACCGCGGCGCGGGAGCAGGACCCGATGACGCCGGTGATCCTCATGACCGCCCAGGCCTCGCTGCAGAGCGCCATCAGCGCGGTCAACTCCGGGGCGTTCTACTATATCCAGAAGCCGTTCTCCAACGACGAGCTGGTCGCCATCCTGCGGCGGGCGTGCGAGTACCGCGCGGTACGGGTGGAGAACAAGCAGCTCAAGCAGGAGATCCGCCGGCGGGACAAGACCGCCGTCACCCGGCCGATCGGCAGATCGAAGCGCTTCATGGAGCTGCTCAAGCTGGCCGAGCACGTGGCGCCGACCGACTCGACGGTGCTGATCCAGGGTGAGAGCGGCACCGGCAAGGAGGTCGTCGCCCGCTACGTGCACAACCTCTCCAACCGGGCCGACGGGCCCTTCCTCTCGATCAACTGCGGGGCGCTGCCGGAGAACCTGCTGGAGAGCGAGCTCTTCGGCCACGTGAAGGGGTCCTTCACCG
>JACCQZ010000258.1 GCA_013813875.1 Gemmatimonadales bacterium | reverse complement strand
TCATCAGATCGAGGCGGTGGTGGACAGCGACGTGCTCGAGGCGTCCACCCCCGAGCTGGACGATCTCGTCCGACTCCAGGACCGCTACGGAAGAGGCTGACATGCAAGTGATCATCCCGCTCGCGGGTAAGGGAACGCGGTTGCGTCCCCACACCCATCTCGTGCCCAAGCCGATGCTGAAGGTGGCGGGGCGCCCGGTCATGGACTGGGTGATGGACCGGCTGAAGGGGCTGGACGTCACCGAGCTGATCTACATCACCGGGCACCTCAAGGAGCAGGTGGAGGCGTACGCCCGCTCCCACTACCCGATACCGTCGCGTTTCATCGAGCAGAAGGAGCAGGACGGCACCGCGGGCGCGGTGAACCTGGCGCGGCCCCACGTGAAAGGACCGGTGCTGATCATCTTCGTGGATACCGTCTTCGAAGCAGACCTCACGCTGATCAATCGCACCGACGCCGACGGGATCATCTGGGCCAAGGAGGTGGAGGATTACCAGCGCTTCGGCGTAGTGGTAACCGACGCGGAGGGCTACATGACCCGCATCGTGGAGAAGCCCTCAACTCCCATCTCCAAGCTCGCCAACATCGGCCTCTACTACATCCGCTCGGTGGACAGCCTCTGGCAGGGAATTGACCACGTGCTGGCGCAGCCGAAGAACAAGGGCGAATATTTCCTCACCGACGCCTTTCAGTGGATGATCGAGCGCGGCAAACGAATTCTCACCGCCGAAGTGGGCGGGTGGTACGACTGCGGCAAGCTCGACACCCTGCTGGAGACCAACGAGATCCTGCTGCGAAATGGGTCCGCCCGGCGGGTGGACTTCCCCGGAGTCACCATTCACGATCCGGTCTATATCGAGGATGGCGTCAAGGTGGAGCGCAGCGTGATCGGTCCCAACGTCTCGCTGGAAAGCGGCACCACGGTGACCGACAGCCGGCTCCGCAACACCATCGTCGGCCGGGACGCCCGGCTCGCCGGCGTCGTGCTCGACGGCTCGCTGCTGGGCAACGGCGTGGTGGCCGAGGGGCTCTGGGGCAGCGCAACTCTAGGCGATCATTCGGAAGTCGTGGTGAAGGAGAAAGGGGGTCTCGGGTCTTGAGTCGAAGGTCCTGGGTCCGCGGGAGCGGAGGCTCGGCGTTACAGGACCCCCTGACCTTCGACCCAAGACCTTAGACCCAAGACCCATAAACCCCCTTGTCCTCCGTCAACGATCTCTGCCGGTCCTATCTGGACCTCAAGTACCACTTCGATCCGGCCGCCGCCAGCTCGGCCGGTCTGGTGTGGCACGACGCGCGGCTGGGGAGCTTCGATGCGGCGACCACTCGCGAGCACATGTCGGCTCTCCGCTCGGTGGCCGGGGCGCTCGAGGAGCTCGAGCTCGAGGATCTGCACGAGGAGATAGACCGCACCGTGCTGCTGGGCGTGCTCCGGAACACCTGCTTCCGGCTGGAGCATGAGCGGCCGCACCTGCGCGACCCGAGCATCTGGCTCTCGCATCTTTTCCAGGCGCTCTACGCCGTTCTGGCCCGCCGGGGTGACGCGGCCGGGGGCCGGGCGCCGGCCGTACTGGAGCGGCTGCGGGCGGCGCCGGCCTTGCTCGACTCGGCGCGCGCCACGCTCCAGTCGCCGCCGCCGGTCTTCGTGGACACGGCGCTCGGGATGCTCGGCGGAGGCGGCGAACTGATCGTGCAGGTAGCGGTGGTGTTCGGGTCGGAGGAGCCGGGCCTGCAGAGCGAGCTCACCGCGGCGGCGGCCGCGGCATTGGAGTCGCTCAAGCGCTTCGGCACCGCGCTGCGCGACGAGATCGAGCCCAACCCCGATCCTCAGAGCTTTGCCATTGGCGAGGAGCAGTTCAACCGCCGGCTGCACCACGAGCACGCGCTCGCTTCGACTCCGCAGCAGCTGTGGCGCTATGGGCTCCATCTCCAGGAAGAAACCGAGGCGGCGCTCGCCGCGCTCGCCGCCGGGATGGGGGGGCGCCCCTGGCGCGAGCTGGTGGACGAGCTTCGCGGCGATGCTCCCGGCCCGGACGATCTGCTGGACGCGTATCGCGAGGAGTTGGCGCGAGCCCGCGAGTTCGTGGCGGAGCGGGATCTGGTCACCCTTCCCGGCGGTCCAGTCGAGGTCGTGCCCACTCCGAGCTTCCTCGCGCCGCTGGTTCCCTTCGCCGCCTACGAGCCGCCGCCGATCTACCTGGGCGAGCAGACCGGCCGCTTTTACGTTACCCGTCCCGATCCAACCTTGCCGCCGGCCGCCCTCGCCCGGCAACTCCGGGGGCACTGCCGGCACGGCATTCCCGCGATGGTGGCGCACGAGGCCTATCCCGGGCACCATCTCCAGCTCCTGACCTCCCAGGGACTCGGCTCCGAGGTTCGGCGCCACCTGTGGACTCCGATCATGGTCGAAGGCTGGGCGCTCTACTGCGAGCAGCTCATGGCCGAAGCTGGCTACTACACCACGGCGGAATCGCGCCTATTCCAGCTGGTCAACCTGCTGTGGCGCGCGGTTCGCGTGGTGCTCGATGTCGGACTCCACACCCGCGGCATGACGCCCGCCGAAGCGGTGGAATACATGGTGGAACATCTGCCGATCGAGCGGCCCAGTGCGGAAGCGGAGGTGCGCCGGTACTGCGCGTGGCCCACCTATCAGCTCTGCTACGCGGCCGGACGCCGCGACCTGCTGGCCCTGCGCGACGCCTACCGCGAGCGAGCCGGCTCCGCCTCCCGCCCCAAGCAGTTCCACGATGAGCTCCTGCGCTACGGCGGAGTTCCCGTTTCGGTGGCGCGGTGGGGAATGATTCCATGAAGCTCACCGTCCTCACCTACCTCGACAGCGACGACGAGAACTCCAAGGAGTACGATCCGGTCGTGACCCAGGTGGCGCGCACTCTGCGCGGGCTGGGGCACCGGGTCTCGATCCTCGGCGTCCACGGGGACGTGAAGCGCCTCATCAGCGGCCTGTCGCGACGAAGGCCCGACCTGGTGTTCAATCTCATGGAGATGTTCGGGGACAACGTCTTCGGGGACATCCCGGTTACCGGGCTGCTGGACCTGCTGGGACTCCGATACACCGGGAGCGGGCCGGGAGAGCTCTACCTGAGCCAGGATAAAGGCCTCACCAAGAAAATGCTGGCGTTCGAGGACATCCTCTATCCACGCTACGCCGTCTTTTCCCGCGAGCGGGCGTTCGAGACCGGCGGCAACCTGCGCATGCCGCTCTTCGTCAAGCCGCTCCGCTCCGACGCGTCGCTGGGAATCGGCGGCAAGTCCCTGGTGCACGACGCCATGGCCTTGATGGAGCGGGTGGCGGCCATCGGCAAGGAGCTCAACGACGCCGCGCTGGCCGAGGAGTATATCGAGGGGCGCGAATTCTACGTGGGCGTGCTGGGAAATGCGCAGGCCAAGGCGCTGCCTCCGGTCGAGGTGGACTTCACCGGCTTTCCCGAGGGCGTGCCCAAGGTGATGGACAGCAAGGCCAAGTGGGACGAGCGGAGCAAGGAGTACAAGGGCACCAAGTCGGTTCTCGCCACGCTGCCCGACGAGCTGCGTGCTCGGCTGCAGAAGGTGGCGGTGGATGCCTACCGAGCTCTGCGGGTGCGAGACTACGGCCGGGTGGACCTCCGCCTCACCGATACCGGAGACATCTACGTTCTCGAGGTCAACGCGAGCTGTTATCTCGAGCGCTCGAGCGAGTTCGCCATGGCGGCGAATGCGATGGGGGTGGACTATCCCCGCTTGATCGAGCGGATCGTGAATCTCGCGCTGGAGCGATATGGAGGGCGGAGGTAGGTCGTCGGCCTGTATCGGAGGCAACATGTCAGAGCTAAGCCGGCGCCAGTTCGTAGGAATCCTGACCGCCGCGACCGGGGGACTTCTCACCCGCAGCAGCAACAGCGCCGCCCTACCGGTCCCCCACGCTGGAGAGCGGCCCAACATCATCTACATCTCAGCCGACGACCTGGGCTACGGCGACTTGAGCGGCTACGGCCGCGCCGACTACCAGACGCCCGTTCTAGACCGCTTCGGCGCCGAGGGCATGCGGTTCATGCAGGCGTACGCGATCGCGCCGATCTGCACGCCCACGCGCGTAGGGTTCATGACCGGGCGATACCCGGCGCGGCATCCGATCGGCCTGAAAGAGCCGCTTACCACCTCGGAGGAGCACCGCAGGCTCGGCCTCGATCCCGCTCATCCCACGGTCTCCTCGCTCCTCAAGCGCGCGGGGTACACCACCGCGCTCTTCGGGAAGTGGCACCTGGGCTTCCGACCCGAGTTCCAGCCTGGCAGGCACGGCTTTGACGAGTTCTTCGGCCCGTTAAGCGGTGCCGTGGACTACGTGGCGCATCGCGACATGAGCGGCAACCACGACCTGTATTACAATGACCGGCCAGTCCACCATCGGGGGTACCTTACCGACCTGGTGACGGAGCACTGCGTGCGCTTCATCCGCCGCCGGCGGCAGCCCTTCTTCTTGAGTGTCCAGGGCACGGCGCCTCACTGGCCCTGGCAGCAGAGAGGCGACGCACCGGTTCCGCAGGGCAAGCGGCTCAACGAAGATGAGCCGGCCGACCGCTTCCCCGAAATGGTCAAAGCGCTCGACCAGGGGATCGGCCAAGTGCTCCGCGCGGTGGAAGAGGCGCGCCTCGCCGACCGCACACTGGTGATTTTTACGAGCGACAATGGCGGGGGACGCTACTCGAACATGGCGGGACTGGCTCGGGGGAAGGGGCACGTCTGGGAGGGCGGGATCCGGGTACCCGCCATGGCCCGCTGGCCGGGGCGGATCCCCGCCGGCGTGACCACGACTCAGGTGGCAACGACGCTCGACTGGTCGGCGACCGTGCTCGCGGCAGCGGGCGTCGCCCCGGCCGCGAGTCATCCGCTGGACGGGATCAGCCTCCTTTCCTGCCTGACCGGAGCCGAACCGCCGCGGGAGCGGACCGTCTTCTGGCGGCGGGGGGAGAATGGGCAGGGAGCCGTGCGCGAAGGCGGATGGAAGTACCTCTGGGACAAGGACGGCGAGTACCTCTTCGACTTGGTACACGACCCCGGCGAGCGGAAGGACCTGAAGGTGGAGGAGCCAGCGCGCTTCGCCCGCCTGAAGGTCGCCTATGCCGGATGGCACGCGCAGATGCTACCGGCCACCTGAAACCGCGCCGGTTGCCCTACGGCAGGTAACTCCCCCGCTGCACGTGATTCATCGCCAGTCCCGTCACCAGCGTCGTCAGCGCGACTGTGGCGCTGAGGTTGCGGATACCTAGAGCTGAAAGCTGATGATTGGTTACACCACCCTGATGGTGACGACATAGCCATCAGCGGGCCCCTTTTGCTCGACTTCTCAAGTCTTAGCTACGCTTTGATCCCCGCGAGAATCTTTATTACGAAACTGATGATTGAAGAACAGGAAATCGGATGCGGCGACGAAGTCTTCATGATTGGCCGTTTCAAGGCACACGAGGGAAAAGAGCGGAACTTACCAACGGTGCGCTTTGGCAATATCGCGATGATGCCAGCGGAGCCAGTGATGCATTCTCGGGGCATCAAACAAGAAAGCTTCCTGGTGGAAACCCGGTCGCTTGGGGGTTATAGCGGATCTCCAGTGTTTCTCCGTATTCCGCACACCTCTGTGCGTCCATCGGATCGTCGCGCCCCTCAGCCAAAGACGCTTTTGGAGGAAGCGTTCCCGCTACATGGAGAGGGGGGTCCTTGGCTACTGGGGCTGGACTACGGCCATCTGCCGCTAATTGAGCGGGTCCGCAGCAAGACCGACGAAGAGCCAGTTCCCAGTGGAGAATTTGTTCGTTCTAATTCGGGTGTTATGGGAGTCGTGCCTGCGTGGCGGCTTCTTGATCTTCTCAACATGCCGGAGGTTGTCCAAGTGCGCGACAAACATGGGCGTGAGATCGCCGAGATCAAGAAGAAGGCTGTGATAGTTTTGGATGTGGCAGCGGACGAATCCCGCAGTGGACCCGAGCCTGAGCGGTTGAAGATCACAGGCGATTGGGAGGATGCTACGAAGCGGGCCCTCAACAAGGGAAAGCCATCAAAGGCTTCTCCTAAGCGCGGCAAGCGCAAGCGCTAGCGCGCTACCTGCTGCTGGTTTGTCAGCCGCCGACCATCAGCCGCTTGAATGGCAAGCATGGTCCGGTCGCCGTCGTCCAGCCAGCGGGTGTTGTACCGGAACTCAAATTCGCCAAGGTAGCGGTGGAGATGCTTACGGCTGACTGCATGAAACGTCCCATACAGGCCGCGCTTCACCAGAGCAAAGAATCCTTCGACGGTATTCGTATGCACGTCGCCACGGGCGTATCCACCCGCGCTGTGGCAGACCGTCTCGTGCTCATAGCCGTCGCGGGGAAGCCGCGCATAGCAATTGAACTCGTCCGTCACTATGCGTGCAGGTCGCGCAACGTTCTCACGTACTGCGCTCCGAAGCGTGTGGGCTGTTACGTCAGGAACATGCCGTGCCCGCACCCGACCACCACGCTCCACCAGCGCGAGCACCGGAGCCTTGTCGCGAGGATTGGGGTGACCCACCCGCCGCTGTCCCTTCGGCGGGTCGTGATCTGGTCGGTTCGTCGCCCGGATGGGCAGCGTGGCGCCGGTGGCACATACTCGCTCGGTAGAACGCCGCGCTTTGTGGACGCCGGATCTGATGCGTTCCTCTGGTCGGGTAGGAGGGTAGACGTTTCGTCGCAACGTGGTGCCTAACACGCAAATGCAGCCGACAGGCCGGAGCGGGCCAGCGCTCCGTGCGGGCGTGGCCCTCCGCGAGGCCAAACAACGGAAGCGTTGATTTGCACGGGCGCTAAGAGGATGACCCGCAGCTGATTTGCAAGTCGTAGGCGTCAGGGCAAGGGGATCTGAAGCTCTTTGCAGATCTTCCGAGCGAGGAACTCGTTGATCTCACGATGGCGGGGCACCGTCGCGGCCTTGCGGGTGGCGCGGTTGACATAGACCGAGTGCCGGCCACCTTCGCGAAACAACTCACAGCCGTGCTGCTCCAGATGGCGGATCAGATCGATCCGCTTCACGCGGTCAGCTTAAGCGGCTCTCGGATCACATCAGCGCCGGCCAGGTCCTCCTCGGCCAGGGCCCGGTTGGCTTCCAGGGTGAGTTCCACGGCCTCGCGGAGATTTGCCCGCGCTTCTTCGAGGGTCGCTCCCTGGGTGTTGGCGCCCGGGAGTTCTTCGACGAACGCCACGTAGCCCTCGGGCACCTTGCGAAAGACAGCCGTAAGTTGAAGCGGCATGACAAGCTCCGGACTGAGGGGACAGCGGCAATCTAGCATCGCGCGGGCCCTGACGTCTAACCCGCGCATGCAGCCGACAGGCCGGAGGGGCGCGGAACTCCACTCGGGCTGCGTCCTCCGAGAGTGCTCCAAGGAACGACGGTTTGTGCGGGCGCGGGCTTGAGGGCCTGCAGCTGATGCGCATTCTCGTTGGGCGGCTCCCAAGCATCGACGAAATGCAACCGCAAGAAGGAGCAGCAGACCGCCTGCAAGCCGCCCGCGAGGCCGCCGGGCTGAGCGAGGCTGAGATCGGGGAGCGCATGGGGCTCGGGCCGGTTGGTACCGCGATCTTCAGCAGGGCGACACGGAGCTCACCGGCAACATCTCGCTCGGGCATCTTAACCGGATCTGACGAATGCCCGCAGCAGAGTGAGATTACCAACCCCGCAGACCTCGTTACACTTGGTCAGCGGTTGAGCCGAAGGAGTCGCGAATGGGAAACGTGAGCGTGAACGAGTCCAGGTATAGGCCGGTGCGCGGGCCCATCTTCACCGAAACGATGCAGATCGGGAGCAGACTCCGGGCAATGCCGAGGTCGTGGGCGACCTCGTTCACGCTCCGCCCTCCGGCAACAAGCGCGACGGCATCCTTCCTAAATTGCGGCGTGAACGTCCGACGGATCCGGCTGGGCTTTTTGGCCATGCGACACCTCCCCGAGTCAACGTACTGACTCTTCTTGAGGTGTCCACTTTTCGGGGTAAGGTCAGACGGGCCAGACGGGCGTGTGGGCCCGCTCCGGCGGCACCCTCCCCGAGCGCGCTGTGGAACGTAGGTTATTGCGGCCGCGAGCCTGGGGCCTGCAGCTGATGCGCCTGTCGTTAGGCGGACAAAGCAAGATCCGGCTATACTCCAGATTCGGAGGTCCCATGAAATACAAGGTGGCGTTGCAGCGCTCGGAGGAAGGTGTCAGCGTCTCAGTTCCAGGGCTCCCAGGCTGTTGGTCCCAGGGTGCCACGGAACAGGAGGCGCTGGAGAATATCCGAGATGCCATTCGTGAATATCTAGCGGTCGCGGGCGAGTTGGTGCGCGGCGCGGAGGTCCGCGAAGTCGACGTCGCTGGCTGAGCGTGCCGAAGCTACCTGGGATCAACCACCTGGATGCGGTACGTGCCCTGGAGAAGGCCGGCTTCGGTATCGTGCGACAAGGCAAGCACGTCGTCATGACCGATGGCGTGCGCATTCTCACTATCCCTCGTCACAATCCAGTCAATGCCCTCACGATGGGCGGCATCGTTCGCGACGCCGGTCTGACCGTGGAGGCATTCCGAAAGCTGCTCTAGAACCAGGAGCGTTGCCGCCTAACCAGCGCATGCAGCTGACGGCGTCGGTTCTAAAGGAAACGTAGAATTGAACGCACTCGGCGGAGTCGCCGCAGCTGATGCGCGGTCCGTTAGGCGGCCTTCCCGCCTATTTTGCCGAGACCTTGACCAGGCGAGCTTGGGCGGCGCTGTATTCGTAGGCCATGATTGAGCCATCGCGAATGCGCGAGACAGCTTCGTCGATGACATGCAAGGGAACTCTGAACCTGAAGACCATTGGCGCTGTGCTCAACTCGGCCATCATGGCGGGACGGATCCCCGGGTGCCCTGCCCGCATAGGAAGACTCCTGAAACCGCGCCGCTTCGCCCTACGGCAGGTAACTCCCCCGCTGCACGTGGTTCATCGCCAGCCCCGTCACCAGCGTCGTCAGCGCGACGATGGCGCTGGTTTCCCGCGTGGCGACGTACCCCTGATGCAGTTGCGCGGCGCGCTCGGCGAGATACCGTAGCAGCACCCGGGTCCGCTCGGGGAAGTGCCCGGTCCAGCGAAAGACGTTCGCCATCAGCTCGGGCTCGAGCCGGCTGATCAGGTCGGCGGCGGGCCGGAGCGGCTCGTCGAGCGACATCCCCTCGGTTCCGCCGAGATCGTCGAAGATGGCCTGCAAGGCGCCGTCGAGTCCCGGTGGCAGCTCGCCTAGAACCGAGACGTCGTTTCGGTAGTAATGGTCGAGCGAGTACTCGATCTCGCCGACGTCCTCGTCCAGCTCCGTGTCGGTTACCAGCGGCTCCAGCTCCCTCAGCGCCGCCACCGTCCGCTCGCAGTAGGCCAGCTTGGCCGCGGCCACCGGCCAGCCGCCGTACTCCGCCCGCCAGTCGAGTCCCGGGGTCATCCATACCGCGAACGTCTCCGCCCAGTCCTCGTCCGGGTGCTTCTGGGCGTACCAGCCCGGCAGGTGCCGCACGTAGCGCCGGCTGAACGGCTCGGGGCGATACTCCTCACCGTAGGGTTGGGTGATAGACCCGAACTGCTTGACCCACTCCTCCTGGTCGTAGAGCCGGTAGGCGTAGTTGAGCACATGCCCCATCTCGTGCCGCAGATAGCGCAGGATATCGGCGCGGTCGAAACCTTCCACGTGGCCGACCCGCTCCGCGTGCAGCGCGGTGAGGTCGGGCCGGGCCAGATAGAACGGGATGGCCACGGCGACGGTCTCGAAGGGTACTCCCCACTCGGTGGAGAGATAGAAGCGGGGCCGCACCCGGGTGAGACCGATGCGGCGGAGCTCCTCCTCGAACTCCGCCAGAATCGGCTCCAGCCGGGTGCCCTCCAACGTCAGTCCGAGATCCCGGATCGGCGTGGACCAGAGATTTGATTCCTGAAAAAGGACGGGGTCGGCGTGCATGGCGTCAAACATACATGCTACCTTCCCCCCATGCCCTCGCACGCTCTCCTCCTGCTGAATCCCGGCGCCCGCCGGGGCGGAGAGTGTCGCGAGGAGGTGCTCGGGCACCTCGGCGCCTTCGGTGTCACCACGATCGAGGCCAATCCCGACGACGTTACCGGATTGGGAGAGGTGATCGGCCGCCACCGCCATGAGGTGGACCGGGTCATCGTGGGTGGAGGTGACGGAACGCTCAACGGGGCGCTGCAGGGGCTAGTCGACACCGGCCTGCCGCTCGCCGTGCTCCCGCTGGGTACCGCCAACAATCTGGCCCGCACCCTGGGCATCCCGGTGACCTTGCCCGAGGCGTGCGAGATCGCGGCCCGCGGGCGCCGCCGCCGCATTGACCTCGGCTGCGTCAACGGCCACTACTTTTTCACCACGGCCAGCCTGGGATTGAGCGTCCGGATCACCGCGGAGCTCACCGGCGAGAGCAAGCGGCGCTGGGGGCCGCTGGCCTATGCCGTCGCGGCGGCGCGGGTGCTCTCCCGCAGCCACCCCTTCCATGCCGAAATCCTGTACCAGGGTAAGGTGCTGCACACCCGCACGGTGCAGATCGTAGTGGGAAACGGGCGCTACTACGGGGCCGCTCTGGCCGTCGCGGAAGACGCGGCGATTGACGACGCGCGACTCGATCTCTACTCCATCGAGGTCCGCCACTGGTGGGAGCTGCTGGCGCTGGTGCCGGCGCTCAAGTGGGGACGGCACGGCCGAAAGGACTCGGTCGAGGCCCTTCGCGCGACCGAGTTCGAGATCCGCACCCGGACCCCGAAAGACATTGACGTGGACGGGGAGATCGGCGCCCGAACTCCGGCGCACTTTCAGGTCGTGCCGGGCGCGCTGGAGGTCTTCGCTCCGCTCGCGGAGCGTGGGTGAGCGGCCCGAGCTCGGTTCCTCGCGGAGTCAAAGGGCTGTCTCTCGTCTCACTGTTCAACGACTTCGCGAGCGAGATGGTCTACCCCCTGATTCCCGCCTTCGTTACCGGCACCCTCGGCGGCGGCGCCCTGCTGCTCGGCCTGCTGGACGGCGCGGCCGATCTCACCTCCGCCGCGCTCAAGGTTGTGAGCGGCCGCCTGGCCGATCGCCCGGGGTGGCGCCGGCCCCTCATCCTGGTGGGCTACCTCGCCGCCGTGCTGGTCCGCCCGCTCATTGCGACCGCGGGCGCGGCCTGGCAGGTGGTGGGATTCCGGGTGATGGACCGGGTGGGGAAGGGGATCCGGACGCCACCTCGCGACGCGCTCATCGCCGCGATCACGCCCGCCGCGCAGCGGGGCCGCTCCTTCGGCTTCCATCGCGCCGCCGACCACTTCGGCGCGGTGGTGGGATCGCTGGCCGCCTGGTATCTGCTGACCCGCGGCGCCGATGTCCGCAGCGTGATCGGCTGGAGCGTGGTGCCCGGAGTGGTCGCCTTCGTGCTGCTGGCGGTGGTGCTCCGCGGAACGGCGGGCACGGTGATCCCGGCGGCGCCGGGAAAGGTTGCCGATGCCGTGGGCCGGGTGTTCTGGGCACCGGTCCTCGCCCTCACCGCGCTCACCTTCTTTCGGCTGCCCGAGACGCTCCTGCTGCTTCGGCTGCAGGACCAGGGAGTCGCGGTGGCGGCGGTGCCACTGGTGTGGGCCGGGCTGCACGTGGTGCGGAGCGCGAGCTCGTATCCGGGGGGATGGATAGCCGACCGGTTGGGGGCTCGCCAGACGGTCGCGGTCGGCGGCCTGCTGTTCGCCGGCGTGGCGGCGGCGATGGCGTCCTCGTTGACCTCGTCGGCCGCGATCGGCGTGTTCCTGGTGCTCGGGCTGGTCGCCGGGCTGACCGAATCGGCGGAGCGCGCGCTCGTCGCCCGACTCTCGCCGGTGCGGACCGGCCGAGGGTTCGGCGTGTACCATGCGCTGACCGGATTGGCGGCATTGCCGGCGGGCCTGGCCTTTGGAGCGATCTATCAGGGTCGAGGGGGCCCGACCGCATTCCGCGCTTCGGCTATCGGCATGGGATTGGCGGTGGTTGGCTGGCTTCTGGTCTCACCCCGAGTCACTCACCGGCAGGCGCCATGATACGAGTCGGTACCGTCGTTCTGCTCATGGTCGTAGGAGTGCTGATCTGCCCGCGCGGTGCTCGGGCGCAGGTGCTGGTGCGTCTGGGCCAGCCCGGGCGAGCCACCTACTCCGAGCTACACGAGGCGCTGCGCGAGGGCACGCCCGCAGCGCTCCGGGTGCTGGCCGTGACCCGTGAAGCCCATGCCGGTCCGCTCTGGCGCCGGACGCACGCGGCGATCGAGGGCACCGGCGAGTGGAACGAGGGATTGCTGGCGCTGACCCGTCTGGCGGAGCTACGCGACGCTGCTTATGCGGACAGCGCCGCCCGCTTGCGGCAGCGCATCGAGGCCGGCCGGTTGGAGGCACCGGCGGGCCGGGACCCTTCCGATCTGCTGCCGGCTCTCCAGGCGATCGAGCTCGAGCGCGCGAGGGCGGTGAAGGGCGACAGCGTGCTGCTCCGGGAGCTGCTCGAGTTGGTTCCCTCCGGCCGGTACGGGCTGGGTGAGGCCTGGGTCATCGGGCGGCTCAATGGCGCGTCGGACTCGCTCCAGGCCCGCTTTCTCGCGGCGGCGGAGCTCGAGCCCAAGGTGCGCTATCTCACTCTGCTCGGCTTTTCCAGCGACAGCGCTGCGATCCCGCTGCTCGCCCGGGTGTACGCCTCGCCCGACAGCTTCGACTTGCCGGCGAGGTTCGGGTCACGCGCCTCCGATGCGCTCCTGTGGATCGGCACCCGCTCGAGTCTGCGGGCGTTGCTCGATGCACGGGCAAAGGCGCGGAAGCGAAAGAGCTATGCCGATCCCTCGCTGCAGCGCGGCGGCTACGACTTCCTCGCCAACGACAGCTCGGCGGTCATCTCGCGAACCGGAAGGTGGCTGACCGATTGGCTCGAACGGCTCTGAGCCGGTGACAGACGCGCCGGATCCCTGGGGCGAGCGGCTTCCCCGCCGCCTCGGCCTCGGCAGCGCCATCGGCCTGCTGATCGCCAACACCATCGGCAGTGGCATCTTCCGAGTGCCGGCGACGGTCGCTGATCAGCTCGAGCACCCCGGTCCCATCCTCCTCGCGTGGATCATCGGCGGCGTCTTCGCTCTCTGCGGCGCACTCAGCGTCGCTGAACTGGCGGCGGCCGTCCCGCGCTCGGGCGGGCTCTTCCGGATTCTGCTCGCGGCCTACGGGCCGCTGCCCGCGTTCATGCTGGGAGTGGCCGAGGTCCTGGTGATCGCGCCGGCCGGTCTCGCGGCGGTGGCGTCCATCTTTGCCGCCTACCTGGGGCACTTCGTCGAGCTGGGCGAGAACGAGGTCCGGTACGTCGCCTGCGCCGGGCTGTTGAGCGTGGGGCTGATCAACTATCTCGGCATTCGGCGCGCCTCGGTGGTGACCAATCTCTCGACTCTCACCAAATACGGCGGGTTGTTGCTGCTCGGCGCGCTGGCGTTCACCGTGGGAGACGGGAGCGCGGCGCACTTCAGCGATCCCTGGGCGGGAGGGGTGCAGCTCTCGCTCATCGCCACCGCACTGGTGCCGATCATGTTCAGCTACGAGGGGTGGGCCGATCTTTCTCGGGTGGCGGGCGAGATTCGCGATCCGGCCCGGAACCTCCCGCGCGCCATGATTCTCGGTGTCGCCCTGGTGGTGGTGATATATGTCGGCATCAACGCCGTCTACCTCTATCTGCTGCCGATAGATCGGATGGCGGCTTCGCCACTGGTGGCGGCGAGCGCCGCCGAGCGGATACCGGTCATCGGCGCGTCGGCGGCGAGCGCGATCGCGGCCATGGTGATGATCTCCTGCTACGGCAACATGGCCGGCGGGATGATGTCGTTTCCCCGGACCCAGTTCGCCATGGCCGAGCACGGCTTGTCGCTGGGACCGCTCGCCCGGGTCTCGCCCAGGTTTCAGACGCCGTCGGTCGCCATCTGGACCATCACGCTGCTCTCCGCCGCCTCCACCCTCAGCAGCACCTTTCAGCAGTTGGCGGGACGATTCGTGCTGGGGCTGTGGCCTTTCTACAGCCTGGCCGTGGCGGCGGTGTTCGTGCTCCGGCGCACCCGCCCCGACCTGCCGCGCCCCTACCGGGTCTGGGGCTACCCCGTGGTGCCCGCGCTCTGCCTGCTGGCGGCGCTGGGGATGCTGGGCAACGCGGCATGGACCGATCCGGTGAACACCGGTATCACCTTCGCCATGTTGGCGGCGGGCGTTCCGATCTATTTCCTCTGGGGACGCAAACGGGTGCGGAGGGAGGTCGCGGTGGCGCCTCAGCAGCAGCGGGTGGGGCCGTCGGAGTAGCGGGCGCGCACGAACTCGTCGTAGAACTCGCGCTCGCTGGGGAGAGGGCGCTCGGGATGGCGGCGGCGGAGATGGTCGAGGTAGGCCTCGTAATCGGGCATGCCGGCGATGCGTTTGATGGTGGTCAGCACTAGCCTTGCGGTCACCCTGAGCGGAGCGAAAGGAGCCATGTTGGGTTACGCCCCCTTCGCTTCGCTCAGAATGACAACACTCTTCCGCGCGCACTCCGGACGGTCACCCCGCATATGCCGTCTCCACGAAAGGCGATTCCTTAGCCACCGCGGGCCGCCGCCGGGTGAGCACCAGGATCCACTCGCGAGCCGAAGCCAGCACCACCAGCAGCGTCACCAGCATGAAGGCCAGAGCGACCACGGCGTCGAGCCGGTCGTTGAAGATCAGGCGGGCGCCGCGGGCGGGGTCCATCGCGCCGGACGCGATCTGCCGGGCGGTGAGAGCGGCGTGGGAGAGGAAGCCGAGACGGGGATCGTCGGCGAAAACCTTCTGCCAGCCGGCGGTGAGCGTGACCGCGAGGACCCACACCAGCGGCGCCAGGGTGACCCAGGCGTAGCGGGCCTTGCCGCCCTTGATCAGCAGGGTGGTGCCCACGCAGAGCGCTACCGAGGCGAGCAGTTGATTGCTGATGCCGAAAAGCGGCCAGAGCGAGTTGATCCCGCCCAGCGGGTCGGTCACTCCCTGCACCAGGAAGTAGCCCCACCCGGCCACGACCGCCGCCGAGGCGAGTATGGTGCTGGGATACCATGAGGTGCGTCCCAGCGGCGTCCAGAGCTGTCCGGCGAGCTCCTGCAACATGAAGCGGCCGACCCGGGTGCCGGTGTCCACCGTCGTCAGAATGAAGAGCGCCTCGAACATGATGGCGAAGTGGTACCAGAGCGCCATCAATCCCTGGCCGAAGGCGCCGCTGAGGATGACCGCCATTCCCACCGCCAGTGACGGGGCGCCGCCCGCCCGTCCCAGCAGCGTTTTCTCCCCCACGTCGGCCGCCAGGCTGGTGAGCTGCGCCGGAGTGACGGTGAAGCCCCAACCGCGGATCACCTCCGCCGCCGCCTCCGCGCTGCCGCCCAGGGTTGCCAGCGGGGCGTTGATGGCGAAGTAGATCCCGGGGTCGAGCAGCGCGGCGGCGCAGAGCGCCATGATCGCCACGAACGACTCCATCAGCATTCCACCGTACCCGATGTAGCGGGCGTCGCTCTCCCGCACCAGCATCTTGGGCGTGGTACCCGAGGCCACCAGCGCGTGAAAGCCGCTGATGGCTCCGCAGGCGATGGTGATGAAGGCGAAGGGGAAAAGCTTGCCGGCGAACACCGGCCCCGTCCCGTCAACGAACTGGGTCACCGCCGGCATGCGTAGCGGCGGGAGCACGATCAGGATACCCAGGGCCAGCAGCAGGATGGTGCCGATCTTCATGAAGGTGGAGAGGTAGTCGCGGGGGCAGAGCAGCATCCAGACCGGCATCACGCTGGCGATGAACCCGTAGGCGATGATCCCGTAGGCGATGGTGAGCCCGGAGTAGGTGAAGTACGGCGCCAGCACCGCCGACTCGGCCACGTAGCGTCCGCCGACCAGCGCCAGGAGCAGGAGCAGTACTCCGGCGAGCGACGCTTCCAGCGTGCGTCCGGGGCGCCAGATCTTCATCCAGAAGCCCATGAGGATGGCGATCGGGATGGTGCAGAGGATGGTGAAGACGCCCCAGGGGCTGTCCTTGAGCGCGTTGACTACCACCAGCGCCAGCACCGCGAGGAGGATGATCATGATCGCGAGCACGGCCACCATGGCCAGCAGCCCGGTAATCGGGCCGGTCTCCTCTTTGGCCATCTGCCCCAGCGACTTGCCATCGCGCCGCATGGAGCCGAAGAGAATCACAAAATCCTGCACCGCGCCGGCCAGCACCACGCCGAAGACGATCCAGAGCGTGCCCGGGAGATAGCCGAACTGCGCGGCAAGCACCGGCCCCACCAGGGGCCCGGCGCCGGCGATGGCGGCAAAGTGGTGGCCGAAGAGCACCCACCTCGAGGTCGGAACGAAGTCGCGCCCATTGGCGAGCCGCTCGGCCGGCGTGGCGCGGCGGTCGTCGAGGCCGAAGACCCGCTCGGCGAGGAAGCGGCTGTAAAAGCGGAAGGCGACGAGGTAGGTCCCGACGGCGGCGAGCACCAGCCAGGCGGCGTTGATCGTCTCGCCCCGGTGCAGCGCGAGCACGCCCCAGCCGGCAGCACCGGCGAGGCCGGCGACGAGCCAAAGCAGCGATCGAAGGTGCATTGCTAAGGTATAACAGCGTCGAGGGGGGACGGTAAACCGGGGAGCGTCCCTCCTTGCCGTCCCCTGTAGCGCGCCGTACTTTCGAGTTCCATGCCATTGCCATCCTTCGGGTTCGGCCACCGGCCGTCCTGGGAATACGAGGCTCCGGAGGCCAGCGGGGCCGTGCTCGAAGCGCCCGAGCCCCAGCCGATCCGCAAGGGATGGGGTGGCAAGGTGGCCCTGGTGACCGGCGGCGCCACCGGACTCGGCCGCGCCATCTCCATGGAGTTCGGCAAGCTCGGTTGCCACGTCGCCTTCTGCTTCGTCAACATGCCGGGCCGGGACGTCACCGAGCAGGCGCTTCTCACCGAAACCGCGCTTACCGCGATGGGCGTCGGGGTTCACGCCTGCCGCTGCGACGTGCGCGACCGGGTGGCGGTGGAGCAGTTCGTGCACGACGCCAGGCTCAAGCTTGGCGGGGTCCACTTCCTGATCAACAATGCCGGGATCGCCAACGATGGGGCGCTCTGGCGGCTGAGCGAAGAGGCCTGGAACGAGGTCCTCGACACCAACGTCACCGGCGCGTTCAACTGCATCCGCGCGGTGGCGCCGATCTTCCGGGGACAGCACTTCGGCAAGATCGTCAGCGTGAGCGCGCACCAGGCGGAGCGCCCGGGCTTCGGGGTGGCTAACTATGCCGCCAGCAAGGCGGCGCTGCTCGGCCTCACCCGCGCCGCCGCCGTCGAGCTCGGCCCCGCCAACGTCAACGTCAACGCCGTCGCCCCCGGCTTCATCCGCACCGAGCGAATGGCCATGCTGCCCTCGGAAGTGATCGAGCGGGCGCAGAAGAGCTCGGTTCTGGGCCGCGTCGCGGAACCGGACGACGTGGCGCATGTGATCTCATTTCTCTGTTCGGAGTCCGCCCGGCACATCACCGGGCAGACGGTCGTGGTGGATGGGGGGATGTCGTTGGAGTGAGGGGATGGCGCGCGATGTCGTTCCGAGGCGCGTTCGCGGGGTACTGCCAGCCCCCCCGACTCGTTACTTTCCCGCGGTGAGCCCCACTCCCGCCACCATCCTCGCGTTTGTCCTGACGCTCGCCGGGCCGCTCGCGGCGCAGCGGCAGAAGCTTCCCGTTTCGCCGTCGGTGCCGGCCGAAGCGCTGGCCGGGCAGAGTGTCGCGGTCATGCCGCTCACGCTGGTGGCCGCCGAGCCAGCGCTGGAGTCGGACTCGGCCTATGCCCCGTATCGCGACCGGCGGACCACCCTGCTTCTGGCCGACTCGCTCATCGGTGAGGCGCTCACCGGACGGGCGCCCGAGGTGCAGTGGGTGCTGCCGCCGACACTGCGGAAGCTCGCGCGCCGGTCTCCCGGCATCGTGGGCGATCCCGATCAGATGGGGCAGGCGGCGCTCCGGGCGCCCATGAAGGACATCCCCGATCCGCTGCGCTCCTCGCTCCGGAAGCTCGTCGCGGTGGCCGGCGGCAGGGTAGCCATGGTGCCGGCGGCGCTCGCATTCGGGCGCGGGTCCGACGGCCGCATCCGGGCCGATCTCACCCTCGTCGCCGCGGATACCCGGGCCGGCAAGGTGCTGTGGCGCTCGGTGGCGATCGGGACCGGTGCCACACCTCGCGAAGCGTTGCAGGCCGCGCTCACCGGCGCGCTCCCGCTCTGAGCGGCCCATGACCTACGACGTCACCCTCATCCCGGGCGACGGCATCGGGCCGGAGATCACCGCGCAGACGGTCAGGGTACTCGAGGCCACCGGCCTCCGCTTCAACTGGGACGAAGAGTTGGCGGGAATGGCCGCGGTCGAGGCCACCGGCACCCCTCTGCCCGACGCCACGGTCGAGAGCATCCGCAAAAACACCATCGCGCTCAAGGGGCCGCTCACCACTCCGGTCGGCACCGGGTTCCGCTCGGTCAACGTGGGCCTGCGCAGGGAATTCGAGCTCTTCGCCAACGTTCGCCCAGCCAAGACCATCGTTCCCGGCGGCCGGTTCGACAACGTGGACATCGTGCTGGTCCGGGAAAACCTCGAGGGGCTCTATATCGGGGTCGAGCATTTCGTGCAGATCGGCGACGATCCTCGTGCGGTCGGCGAATCCATGGCCATCGTCACCCGCACCGGCTGCGAGCGCATCGTGCGTTACGCCTTCGAGTACGCCCTCAAGCATCAGCGCCGCAAAGTCACCATCGTCCACAAAGCCAATATCCTCAAGATGGTCAGCGGCCTCTTCCTCGAGGTAGGTCGCGCGGTGGCCGAGGAGTATGTGGGCCGGGTGGAGTCCAACGACATGATCGTGGACAACACCGCCATGCAGCTGGTGCTCCGGCCGGAGCAGTTCGACGTCATGGTGACGACCAATATGTTCGGCGACATTCTGAGCGACGAGGTGTCGGGGCTGGTGGGCGGGCTGGGGCTGGCGCCGGGCGCCAACATCGGCACCAAGGCGGCGATCTTCGAGGCGGTGCACGGGAGTGCCCTCGACATCGCGGGCCAAGGAGTGGCCAACCCATCGGCGCAGATGCTGGCGGCCGCGATGATGTTGGACCATATGGGCGAGCTGGCCCGCGCTGAACAGGTGCGCCAGGCCGTCCTCGCCACCATCGTCGAGGACAACGTGCGCACCCGCGACCTCGGAGGCACCGCCACGACACGGGAGTTTGGAGATGCCGTCGCTCGGCGAGCAGCCTGAGGTCCCCTGTGCCAGCTGCGGGCGGCGGATTGCGGGGCTTCCCTGGGGAGAGCGGTGCTCTCAGTGCGTGGTGGACCGGAAGCGGCGCGCGTCCCGACTGTCCAGCCGTGTCGCGCTCGCCGCAACCATCCTGGCGGCGCTCTACGTCTGGCTGCGGGTGCCGGCCGATCCCACCGCCCGGTACTACGGACTGCTCGCCATCGTGGTTACCTATATCCTGGTGCGGCGCATCGCCGCCCGCATTGTTTTGGAGGCGATGAAATGAGACGGGTAGACGGTATGCGTGGGCTCGCCGCCGGACTCCTCGCGCCGCTGCTTCTGGCCGCCGGTCCGCCGGCTCCGCTCTCGGCCCAGACCTCTCTCACCATCTACAACGACGGCCGGGTGCAGGTCCGGCGCGCGATCCCGGCGCAGGTACCTCGAGGGTCGTCCACCCATCGGGTCAAATTGGGTCCGCTCGATCCGGCATCGCTCTTCTCCCTCGACTCCGCGGTCGCCGTCACCCGGCTCAGCTACGACGGCGCGGTTGATGAAGGCAGCGTGCTCCGGCGCTCGGTCGGCCGCCGGGTGGTTTTCCGGCTGCCCGAATCGAAAGACACCCTGAGCGCCCTGGTGCTGGGCGTTGATCCGCTCCGCCTGCAACTCCCCGATGGCCGGGTGACGTTCACCCCTCCGGGTGCGGCGCTCTACCCCGCGGAAGTGGTGGTGGTCGAGCCCGCCGTCAGGCTCGAAGTATCCAGCGGCCGGACCCAGGACCGGCTCCGGCTCGGCTATTTCACCGGGGGAGCCTCGTGGCAGGCCAGCTACCAGGTGATTCTTGGCGGGGCCAATGCGCGGGTGGCGGGCATGGCGGTGCTCGAGTCGCAGACACTGCGCGCCGAGGAGGCGGAGGTCCAGCTTCTCGCCGGCTCGGTGGGCCGCGCCGAGTCGGTGCCGCCGCCGAGGCCGCTGATGGAAGCGCGTGCGGCAATGGCCGATGAAGCTCGCGCGTTCCAGGGCGCGGGAGAGCAGCGGGTGGGAGAGTTCCACCTCTACTCGCTGCCGGGCCGAACCACCTTGCTACCCGGGCTGACCAGGTCCGTCGCTCTCTTCGAGCCGGCGGAGGTGCGCTACGAGCGCAACTACATCGTGCGCGGCATGGTGCCCTACTGGGGGATTCTTCCCCAGCAGGGGGAGGAGACCGAGGCGCCGGTCGAGGTGAGCTACACCCTGCAGCGCCCGCGCAAATCCGCTTTCGGCGACCGGCCGCTCCCCGGCGGCATCGCCCGACTCTATCAGCCCGACAGCGCCGGGCGGCTGCAGCTTGTGGGCGAGGCCGGCATTGACCACACGCCGGCGGGTGAGAACCTGCGGCTCGGCGCCGGCACCGCGTTCGACCTCACCGCGCGCCGGGTGCAGATCAGCTACGTCACCCGGCGGGACAGCAGCAGCGCCGGGGTCCGGGTCATCGCCACCGCCGACTATCGGGTGACGCTGCGGAACGCCACCGACAGCGCCGCGACGGTCATCGTGCAGGAGGAGCGCGCCGGGGAGTGGGCCATCGTCTCCAGCTCGGTGCCGGCCGAGAAGGTGTCGTCCACGGTGACCAGATTTCGGGTACGGGTGCCGGCCAACGGCGGGGCAGCGCTGACGTACCGGGTACGGATTGTCTGGTAGTAAGATGACGCCGGATGGCCTGGTTCTCGTCCACCTCTCCGATCTGCACTTCGGCGCCTTCGCCGATCTGGCGCAGATCGAGGCGCTGGAGACCTTCATCCCCACCCTCGGCGCCGCCGCGACAGTCATTTCCGGAGACCTCAGTCAGCGGGCCCGCCACGGCGAGTTTCAGGCCGCGCACGCCTTTGTCAACCGGATCCGCCCCCACACGCCGCTGTTGATCGTACCGGGAAACCACGACGTTCAGTGGTGGCTCAGTCCGCTGGGACTGCTGGGCGAGGGGCCCAAGTACACCAAGTATTCCCGCTACTTCAAAGAGCTCACCCCGGTGCTCGAGATCCCGGGTGCCATCATCGCCGGGGCGATCAGCAGCTTCGGTCTCGCGTTCGGATCGCTCACCTGGAATCCCAACGACATCTCGGTCAAGGGCCACCTCCCCCGGTCGGAAACCGACCGCGTCGGCAAGATCTTCGCCCAGGCGCCACCGGACGTGGCCCGCGTGCTGGTCTTCCACCACAATGTGCTGCCGGGCGGGGTCTCGCGGAGGATGGGGTTGGCCCGCTGGCGCTCCGCCCACCGGCGGCTCCTCGCCACCGGGGCCGACGTGGTGCTCTGCGGCCATGACCACCAGGAAGGCGCCGGGCAGATCGGCGGCGCGCTGGCGGTGAGCACCTCCGGCACCCACAGCGAACGCATCCGCCAGGGCCGCCCCTCGGTGTTCAACCTGGTCAAGATTGACAGCCGCGCCGTGCACATCCAGCACTTCCGCTGGGAACGATCCAACCGAAGCTTCCTGCGCTCGGATACCGCATCGTTTGCCCGGCGAGGCCCGCCGCGGGTCACCGTCTCGGTCGCCGGAGGAGAGCAGCCACTGTGACGGCGACGCTCGGGCGTGTGGCCGATAGTCTGGCCGACCGCCTCCGACTCCTCGGCCTGCGCGGCGTGGATCGGGTGCTCACCCACACCAACCGCACCGTGATGGTGAGCCTCAGTGCCCGCCGGGTGCTCCGGCTGCACCGGGGGTATGCGTACGCCTCGGATCGGGTACTGCATGCCATCGTGCGCTTCCTCAATCCGCGGCTGCCCAGGGCGCTGCGGCGAGCGGCGGAGCGTGAGCTCCTCGCCTTCCCGGTGGAGCAGCATGCGCCCGCCGCGACGCGGGAGGTGTACCGAGAACGGCCGCGGCCGGGAGATCTGCTGCTGCTTCATCGCCTGAGCCAGGTGCACGAGCGGCTCAACACCGAATTCTTCGGTGGGAAGCTCTGCTCGCTGCCCATTCGGCTCTCGGGCCGGATGCGGACCCGGCTGGGGGAGCTGAGCGTGGATATGCAGAGCGGCCGGCCGCTGGAGATCGCTCTCAGTCGGCGGCACATCGGCCGGCACCCCTGGTCGGAGGTTGAGCACACCGTGCTGCACGAGATGGTGCACCAATGGCAGGCCGAGAGCGGCGCCCGAGTGGACCACGGCACGATTTTCCGGCGGAAGGCGCGAGAGGTCGGTGTCCTGCCCGCGGCAAAGAGAGCTCTCGGCCGGATCTCATGACGGGTGGCCCGGTGCTCCTGTACGACGGCACCTGCGGGTTCTGCGCCGAGAGCGTGCAGTTGGTCCTCCGGCACGATCGCAAGCGGACGTTGCGCTTTGCCTCACTCCAGGGGGAGTACGGCGGCCGGGTCAGGGGCCGCCACCCCGAGCTGGAACAGGTGGACTCAGTCATCTGGGTGGACACGGGAGCGAACGGAGACCCGGCTCGGGTGCTGGTCCGGTCGGATGCGGCGCTTCGGGTTGCGCGCTATCTGGGCGGGTGGTGGACGCTGCTGCTCGCCGGCCGAGCGGTGCCCCGGCCGATCAGAGACGCGGCGTACAACCTGGTGGCTCGTCACCGGCACCGGTTGCTGGCAGGCGGGGCGAGCTGCCTGATTCCGGGACCCGAGGTGAGGGAACGGTTTCTCGACCCGACTTCCTAGCTGTCAGTGGCTTCCCTGAACTACGTCGCTCTCCGCCTGGTGCGCCGGCACCTCCCCAACCGGTTGGTCCGTCTGCTGCTCGCCCGCGGCATCATCATCAAGCCGGGGTTGGAGACGAGCGCGCCCGGCGAGGCGACCCTCCTCTTCCTGAATGCCGTCGCGGCCGCGGGGGAAACGGTCGTGGGCCGCCGAATTCTGATCTTCGGGTATGGCGGCAACTTCGGCGTGGCGCTCGGACTGCTGCAGGCCGGAGCGAGGCATGTGGTGCTGGTGGATCCCTACGCGGAGCCCCAGGAGGTTCCCGACCCTCGCCGGCTCACGGCGATCCACGCCCCGCTGCGAGACTATCTCTCGGCGGGTGGGGAGCTGGTGGACGTGGTGCTCTCCAACTCCATGCTGGAGCATGTGGAGGACGTAGCGGAGGCGGTGTCCGACCTGGCGCGGGCCACCGCAAGCGGAGGGCGGCACTTTCACTTCATTGATCTGCGCGACCACTACTTCAAGTACCCCTTCGAGATGCTCTGCCATTCG
>JACCQZ010000240.1 GCA_013813875.1 Gemmatimonadales bacterium | reverse complement strand
GGGTGACAACGGTAACGCGTCAGCCGAGCTTCACTGTCCGTCTCCCAGTTTGATCCGCTCCACCCGGCGGCCGGCCCTGGGATTGTAGATCCGCAAGGTCACGATGCTCCCGGGCTTCTCCGACTGGATCGCCTTCCTCAGGTCGGACTCGGTGCGGACCGCCTTCCCCTCCACCGAGAGGATGACGTCAGGGCCGCCCCGCTGCGGGTCGTCCTGGAGTACCTCCCAGGAAGGGCCGCCGGGCGTCACGCTGGTGACGATGAGTCCGCGGGTGTCGGCCGAAAGCTGCAGCTCCTGGGCGGCGTCCGCGGTCACCGGCTCGACGCTGATACCGAGCCGGTTCATCGTGGCGCCGGTCCGGGAATCGGCCTCGCCACCGCCACCCTCCTGCGCGGCGGCGATCTGGGGCGCATCGTTCAGCGGCTGGAGCTTGACGTTGAAGGCCTTCCGGACGCCGCCCTTCCGGGCCACCTCGACCTTGACCACATCGCCCGGGCGGCGAAACCCGATGACCTGCTGCAACTGGCCGACGTATCCCACCGGCTTGCCGTCAATGGCGACGATGATGTCGCCTGGCTCCATCCCGGCTGCCTTGGCGGGAGACTCCTCGCTGGGGATGTCTTTCACCACGACGCCCCGGATCTCGGGCAGGCCCACATAAGCGGCATCGTTGAGGGTGACGTCGGCGATGGTAACCCCTAGAGCGGCCCGGTGCACCTTGCCGGATTCGATAAGCTGCGTCATCACCGTACGGGCCAGATTGATCGGGATGGCAAAGCCATAGCCGGAGTAGAAGCCGGTCTCGCTGGCTATGGCGGAGTTGATCCCGATGACCTCTCCGCGCACGCTCACCAGCGGGCCGCCGGAGTTGCCCGGGTTGATCGCGGCATCGGTCTGGATGAAGTCCTGGATGCTTCCCTGGCCGCGGCCCGGCAATCCGTCCAGCGCGCGGCCCTTGGCGCTCACGATGCCGGAGGTAACCGTGAAGGTGAGGCCCTCTCCCAGCGGATTGCCGATGGCGAGCACCCATTCTCCCACCCGGGCGTCATCGCTGTTGCCGAGCGCCACCGGCGGCAGGTCGCGGGCGTCAATCTTGACCACGGCCACGTCGGTATTGGCGTCGGTACCGATCACCCGCGCCTTGAACTCGCGCCGGTCAAGCAGCCGCACCGTCACCTGCTCGGCCCCTTCGACCACGTGGTTGTTGGTGAGGATGTAGCCGTCTTTGGAGATGATGAACCCCGACCCGCTGCCCTGCTCGATCTCGGGCTGCTGGCGGAAGCGGGGGAAAAAGCGCTCCATTCCGGGGGGCACGCGCTGCTCGCGGGCAGTGCGCTCCTGCCGCTGCGAGCGGATATAGACGACACTGGGTTTGACGTGCTCGGCTACGGCGGCAAAAGCTTCGCTCAAGTCCTGCAGGGGACGGGCTGCCGGGATAGTGGGCGCCGGCACCTGGGCTATGGCCCCGGCGGGGCGTCCCTGCTCCTGGGCCGAGGAACGGTTCGGCAGATCGAGGAGCCCGGCGAACAACAATCCAAGAGCGAACGCCAGCGCCACCAACCCCCCGAACTTGAGCCAGTTTAACGATCGTGCGGACATCGAGCGATCCTTCGGGAAAGCGTTGGGGTGGTACGTCATGATTGCTGACTAATAGTACCACGATGTAGGGGCGGGTGTTTCGAGTGGGCCGGGGCTGTGGAGCACTGTCACCCTGAACGGAGTGAAGGGGGCATAACCCTGAATCATGCCCCCTTCGCTCCGCTCAGAGTGACCCTCGGGGCGGAGCCCCTCGGGTCACTTCTTGTCGTCTACGATCTCGTAGTCCGCCTCGACCACGTCATCCTGTCCGGCTCCCGGCGCACCGGCGTCGGCTGCCGCCCCCGCCTCGGGACCCTGGTCCTGGCCCTGAGCCTGGGCGCTCTGGTAGAGCGCGGCGCCCGCGGCGGAGTATGCCTGGTTGAGCTCGTCGAGGGCGCGGCGGATGCCGTCGGCCTCGCCGCTTCGGAGGGCCTGCTTACCACCTTCGAGCGCCGCATCCAACCTCGACTTGGCGTCGGCGGGGAGCCGGTCCACCCACTCCTGGCTGTCCTTCTCCACCCGGTAGACCAGGCTGTCGAGCTGGTTCCGGGCCTCGATCTGCTCCCGGTGCGACTTGTCCTCCTGCGCGTGCTGCTCGGCGGCCTTCACCATCCGGTCAATCTCGGTATCGCTGAGCCCGCTGGAGGCCTCGATCCGGATCTTCTGCTCCTTGTTGGTCGCCTTGTCCTTGGCCGACACGTGGAGGATGCCGTTGGCGTCAATGTCGAAGGTGACCTCGACCTGCGGCATGCCCCGCGGAGCCGGCGGAATTCCGGTGAGCTGGAACTTGCCGATGGTTCGGTTGTCCAGGGCCATCTGGCGCTCGCCCTGAAGCACGTGGATCTCTACCGTCGTCTGGTTGTCCTCGGCGGTGGAGAACACCTCCGACTTCTTGGTCGGAATGGTGGTGTTCCGTGGAATGAGCACCGTGGTGACTCCGCCCAGCGTCTCGATACCGAGCGAGAGCGGGTTGACGTCGAGGAGGAGCACATCCTTCACCTCGCCCCCGAGCACGCCGGCCTGAATGGCGGCGCCGATTGCCACGACTTCGTCAGGGTTGACGGAGCGGTTGGGCTCCTTCCCAAAGAAGTCCTTGACGATCTGCTGGATCTTGGGAATTCTGGTCGAGCCGCCGACCAGGATGACCTCGTCAATCTGCTTGGGATCGAGCCCCGCGTCCTTGAGCGCCTTCTGCATCGGCGGAAGGGTGCGCTGGATGAGATCGTCCACCAACTGCTCGAACTTGGCCCGGGTCAAGGCGATGTTCAGATGCTTGGGCCCCGACTGGTCCGCGGTGATGAAGGGCAGGTTGATATCGGTCTGCGTGGTGCTGGACAGCTCCATCTTGGCCTTTTCCGCGGCCTCCTTGAGCCGTTGCAGCGCCATCGGATCTTTGGACAGGTCAATTCCCTGATCCTTCTTGAACTCCGCCACCAGCCAGTCTATGAGCCGCTGATCGAAGTCGTCCCCGCCCAGATGGGTGTCGCCATTGGTGCTCTTGACCTCGAACACACCCTCGGCGAGCTCGAGGACCGAGATGTCGTAGGTGCCGCCGCCCAAGTCGAAGACGGCCACCTTCTCTTCCTTTTTCTTGTCGAGACCGTAGGCCAGGGCCGCCGCCGTGGGCTCGTTGATGATGCGCAGCACCTCGAGGCCGGCGATCTTGCCGGCGTCCTTGGTGGCCTGACGCTGGGCATCGTTGAAGTACGCCGGGACGGTGATCACGGCACGGTCAACCGAATGGCCGAGGTAATCTTCGGCGGTCTGCTTCATCTTCTGCAGGATCATCGCCGAGATCTCGGGTGGAGTATAGCGCTTACCCGCGATCTCGACCGCGGCCAGCCCGCTCTGCCCGTCAATCACCTTATAAGGCACCCGCTTTGCCTCTTCGGTGATCTCGTTGAGCCGGCGGCCCATGAAGCGCTTGATCGAGAAAATGGTCTGCTTGGGGTTGGTGACAGCCTGGCGCTTGGCCACCTGGCCGACCAGCCGCTCGCCATCCTTGGTAAAGGCCACCACCGAGGGTGTCGTCCGCCCGCCTTCGGCATTGGGAATGACGACGGGATCGCCGCCTTCCATGACGGCGACGACGGAATTGGTGGTGCCCAGATCGATTCCTATGATTTTGGAGGCCATGTCTACTCCTGAAAGCGTCTATCTGCTGAAGCGGGCGGGGCATCTCCTCAACTCGGAAAGTCACTTCAACAGGGTCGCATGCGGGAGAAGCAAGTGGCATACCCTCAAAAGCTGTCGAAAAGGCAGAGCGCTGCACTGGCGCAGGCAAAAAGGGCAGCCACAGCGGCTGCCCTCGAACCTACGCGGTGCCATGTCTGCCGCCGAGGCGGGAGCCTCAGACCGCCTGGCGATTTACCCGACTCTCGGCAATCGCGGTCAGCTTCTGGTCGGCGGCCTTTTCCTCGTCGAGATTCTGCTGCAGCACACTGGCGCAGTCGTTGCGGCCCAGCTCCCGGGCAAAGGCGATCAGGGTGCCGTAGCGGGTAATTTCGTAGTGCTCCACCGCCTGGGCCGACGAGGCGAGCGCGGCGTCGAGCACGTCCTTGTCATCCACTTCCTTCATGATCTCGGTAGACTCTTCCAGAATCCCGTCCATGGCGGCGCACTTGACCGCCTTGGGCTCTTGCCCGTGCATGCGGAAAACCTGCTCCAGCCGCTGGGCATGATTGCGGGTCTCGGCCAGGTGGGACTGAAATCCCTGCTTGAGCTGCGAGTCGGTGGCCTTCTCGACCATCTTCGGCAAGGACTTCACGATCTGCTGCTCGGCGTAATAGATGTCCTGAAGGGTGTGGACGAAGAGGTCGTCCAGCGTCTTGATCGGCTTGGAAAAAATTCCCATGATTGCAGCTCCTCTATGGCTATGGATGGTCTGATGACGCGATGAACGAGTCTGGGTTTGCCGTTCCTGAGATCGGCTCGCCGCGGTGCCGCTGCCGTCCCGCAGCAGCGCCCGTAGTGCCAGGCCGGCGCCCACCAGCGCCGCGCTGGCCAGAACCGGGTGCAGCGTGGCCTGGGTGTAGGCGCTGGACCGGGCCACATGTCCGGGATAGTCGCCCCGCTCGGCGAGGTGCTCGGACGGCCGGTCGAGCGCGTTCTGGTCGCGGGGGCGGGGCGGCCTGCCGCTCATGGTCCCGCTGATGACGGTGCGCTCCAGGTACTTGTCGGCCAGGCGCGGCGCGTAGTAGCCGAGCGCCGCATTGCCTTTCCCGCCCGCACCGACGAACACGTCGCGCACCGGGTTCTCGGCACAATGCAGAATCGCAAGGGCCACGGCATCGGGTGCGTAGACCGGCGGCACGTGCTGCGGCTCCGAGGGCAGGAAATTCTTGGCGTTGAGCGGGAAAGGCGTGTCTATGGCGCCCGGCTTTACCAGAGTGACCGACACCGGAGCATCCTCGTCGTGCAACTCCATGCGCAACGCGTCGGTGAAGCCTTTCACGGCGTGCTTCGAAGCCGCGTAAATACCCTGGAGCGGCACCGCGCGCTCCGATACCGTGCTGCCGACGTTGATGAGCGCGCCGCCGCGCGACTTCAGATGCTTGAGGGCCTCCAGCGACCCGTAGATCAGTCCCCATAGGTTGGTGTCGAACAGACGCCGCATATCCTCCGTGGGGAGCTGCTCCAGCTTTCCGTACATCCCGACGCCGGCATTGTTGACCCAGGTATCGAAGCCTCCAAAGGCCTGATGGGCCGCCCGCGCGATTCCTGCAACGTCGTCCTGGCGCTGGACGTCGGCAACGACGGATACGGCCTCCCCGCCCTGCTGCGTTATCTCTCGGACGAGCTGGCGGAGGGCATCCTCGCTCCGGGCGGCCAGGACCACACGGGCGCCCCGCCTGGCCGCCATACGCGCCGTCGCCAGGCCGATGCCGGAGGAGGCGCCGGTGATGACGATGGTCTGCTCATGTAGTGGTTTCAGTTGTACGGTCATGACAGGACATCCTTCGTTTATCGCGGGCGGTGATGGGCTGGATCCACGAAACGGGCACCACTCGAGGCATTACCGAGAACGCGGGGTCCCGCCGCTCCCTTGACGGGCCCAACCTAGAAGGTGCGCTACACTTCGGATGTGGCCGCCATCACCATCAATCAGCCCTAGACAGTTCTTCCTACAGTGCCGTGACGCAACTCGTGACATGTGTCACCGTCAGGCCGCAGGGACCTGGTTATCGTCGAACCAGCCAGAAGGAGCTGGCGTACCCATGCCTTACCCAAGGAGGTAGCCGTGCTGTGGACGATCTTCGTGATACTCCTGGTGTTGTGGCTGCTGGGTGTGGTCACGTCCTATACGGTCGGTGGCTTCATTCATGTGTTGCTGATCGTGGCGGTGGTGATCGCGGTTCTGCAACTGATTCAGGGTCGGCGGGCGCTGTAGCTCGCGTAGGGCGGTCCCACAAACGGTCAACGCCGCCATCGCGGCCGAGCGCCTCCGGGTCAGGAGGCGCT
>JACCQZ010000236.1 GCA_013813875.1 Gemmatimonadales bacterium | reverse complement strand
CCTGGTTTCCAGGCAGCCAATTCACCCTTAACCTGGATTTATGTGGCACGAAGATCACGCAGACATTCCGCAGTCTCCGTTCCGAGTTTTCGCCGCTCCCCCGGTCGCTCCATGCAGTCGCACCGCGAATGGCTTTTGGCCGAATATGGTTCGGTCTGCGCCTACTGCGGTTTCGAGACCTCACCCGAGGTCATCACCCTGGACCATGTCCGTCCCCGTCGCGGTCAGACCGCGTACGATCGTCCGGACAACCTGGTCCTGGCGTGCAGAGCCTGCAATGCGGCCAAGGCGGACACACCGCTGGTGGCCTTTCTGATGCAGAAGCGCGCCCGTGGAGTGTTCCTCCTGCACTATGGCGAGCACCTCTCGGATCCGCTCAAGGAGCTGGCGCGACAGGCGTCGGAGCGACCGATCCTTCCCAAGGATTGAAGTCCCCGGAGACGAAGAGGGCGGCCAAGGTGGCCGCCCTCTTTTGCTTTTACCCCTTCGCTTCTCCCGCCACCGCCATGGTATCGAGCGGGGCTTTCTTCCGTCCCGAGCCGAGGGCTTCGCGGATGATCCGGTTCTGCTCGGCGGCATGGGCCGCCGGGTAACCCTCGGCGGGGCTCGCCCGCTCCGGCCGGCCTACGTAGCTGACCTCGCTCTGCGACGCCGCAATTTCCCGCAGCTTGGGCTCGATATAGGTCCACGGGCCCATGTTCCGAGGCTCTTCCTGGACCCAGACGATCTCGTCGGCCTGGGGGTAGCGGCCCAGCACCTGTCGCGCTTCGGTCCAGGGGAAGGAGTAGAGCTGCTCGACCCGCACGATAGCGGGACGATGCGCGGACATCTTCTCAGCCTCGGCCAGCAGGTCATAGTACAGCTTGCCGCTGCAGAGAACGAGGCGGGAGATCTCCCCGGCGCGCTCGGTGGCCCAGGGATCGTCCAGCACCGGCCGCCAGGCCCCGCTCGCCAATTCCTCGAGCCGCGAGTTGGCTTGGGGCAGCCGAAGCAAGCTCTTCGGGGTCATGATGATCAGGGGACGCTGCCGGGTGCGGCGGGCCTGCCGCCGCAGCAGATGGAAATACTGGCCCGGTGTGGTAGGGTTGGCCACTCGAATGTTTCCCTCGGCCGCGAGCTGGAGAAAGCGCTCGAGCCGGGCGCTGGAATGCTCCGGCCCTTGGCCCTCATAGCCGTGGGGCAGGAGCAGTGTGAGTCGGGTAGTAAGCCCCCATTTTGAGAGGCCGGCCGCGAGGAACTGGTCCACGATGACCTGACCGCCGTTGATGAAATCGCCGAATTGTGCTTCCCACAGCACCAGGGCTTCCGGCGCCGCCGCGCTGTAGCCGTATTCGAAGCCCAACGTGGCCAGCTCGGAGAGCGGGCTGTTGTGCAGCTCGAGCGGTGCCAGCGCGCCCGGAAGATGCTGCATCGGCGTGTAGCTCTCGCCGGTGTTCGCGTCGTGCAGCACGAGATGGCGCTGGCTGAAGGTGCCCCGCTCGGTGTCCTGACCGGTGAGCCGCACCGGAACTCCCTCGCTGAGCAGCGAGGCGAGCGCCAGCGTCTCGGCATGGGCCCAGTCAATACCGCCATCGGCGCCGACCGCGCCCCGGCGCCGCTCCAGCTGCTTGACCAGCTTGGGGTGAACGGTGAAGCCTTCGGGCCAGGTCAGGAGCTGGTCGTTGAGCGCGGTGAGGAACTGGGGACTTACCGAGGTCTCCACCTCCTGCCCGGCGACCACCTGCTTGGGGGGAGCCTCCTCCCGCTTGGTTCCTTTGCCCATGCTGGCCTTGAAGCCCTGCTGGATGTCCACCAAGCGCTGATACGCATCGGCGGCCTGGCGGTCGGCCTCCTCCTGGGTCAGCAGCCCGCCGGCCACCAGCGCCTGCGCGTAGCGGTCGCGCACCGGCGGCAGATTCCTGATCCGCTCGTACATGACCGGCTGGGTGTAGGCGGGCTCGTCGCCCTCGTTGTGGCCGTGCCGACGGTAGCCGACCAGGTCTATCAGCATGTCCTGGTGGAACCGGTCGCGGTATGCCATCGAGAGGCGCGCGGCCGAGAGACAGGCCTCCGGATCGTCGGCATTGACGTGGATGATCGGGATGTCGAAGCCCTTGGCCAGATCGGATGCGTACCGGGTAGAGCGCGCGTCCTCCATGTCGGTGGTGAACCCGACCTGGTTGTTGGTGATGAGATGCAGCGTGCCGCCGGTCCGGTATCCCTTGAGCGCACCGAGGTTGAGCGTCTCGGCTACCACCCCCTGGCCGGCAAAGGCGGCGTCGCCGTGGATGGCAACCGGCAGCGCGGCGCTGGGGTCGTGGTGCGCCTCGCGGCCGCGCCGCTGGGTCTGCCGGGCGCGCGCCCGTCCGTCCACCACGGGAGATACGAACTCCAGGTGGCTCGGATTGGGCGAGAGCGTCACGGTGATCGCCTTGCCCTTGCCGGTGGCGTATGCGCCCTCGGCGCCGTGGTGGTACTTCACGTCCCCGGTGCCGCCTTCCGGTGTGAGCTGCCCTCCCTCCACATGGCGGCCACCCTCGAACTCGGCGAAGATCGTCTCGTAAGGGCGGCCGACGGTGTGCGCCAGCACGTTGAGGCGGCCCCGGTGCGCCATGCCGATGACGACCTCACGCGCGCCCGAGTCAGCCGCCCGCTCGATGGTCAGGTCGAGCATCGGCACCAGCATGTCCAAGCCTTCGATCGAGAAGCGCTTCTGCCCGAGGTAAGCCTTGTGCAGGAACTTCTCGAGGGCCTCGACCTGGGTGAGCCGTTGGAGCAGCCGGCGCCGCTCGTCCGGAGCCATCGGCTGGCGGTATGCTCCCGACTCGATCTTTTCCCGCAGCCAGACCCGCTCTTCATGGGTGGAGATATGCTCGATCTCGTAGGCCATGGTCCCGCAGTACGTGGCTTGGAGATAGGGAAGCGATTCGGCCAGCGTTCCTCCCGGCACCGCGATGCGAAGCACCCGAGACGGAATGGCCACCATGATCTCAGGCGTGAGGCCCAGCGGGCCCGGGTCGAGGGCCGGGTCGCCGATCGGCGGAGTGCCGAGAGGATCGAGGTGAGCGGCGAGGTGGCCGTGCATTCGAAAGGCCTTGACCAGGGCCATGGCCGCGGCCACGTGGTAGAGCATCTCGGGCGACGCCTGAACGGCGGTCTCCTGACTGGGCCGGACGGGCGCCGACGGTTTGACCAGCTGGTAACTTGCCTCCGCCAGTCCCAGACCCTCGGCGATCAGGTCGTAGAAGCCGTCCGCCCCCTGAAGCAGATGCTCCACCGTGGCCAGAAAGGTCCCCGACTCCGCGCCCTGAATCACGCGGTGGTCGTAGGTGCTCGTGATCGTCATGATCTTGCTGATCCCGAGCTCCCGGATCCGGTCGCTGGAGACGCGGGAGAACTCGACCGGATAGCCGATGGCTCCCACGGCGATGATACTGCCCTGGCCGCTCATCAGCCGCGGCACCGAGGCCACCGTGCCCAACCCGCCCGGATTGGTGAGCGACATCGTGGCCCCGGCAAAATCGTCGGGCATCAGCCGATTGGTGCGCGCCTTCTCGACCAGGGCCTCGTACGCCATGTGGAAGGCGGAGAAATCCATGGTCTCGGCGCGCTTGATGACCGGCACCACCAAACCGCGGCTGCCGTCCTTGCGCTGCACGTCCACCGCAAGGCCGAGCGCGATTCCCTCCGGCTGCACTCGGTAGGGCGCTCCCTCCAGCATGACCAGGGTGTGTCCCATAACCGGGTGCTGCTTGGTCGCCTGAACCAGGGCGTAGGCGATGAGATGGGTAAAGGAGATCTTGTCCTGCCGCCCGGCCTTCTGCAGCCCCTGGTTGAGCCGACGCCGGCTCTCCTCCAGCACGCCCACCGGTACCACCCGGAAGGTGGTGGCGGTGGGGACCGTGAGGCTCTCGTTCATGTTGGTGACGAGCTTGGCGGCGGGGCCCTTCAGGGGCGAGGCCCCGGCAGGCAAACCGGCAGGAGATCGCTCGGTGGGACCGGTGCGGGTCGGCGGGCTGCCGGCGCCGTTTCCCGACTCCGGCCGCTCCCCAACGACTCCGCTCTCGAAGAGGCTCCTCCACTCGGGGCCGACGGCGGAGGGGTCCCGGAGGAACTCCTCGTACATGGCTTGGGCGAAGCCGGCGTTGGCGGTTTCGAACACGTTCGGATCCACGAGATTTTCCATCCCGACAGATGTGCGCGGGCGCAGGACTCAGGGCAACGAGGGAGCCTGAGCTGGGAAGGGAAAGATAATTGTCCGCCCCCCCGTTCGCAGGAACGCCGGCCGCTCAGCGGCTGGCGAATTCGACGTAGCGCGCGGCCTCGGCCTCGATCCGCGGCTCGTCCCAGCCCCGGTCTCGAGCCATCAGCTCTGCTACGCGGCGGGCCGCCGGGATGCCGTGGTCGAGACTCTCGTAATAGAGATGGAGCCGGCGGACCATGATGTCCTCCACCGTCTGCGCCAGCTCGCGCCTGACCGCGTGGATCACTTCACCCTCGATCGCCGGGTGGGGCGGCAGGAGGCGGCGCAGCAGCGGGCGGTCTCCCGCGCCCAGGTTGTAAATGCCGGCGGCCTCGGTTCCGTAGTGGCGCAGCAGATGCTCCACGCTCTCGGGAGTGACGCCGAGCTCGAGTCCGCGCTCCCGAAAGGCGCTGAGATCGGCGGTTTCTCCGCCTGGCAGCGGCTCCTCGTGGGTGGCCGCTTCGCCGGGGCGGGGTCGGCCGTCGCGGAACCGCAGCTCCCGAATCGCACGGTCTACCGCCTCCCGGGCCATGGTTCGGTACGTGGTAAGCTTTCCGCCTAGCACGCTGATCATCCCCCCCGACCCCTGCACGATCGCGTGTTCCCGCGAGCGGCTCGAGGGATTGTCGCCGTTCCGGCCGGCCAGCAGTGGCCGGAGACCGGCCCAGGAGGCGCGAACGTCCTCCAGGGAAAGCCGCGCGTGGGGGAACCGGGCGTTGGCCGAACGGAGCAGGTACACCATCTCGTCCGCTGAAATGGTGAGGTGGTCGGGCGGCTCGGTGGATTCGGTATCGGTGGTGCCGATGTAGGACAGATTTCCCCAGGGAAGGATGAAGAGCACCCGGCCATCTATGGGGCTGGTGAAGATGATCCCTTCCCTGTGATCGAGCCGGGAGCGCTCCACCACGATGTGAATTCCCTTGGTGGGCTGCAGCAGAGGTGCGGCGCCGGCATCTTCGAGGGTTCGGATCCGATCGGCCCAGGGACCGGCGGCGTTGATCACCACGCTGGCCCGAATGACCGCGCGCCTGCCGGTTATCCGATCCTCCACCTGCGCCCCCACCACGCGGCCGGCGGTGCGCTCGAGCGCCAGCACCCCGGTGTAGTTGGCGACCAGTGCGCCATGCTGCATGGCGGACCGAGCGGTCGCGAGCACCAGGCGGGCGTCATCGCACTGGGCATCGTAGAACCGGGCGCCGCCCAGCAGCCCACGCTCCCGCAGCATCGGCTCGGCCTCGAGCACCCCGCGCTTGCCCAGCATCCGGTGGGTCCGCACATTGCGGAACATCGCCAGGAGGTCGTAGAGCCACATCCCGGCCGCCAGACGCCAGAGCGGTATCCGATCCCCCCGGTGCAGCGGAAAGACAAAGGCTAGGGGCCAGACCAGATGTGGCGCGATGCGCAGCAGCACCCGCCGCTCCCGGTTGGCTTCCAGCACCAGGCGGAAATCGCCGGTTTCGAGGTAGCGAAGGCCACCGTGAATGAGACGACTCGACCGGGAACTGGTCCCGGCCCCGAGGTCGTTCTTTTCCACCAGGACCGTGCGCAGCCCCCGCATCGCGGCGTCACGGGCTATGCCGGCGCCGGTGATTCCGCCCCCGATCACCAGAATATCCGCGGGCTGGGCGGCGAGCTGATGCAGCGTGGCCCGCTCCGAGGACCATCGCCCGTGCCCCTGTCGCCCAGCACCTGGTTTGTCTGGCACGGTCATCTCATCCGCCCTGGGACGCGGGTCCTCGATCTGGCCTGCGGTGAAGGCCGCCACTCTCTGGCCGCGGCCGCCATGGGTGCCATTGTAACCGGCGTTGATCGCGACGAGTCCCGGCTCGCCAGGGCGCATGCGCGTATGATGTCGCTCGGGCACAGCGTCGCGTGGCGGACCGCCGACCTGGAACGGGACTGGCCGGAGCTGGGCTGTTTTGAAGCGGTTCTGCTGTTCAATTATCTTGACCGTGCCAGGATGCCGCAGGTGCTGGAGCTGCTTGCGCCCGGTGGGCTCCTGGTCATGGAGACGTTCCTGACCGCCCAGCGCGAGCTCGGCTGGGGTCCTACCTCGGACAGCCACCTGCTCCGGCCAGGCGAGCTGGCCGCCCTGGTAGCTCCGCTCTGTGTCCGGCACGGGCGCGAAGCGCTCGAAGCGGTTGATGCCGACCGGTGGCGGGCGGTTGCGAGTGTGGTGGCAGTGAAAAAGTAGGCAAGTGCCAGGTAAAGAGTAGCTCACCTTCCACTTTTCCCTTTAACCTTGACACTTGTGACATTGGCCCTCGTCGCCCTCGACTCTCGCACTGGAGCCTGATGACGAATCCTTCCGCCGGCAGGCGGGTAGCCATCATCGCCGGCGTGCGCACCCCATTCGCCAAGAGCGGCAGCGTCTTTCGCGACGTGCCCGCGGTGACACTGGCCCGCCACGCCGCCCGGGAGCTGCTCTACCGGAGCGGGATTGACGGCCGCGAGGTGGATGAAGTCATCTTCAGCCAGGTCGTCCCGTCGGTGCTCACCCCCAACGTGGCCCGGGAGGTAAGCCTGCTTCCCCAGCTCCTCCCCAGCATTCCGGCTTACACTCTCAACCGGGCCTGCGCCTCCGCCGCCCAGGCCATCAACAATGCCTCCGACCAGATCGGCCTGGGGCACGCCGATACGATCATCGCCGGCGGCGTCGAGTCGCTGTCCGATATTCCCGTGCTGCATTCCCGCCGCTTCAGCCAGGTGCTGGTGAATGCGAGCAAGGCGCGGAGCTTGGGGGCGCGGGTAGGCGCCTTTGGCCGGGTTCGGCCCCGCGACCTCGTGCCCGTCACCCCGGCCATCTCCGAGCCCTCCACCGGAGAGACGATGGGCCAGTCGGCGGAGAAGATGGCCAAGGAGAACGGGATCAGCCGCGAAGCGCAGGATCGCCTCGCCGTGATGAGCCATCAACGCGCGGCGGCCGCGACCGCTGACGGCCGGCTCACTCGGGAGATCGTGCCCTGGTATGGCGGTCCCGCGATGGATCAGGTGATCTCCAGTGACAACGGCATCCGGGCCGACACCTCGCTCGAGGCGCTCGCCGGACTCCGTCCGGCCTTCGATCGCAAGTACGGCTCGGTGACCGCGGGCAATTCCTCTCCGCTCACCGATGGCGCCTCGGCGGTGCTGCTCATGGCCGAGGAGAAGGCGCGGGCGCTGGGCCACGAGCCGCTGGCGTGCATCCGCAGCTACGCCGTGAGCGCGGTGGACCCCGGGTGGCAGTTGCTGATGGGCCCGGTCTATGCAGTTCCCAAGGCGTTGGAGCGCGCCGGGATCTCCTGGGCCGAGCTCGGGGTAGTCGAGATTCACGAAGCGTTCGCCGCCCAAGTGCTCTCCAACGTGCAGGCCTGGGGCTCCCAAGCCTGGGCCGACCGGCTGGGCCTTCCCGCTCCGGTGGGCGAGGTGGACTGGGAGCGGACCAACGTCATGGGAGGCTCGATTGCCATCGGTCACCCCTTCGCCGCCACCGGCGCTCGCCTGGTGACCACCCTCGCCCACGAGATGCACCGCCGCGATGTCCAGTTCGGTCTTCTTTCCATCTGCGCGCAGGGCGGAATGGGGTACGCGATGGTGTTGGAGCGGGCGTGAAAAACTGGGTCGTAGGTCGCGGGTCGAAAGTCTTGATGCACCGAGCCCTCGCCGGGCGGACCTTCGACCTTCGACCGGCGACCTCCTGACATGTCCTCCTTCACCACCACCACCGAAGACTCCGTCGCCGTCGTCACCTTTGATTTGCCGGGGGAGCCGGTCAACAAGCTCACCGCGGCGGTCAGACTGGAGTTCGAAGCGCTGCTGATCCATTTGCGGGACGACAGCGCGATCAAGGCAGTGGTGCTGATTTCCGGAAAGCCGGACAGCTTCATCGCCGGCGCCGACATCGAGGAGTTTACCGCGCTCACCACCCAAGCCGAGGCGGAGCGGCTGAGCTTCGAGGGCCAGGAGATGGTGAGTCGAGTCGAGACGCTGGCCAAGCCGGTGGTCGCCGCGATCCACGGTGCCTGCCTGGGCGGCGGCCTGGAGCTCGCACTGGCGTGTCACTACCGGATCGCGACCGATCACCCCAAGACCCAGCTCGGTCTTCCCGAGGTCCAGCTCGGCATCATCCCGGGCGCCGGCGGCTGTCAGCGGCTTCCTCGGCTCATTGGAGTTCGGGCGGCCCTGGACATGATCCTCGCCGGCAAAAGCGAGCGGGCGCTCAAGGCGCTGCGTCTGGGACTGGTGGACGAGGTGGTTCCCCACAGCATCCTCCGGAGCGTCGCCGTAGCGGCCGCCGGGCGGCTGGCGCAGACCGGATTACCCCGGCGCAAATCCAAGGGCGGACTACAGGATACTCTGCTGGATCGCACCGCCGCGGGACGACGTATGGTCTACCGGGGCGCGCGGCAGCAGGTGCTCAAGAAGACCGGCAACCATTACCCGGCCCCGCTCGCCGCGCTGGAGGCGGTACGGGTGGGCCTGGAGCACGGAATCGCCGCGGGGCTGGCAGAAGAGCACCGCGCCTTCGGGGAGCTTGCGGTAGGAGACGTGTCCCGCAAGCTGGTGCAGATTTTTTTCGCCACCACTTCGCTCAAGAAGGACGACGGCATCGTGCCGGGGAGCGCCGTACCCCGCCAGATCCGCCGGCTCGGCATCATCGGCTCGGGGTTCATGGGCTCGGGAATCGCGGGCACCGCCGTGCTCAACGTGGAGGTGGATACCCGTCTCAAGGACGCCGATCTGTCGCGGGTGGGGAAGGGCCTCAAGGCAGCCATCGAGATCCTCTCCGAGCGGCTCAAACGGCGCCGGCTCACCCGGCCCCAATACGAGCGGCTCACCGCGCTGCTTTCGGGTGGCGACAGCTATGCAGGGTTCGGCCGGGCGGACCTGGTAATCGAAGCGGTCTTCGAGGAGCTCGACCTCAAGCGCCGCGTCCTGGCCGAGGTGGAGGCAGCAGCCCGTCCGGACACGATCTTTGCCAGCAACACCTCGACCATTCCTATTCGTGACATCGCCGCGTCCGCCGAGCGCCCCGAGAGGGTGCTCGGCATGCACTTCTTCTCTCCGGTGGAGAAGATGCCGCTGCTGGAGGTAATTCCCACCGAGCTCACCAGTCCCGAAGCCATCGTCACCGCGGTACGCTTCGGCCGGCGCATGGGCAAGACCGTCATCGTGGTGGACGACCATCCCGGTTTCTGGGTCAACCGGATCCTTTCACCCTACCTGAACGAGGCCGCCTTCCTCCTGGAGGAAGGGGTGCCGATCGAGCTGATTGACACCACGATGGCGGCATGGGGGTTTCCGGTCGGACCCGTCGCGCTGCTCGACGAGGTCGGACTCGACGTGGCCCAGAAGGCCGGCCGGGTGATGCACGAAGCCTTCGGCGAACGGATGAAACCGGCCGGGGCACTGAGCCGCATGCTCGCCGCCAACCGCTTCGGCCGCAAAAACGGTGTCGGTTTCTACCGGTATGAAGACGGTCACAAGGCGGGAGTGGACAGCTCCGTTTATCCCCTGCTCGGCGTTCGGCCGGTGGAGGGCGCCGACGCTCGGCTGGTCGAGCGCCGGCTGGTGTACGCCATGCTCAACGAAGCGGCCGGCGCCTGCGCCGAAGGAGTCATCCGCTGCGCCAGGGACGGAGACGTCGGCGCGATCTACGGCATCGGCTTCCCTCCCTTCCGCGGCGGGCCGCTGCGGATGCTTGACGATCTCGGTGCGGCCCGAGCAGTGGAGGCGCTCCATCTCCTCCAGGACCAGCACGGCGAGCGCTTTCGGCCCGCGGCCGCGCTGGTCGAGATGTCTCGCCAGGGTGGCCGGTACTATCCCGCCTGAGCGCCGGGCGAGCGCCGCGCGACGTATGCTCTGGATTCTTCTGGCTTCAGTGGCCTTTGCCTATCTCGCGCTCCTGCTCCTGCTGCGCCTGGGCGAATCCCGCTTCCTCTACGCCCCGGGGGTCGGGCGGACCTTGCTGTCTCCTCCACCGGAGCTGGGCCTTCCGGTCGAGCGGGTAGCATTTCAGTCGGAGGACGGCGTCGCGCTGGTGAGCTGGGCGATTCCGGCCGCTCGGCCGGGAGGGTTCTGGCTCCTCATCTGCCACGGCAACGGAGGCAACATCTCCGAGGCCGGCCGGCCGCTGCACTACGCCGGCCTCCGAAACCTGGGGCTCAACCTCTTCGCCTTCGACTACCGGGGGTATGGCGAGAGCGAGGGCGTTCCCACCGAGGCGGGCCTCTACCGCGATGCGGGGGCGGCTTACCGCTATCTCCGCGACAGCCTGAGCGTGCCTCCCGAGCGGATCGTGATCTTCGGCCATTCGCTCGGCTCCGCCGTGGCGGTGGATCTGGCGGGGCGGGTACCGGCCGCTGGACTCATCCTCGACGGCGCGCTGACCTCGGTGCCGGATCGGGGGCAGGAGGTCTTTCCCTACGTTCCGGTGCGATGGATAGCCGGCAGCCACTTTGCGTCCATCCGTAAGATCGGAGAGATCACCATCCCCAAGCTCTTTCTGCACGCGGAGGGGGATGAGGTCATTCCCATCGGGCATGGGCGCCGGCTGTTCGCCGCGGCGCCGGAGCCCAAGACGTTCGTCCGGCTCGAGGGGGGGCACGGGGACGCGTTCGTGGTGGATTCGGCGGCGTATTACGGAAGTGTCGAGAAGTTTCTGGCGGGGCTCGGGCGGCCGGTGACTATGTGAACCTCGCGAAGGTCCCTCGCTCCGCTCGAGATGAAGTGGGTGGAAGGCTGTGCGCCCCGTGCCGTCGGCCGCGTTGGATGCTTGTGCATCCGCGCCCGGAGGGTTCCTTTGATCTCGTGACCGACGTCGTCGAGCGCCTGCGCGCCGCCATCGCCGAACGCTATCGGATCGAAGAGGAAATCGGCCGGGGCGGCACCGCGACCGTGTATCTGGCGGAGGACCTCAAGCACGCCCGCAAGGTGGCCATCAAGGTGCTGCGGCCCAGCCAGATTCCGGGCGGATACGAGCCCCAGCGCTTCCTCCGTGAGATCCGGATAGCCGCGCGGCTCACCCATCCTCAGATTCTCTCGCTGCACGACTCGGGCGAATACGACGGCCTTCTCTACTTCGTGATGCCCTATGCCGGCGGTGAGACGCTGCGCAACCGGCTCACCCGCGAAGGCGCACTGGCGATTGACGTGGCCCTGCGCATCACCCGGGCGGTGGCGGCTGCTCTCGGCTACGCCCACCGGCACGGGGTGATCCACCGCGACATCAAACCGGAGAACGTCCTGCTCAACGAGGGAGAGCCGGTCGTGGCCGACTTCGGGGTCGCCACCGCCATCTCCGCCGCGGGTGGCGATAACGCCTACGTCACCGACCGCGGATTCGCGGTGGGCACGCCGGCCTACATGAGCCCGGAGCAGGCCAGCGCCGAGCCCGGCCTGGATGGCCGAAGCGACCAGTATAGCCTGGCCTGCGTGCTTTACGAGATGCTGGCCGGCGAGCCGCCCTTCGGCGGGACCGGCCCTCGGGCCACCATGGCTCGCCACGCCATCGAAGCGCCCGCGCCTATCCGCAGCCGCCGACCCAATGTCCCGCCGGCCATCGAGGTGGCGTTGGCCCGCGCGCTCGCCAAGTCGCCGGAAGAGCGTTATCCCACCATGACCGACTTCGCCGATGCGCTGGTGGCGCTGCTTCCCCAGGCTGTCATCCCGGCCGCCGGCAACGATGCCCGCGCCATCGCCGTGCTTCCGTTCGTGAATGCGAGCGCCGATCCGGAGAACGAGTACTTCAGCGATGGCATCACCGACGAGCTGATCATCGCGCTCGGCAAGGTCGAAGGGCTGCACGTGGCCTCCCGTACCTCGGTCTTCGCGTTCAAGGGTCTGCGAGAGGATGTACGCACCCTGGGTGCGCGCCTCAACGTCTCGGTGGTGCTGGAAGGGACCGTTCGCCGCTCGGGCCACCGCCTTCGGATCACCGTGCAGCTCACCAACGTGACCGATGGCCGCACCCTCTGGTCCGAGCGGTACGACCGCGAGGTCACCGATGTCTTCGCGATTCAGGATGAGATCGCCCGAACCATCGTGGCGACGCTTCGCGCGACTCTCCTGCGCGATCTCGGCGATGCCGCTCCGGTACGCTACACCTCGAACATCCGCGCCTATCAGCTTTACCTCAAGGGCCGGTACTGGTGGAACGGCCGCACCCAGAGCGACATCACCCGGGGTATCGAATACTTTGAGCAGGCCATCGCGGAGGATGCCGGGTACACCTTGGCCTACACCGGGCTGGCCGACTCCTACGCTCTCCAGGTGGACTACCGCGGCGCCCCGGTCATGGGTGGGATGGAACGGGCCAAGATGATGGCCCGAAAGGCGCTCGAGTTGGATGAGACGCTGGCCGAGGCGCATACCTCGCTCGCCTGGGTGACGTTCATCTACGATTGGGAGTGGAGCGCGGCCGAGCGGGAGTTCTGCCGCGCCATTGATCTGAACCCGCGATACTCGGTGGCCCGCCAATGGTACGCCTGGTTGCTGATCGCCATGGGGCGAGCCGACGCCGCGCTGTCTCAGGGGCGCACCGCGCTGGAGCTCGACCCCGCCTCGGTCTCGATCCGCCGCAGCATGGGGTGGCTGCACTATTACGCCCGCCAGCCGGAGGCGGCGCTGGAGCAGTTGCACCGCGCCGTCGCCATGAACCCCACCGCGGAAGAGAATCATCGCCTGCTCGGCCTGGCATATCTTCAGGTCGGCATGTACGACCAGGCTGGCGCCGCGTTCCGCGAATCTATCGCCAACTCGGAGAGCACGGCGCTCGCGACCGCGGGTCTGGGCCAGGCAGCGGCGTTGAGCGGCAGAACGGTCGAGGCGCGCGGCATACTGGACGAGTTGTATGCCGCCTCACGCGAGCGCTACATCTCACCGGTGGCGTTCGTCATGCTGCACGCCTCCCTGGGCGATGTGGACGCGGCGTTCGGCTGGCTGGAGCGTGCCTGCGACGACCGGCGCGGCTGGCTCGCCTATCTCAGGGTCGAGCCAATGCTCGATGGGTTACGGGGGGATCCCCGGTTTGCCCGTCTTCTCCATCGGATGCGCCTGGCGTAGCTGCCGCGGAAGCTCCTCGGGCGGAGACGGCCCCGCCGAAGCCCCCGACGTTTCCCACGGGTAACGTGACGGTGGGTACCGGCGCCATGGTAACCTGGGCGTGGAATCCCGGCGGCGTCGAGCACAACGTTACCTTCGACGGCCGAATCAGCTCGCCCAATCAGAGCTCCGGCACTTATGTCCGAACATTCGCTGCCGCCGGGTCGTATCCCTACCATTGCACCATCCACGGAGCGGCGGTCATGTCAGGTGTTGTGACCGTGGCAGGCGGCGCGGGATCCGGTGGCGCACTCTCAGCCTAACGTCGCTTGAGCAGGTGCACTACGGCACGCTCCTCCGGCTCCAGTGCGGCGCCGATGGCGTTCGCTGCCCGGTCCCCGTCGGCCAGAGCCTCCAGCATGGATCCGGCCATAAAGCTGTCGAATACCGCCGGGTGCACGTAGTACTTGCGGCAGACCGCGCGGGTATTGTTGAGCTTCTTGGCCACCTGGTCAATCGCCTCGAGCACCGCCGATTTGGCCTCCCGCTGAGTCGCCATCGGCCCCAGGTCGCGCAACGCCGCCACCGCCAGAATGGTACCCGACCAGGTTCGGAAGTCTTTGGCGGTAAAGTCCTCACCGGTAATCTCCTTGAGGTAGGCGTTCACGTCCCCCGAGTCTATCGTCTGCTGAACTCCCTGCTCGTCCAGGTACTGAAACAGCTCCTCCCCGGGCAGCGCCTGACATCGCTGTACGATCCGGGCCAGCCGGCGGTCGCTGAGGTCAACGGCGTGAGTCTTTCCACTCTTGCCGCGGAACTCGAAGCGCAGCTTCGAGCCCGACACCTCGACGTGGTTATCACGAAGCGTGGTGAGGCCGTAGGAGCTGTTGGCGCGCGCGTACTCGTCATTCCCCACCCGAATGCCGGTGCATTCGAGCAGCCGGACCACCGTGGCTACGACCTTCTCCCGGGGCAGGCCCGGGAGGCCGAGATCGCGATCCACCCGCTTGCGGATCCGGGGAAGCTTGTGGCTGAACGAGATCATGCGGCTGAACTTGGTTTCGTCGCGCACCTCTCGCCAACGGGGGTGGTAGCGGTACTGTTTGCGGCCTCGCGCGTCTCGGCCAGTGGCCTGAATGTGCCCGTTGGGTGTCGGACAGATCCAGACATCGGTGTAGGCCGGCGGAATGGCGAGCGCGCGAATTCGCGCCAGCGGCTTCGCCTCGCGAATGGTGCGGCCATCCGGACCGACATAGCTGAAGCCCTTACCGGCACGACGCCTCCTGATTCCCGGCATGGTGTCGTTCACGTATCGGAGCCCGGCGGCTTGCGCCACTTCGGCGGGCTCGGCCGCCGCCGGGCTCGCGGCCGAATCGGCCGCCCGTCCCCGCCGGGTACGCTTGGTTGCCGGCCGCTTCGACCTGCGTGTTTTCATTCGTGTGGGCCCGAGTGGATGGATGTCCGCAGCTCTTGGAGCACGATAGGAGCGCCTCGAGCCGGGTTGACGTGACTGGAGTCACCAGGCAATCCGCGCCCCGGCAGCAGATACCCGCCGATGCATAAAGATTCAACGCTTCAGACCTGAAATGGGAGGCTCTACACTCCGATCCAGGCCCCGGCTACCTTCGGGTGCGCTGTACCGCACCCTGGTAGGCCAACGGCTTTTCGCGGAGTGTCGAGGTGATCATGCGACAGGGGTTGCTCTGGCTCTCCGAGCGGCAGGGTATGTTCAACTTCGTGCGCCGGAACGGGCTGGCTCGCAAGTTCGCTTCCCGCTTCGTGGCCGGCGAGTCAATAGACGAGGGCGTCGCGGCGGCGCAGGAGCTGAGCCGTCGAGGCACCACCGCCTCACTCGACCTCCTGGGCGAGAGCGTGACGGCCCAAGGCGAGGCGGTGAAAGCGAGGGACCAGTATCTCCAGATGCTCGATCGAATGGCGGCCAGCGGCGTCGAGGTAAATGTCTCGGTCAAGCTCACCCAGATGGGGTTGGACATCGGCGAGGATCTGTGCCACGCCAACATGGTCCGCATCCTCGACAAGGCCAAGGCGTTGCGCGGATTTGTCCGACTCGACATGGAGGGGTCGGCTTACACCCAACGTACCCTGGACTTCTTCCGTGACCGCCTGTTCGATGCCTACGGCGCGCACTGCGGAGTGGTCATCCAGTCAATGCTCCGCCGCTCGGAGAAAGACGTCGAGGACCTGAATGCCATGCGGGCCCGGGTACGTCTGTGCAAAGGCGCCTACCTGGAGCCGCCGGCCGTGGCCTTTCCCGACAAGGCTGACGTAGACCGGAGCTACCTGAAGCTCATGGAGCGGCTCCTCACCGCCGGTAACTACCCCGGGCTCGCCACCCACGACGAGGCCATCATCGCCCGCGCCCTCGAGCTGGTTGGGCGGGAAAGCATCGGCGCCGACCGCTTCGAGTTCCAGATGCTCTACGGTGTGCGCCGGGATCTGCAGGACCGGCTGCGCCAGGCGGGCCACCGTGTGCGGGTCTATATCCCCTTCGGCACCCAGTGGTATCCTTACCTCATGCGGCGGCTGGCGGAACGCCCCGCCAACATCGCATTTCTCCTGGGAAACGTCGTACGAGAATCGGTGCCGCGACGATGAGCGAACTCACGCTGGGTGGGTACATGCAGAAGCACGACCGCGCCGCCGCCTTTGGCGGGAGCGACGGTCAGGCATACTCGGTCGCCATTTACGTCGAAGAGGGGCCAGACCCCCGCGGGCTTTACGGCGCGGCGCTCCTCTTTGTTCGCTGGTCGCCCGGCGGCGAGCGGCCGGTCGGGCATCTCGAGACCGAGACGCTGGCCTGGGGGCCGACGCCTGATACCGCCGCCGAGCGGCTCAAGGCCATCTCGCTCTACGACGTCAAGTCCGAGCTGGAGGAGGCGATCGTCCGGGCTCCGGCGGAGTGGTGACGGCGGCGCAAGGGACCGTACTCGAGCGCGATGGCGCGGTCTACCGTGTAGCCACCTCCGATGGGCCCGTCCGGGCGGTGCTCAGTGGGAAGGTCAAGCGCGACACCCCGCGAGTGGTGGTGGGTGACCGGGTGCAGCTGGAGCCCGATCCCGCTGGCGAGCTTCACGCCATCGTAGGGGTCGAGCCGCGGACTACGCTGTTGGAGCGGCGGGTTCCCGAAGGCCGCGGCACCCGCCCCATCGCCGCCAACATTGATCAGGTCTTTATCGTCACCGCGACGGTTGACCCCGCTCCCATCCCCCAGCTCATTGACCGGCTGCTCGTGGTCGCCGAGGCCAACGCGATCCCCGCCGCCGTCACCGTCAACAAGGTGGACCTCGACGCCGGAGAGGCGCTGACCGAGCGATGTCGCCGCGCCGGATACCAGGTATTTCCGACCAGCGTGCGGAGTGGGGAGGGGATACCCGAGTTCCGAGCGGCGCTGACCGGACGTACCTCGGTCGTTACCGGCCCGTCGGGTGCCGGCAAGTCGAGCCTGTTGAACGCGGTGCAACCGGGGCTCCAGCTCAGGATCGGAGAGCTCAGCGCCAAAGTTCGCCGGGGAAAGAACACCACGGTCGCCGCGGTCATGCTGCCGCTCGCGGCGGGAGGGTTTCTGGTGGACACCCCCGGGTTCAGCGAGGTGGGACTATGGGGAATCGATCCGGGCGAGCTCGACGACTGCTTCCCTGAATTCCGCCCCTTCCTGGGCGATTGCCGCTACGCCGACTGTCGCCACCGTACCGAGCCAGGCTGTCACGTCCGCTCAGCAGTGGACTCCGGCGAGATCCAACGCGACCGGTATGAGAGTTACCTGACGCTGTTGGAGGAGTTGGAGGGGGAGCCGAGGGAATGGGAGTGAAGGGAGAAGGGAGAGTGGCAAGTGGCAAGTGGCAAGTGACAAGTGACAAGTGACAAGTGACAAGTAGTAAGGACTGGCTCGCTCTCACGCCCTTACCATCACTTGTCACTCGTCACTTGTCACTTTCTCCTCCTCCATCTCCCCCCATCCCTCCCCTCCACCTTCTCCATCATCCGGTCGATCGCTGTCTGCAGATCAATCCCCTCGCGATTGGCCATGCAGATGACGACGAACAGGATGTCCGCCATTTCCATGGCGAGATCTCCCTCCGGCTCCTCCTGCTTCTTGGTTTTCTGACCGAAGCGGTGGTTCACTTCCCGCGCCAGCTCGCCGACTTCCTCGCTCAGCCGGGCCATGTTGGTGAGGGGATGGAAGTAGCCCTCCTCGAACTGGCCGATCCAGGCATCCACCCGCCGCTGGGCCTCGCCGAGGGTCATGAGCGGCCCAGTGCGGTGATCAGCGCCCGCATGAATTGAGGGAGGTCGGCCGGGGTGCGGGAGGAAATCAGATTGCCGTCCACCACCACCGGGCTGTCCTCCCACAACATGCCGGCGTTGACCAGATCGTCCTTGATGGCGCCGACGCTGGTGCCGCGCTTCCCGCGAACGATTCCCGCCGAAATCGGCACCCAGCCCGCGTGGCAGATGAACGCCACCGGCTTGCCCGCCTCGTAGATCTCCCGGGTGAGTCGGAGCAGCTTGGCCGAGCGCCGCATGATGTCGGGGGCGTACCCGCCGGGAATGACGAGACCATCGAAGCTCTCGGACGAGATGTCGTCAACGGTGGTGTCCACGGTGAGCGGATAGCCCCGCTTGCCCTGGTAGCTCTTCTCACCCGTCCCGGCTACCACTGTTCGCGCTCCCTCCTCCTCCAGGCGAATCTTGGGGTACCACAATTCGAGGTCTTCGTAGAGCGGCCCGGCAAAGAAGAGTACGGTGGTGTTGGTGAGGGGCATGGTGGTGGGCCATGGGCTATGGGCTGTGGGCTGTGGGCTATCAGCGTGTCCGTGGCGGAGACCCCGGACCCTGAGTAAGCTACATCGCTCCCCTGGCCCGAAGAACTGCTCGAATTACGCCGGCCGCACCAAGGCCGATAGCCGATAGCTCATAGCCCATAGCCCATAGCCCCAGCTCATAGCTCATAGCTCACAGCCCATAGCCCATAGCCCAACCCTCACCAATGCGCTCCCGCGAACGGATCCTGACCAACCTGGAGACCATCTACCGCGAGTCCTACGACCGGGCCAAGGAGATGGGTGACGCCGGACGCACCATTGATCTGGAGAGCGCGTACATGCGCGACCAGCTCATGCTCGAAATCCTGCTCGATATCCGCGATCTGTTTTCGGTGGCCCCTGCCGCCTCCGGTGGGAGCGCGCTCGAGAAACTCGAGGCCATCCGCCGACTCACCAAGCTTCGCTGAGAGGTCCAATGCCGCTTCGCCTGGTGCGTGCCCCGCTCCAACTCGCCGCGCTCGCCGGCGTATTCGCCTGCAGGGCAGCACCGGCCGACTCGTCCGCTCCCGTGGACCTCGTGGTCTACGGCCGGGTGTGGACCGGTGACTCCGCCCGGCCCTGGGCCCAGGCGGTCGCGGTGGCGGGCGACGCCATACGCGCGGTCGGGGACAGCGCCGAGATCGCCCGTCTGGCCGGGCCCAGTACCCGCGTGCTCTCCAATGGCACCGCCATGGTCGTGCCCGGTTTCATGGATGCCCACACCCACTTTCTGAGCGGCGGGTTCCAGCTGGCCAGCGTAGAGCTTCGGGATGCGACATCGCCAGAGGAGTTCGTGTCCCGGCTCAAAGCCTACGCCAAAGAGCTGCGGCCCGGCGAGTGGATCACCGGAGGCAACTGGGATCACGAGCGCTGGCCCGGCGCGCCGCTGCCGCAGCGGGGCTGGATTGACTCGGTAACCCCCAACAACCCGGTGTTCGTGAGCCGGCTCGACGGCCACATGGGATTGGCCAACAGTGCGGCGTTGAAGCTGGCTCGGGT
>JACCQZ010000205.1 GCA_013813875.1 Gemmatimonadales bacterium | reverse complement strand
GACAGCGGGTGGCGACGATGACAGCGGCAGCACATCCTCCCGGATCCGGCTACGCTTCCACCCCCCGATCCAGCAACGCCCTCAACGTCTCGATCGTATCCGCCTCATCCACCCGCTTGTCGGTACGCCAGCGAACCATCCGAGGAAACCGCACCGCGATCCCCGATTTGTGCCGGGGCGACGCCTGGATGCCCTCAAAGGCGATCTCGAACACCAGCTCCGGCTTCACCACCCGAACCGGTCCGTGCTTCTCCAGGGTGTTGCGGCGAACGAAGGCGTCCACCCGCCGGATGTCGGCGTCGGTCAACCCGGAGTAGGCCTTGGCGAAAGGCACCAACCCCTCTCCGTCGCGCAGGCCGAAGGTGTAGTCGGTGTAGAGGCCTGCCCGCCGACCGCTTCCCGGTTGGGCATAGATTAGTACCGCGTCCACGCTGAGTGGGTCCACTTTCCATTTCCACCAGTCGCCTCGCCGGCGGCCGACGCCATAGGCGCTGGAGAGCCGCTTGAGCATGAGCCCCTCGGCCCCCTGCTCCCGTGCCCGCAGGCGCGCCGCGGAGGCGTCTTCCCATGCCGCCGCCTTCACCGCCGCCGAGATGACCAGGCGCCCCGCCGACGGCACCCGGGCGAGCAGTGCTCCCAGCCGTCGGCGCCGCTCGGCGAGCGGAAGCGGTCGCAGATCTTCACCACCCTCCTCCAGCAGGTCGTAGGCGACGAGCACCACCGGCACCTCGGCCAGGATCTTTCGACTCAGGCTCTTCCGGCCGATTCGCCGCTGCAGCTGGGCAAAGGGCAGCGGCGCGCCGTCCAGCCACGGCAGCAGCTCGCCATCGAGTACCGTTCCCTCGGGCAGCAGGGCGGCCGCCTCCTCGACCTCGGGAAAGCGGCCGCTGAGCAGCTCCTCGCCCCGAGACCAGAGAAAGCTCTTGCCGGCCCGGCGGACCAGTTGGGACCGGATGCCGTCCCACTTCCATTCGGCGATCCACTCGGCGGGATCTCCCAGGGTGGCCGGGTCGTCTTCCAGCGGGTAGGCGAGATAAAAGGGGTAGGGACGACTCACGTCCGCGTCCCCGGTGTCGGTGGCAACGAGGCGGCGGTAGAAGTCGGGCGACGGGTCCCACGCTCCCATGAGTCGGTGCGCGACGACTTCCTCGGGAACCCCACTGGCGCCGGCCAAGGCGCGCACCACCAACCTGGCGGACGCCCCGACCCGGAAGCTGCCGGTGATGAGCTTGTTCCACACGTATCGTTCGCGGCGCTCCAGCTCCCGCCAGGCGCGCACCATCTCTTCGCGCTGCACCGCCTCGTCCTGTCCCCGCAAGGCGAGCAGCCGCTGCTCCACCCATTGCGACAATGGGTACTCGCTCGGGCTGCCGGTGTCGGGAAGGAGAAGGGTGATCGTCTCGGCGAGATCTCCGACGGAGTGATAGCTCTCCTCGAAGAGCCAATCGGGAATGCCGGCCTCAGCTGCGGCCCACGCGCGCAGACTACTGGACGCGACCAGTCGCTTGGGGCGCCGCCCCACCAGAAAGTGCACCGCCCAAGCCGCATCCTCGGGCGGCGCGGCGCGGAAGTAGGCGGTCAGCGCGGCGACCTTCTCGCTGGTCGCGGTGGTCTCGTCGAGCGCGACGTAGAGCCGGGCAAACTCTCTCATCCCTCCGCCGCATCCGCGTCGTCGTCCCGCTCCCCCTCGAACCGGGTTTCCACCGCGTGAGCGTCGAACCCGTGCTCCTGCAGCCAGCGGACCACCACCGCGGTGTAGCCGTGGGTGGCCCAGATTCGCTCGGCGCCGGTGGCGGCGATGGCGCCGAGCAGGCTGGGCCAGTCCACGTGGTCGGAGAGAGGAAAGCCGCGGTCCAGGGAGCGCCGCCGCCGCGCGCCGCGAACCAGCATCCACCCCGACGCGAACCCGGTGGCATGGAGGCCGAACCGGCGAGTCCAGGCCGAGCCGTCGGCCGATGGAGGCGCCACCACGATGGCACGGCTCAGGTCCGCCCGGCGGTCCAGCGAGCCGGCGTGGGTGGTAGGGGGAAGATTGACCCCCGCGTCGCGGTAGAGAGTCGTCATCCGCTCTACCGCTCCGTGGGTAAGGATAGGTCCGAGCGCCGGATCGAGCCCGGCGAGGAGCCGCTGCGCCTTCCCCAGCGCGTAGCCGAAGAGCAGCGTCGCTTTACCGGCATTCTGGTTGGAGCGCCACCAGGCGTTGATCTCGCCTATCACCTCGGACTGCGGTGGCCAGCGGTATATGGGGAGGCCGAAGGTGGATTCGGTGACGAAGGTGTGGCAGCGGACCGGTTCGAATGGGGTGCAGGTTGGGTCGGGATCGGTCTTGTAGTCGCCCGAGACCACCCAGACCTCGCCCCGGTGGGCCACGCGGACCTGAGCCGAGCCGAGGATGTGGCCGGCGGGGTGCAGTGACACCTGCACCCCGCCGATTTCCACCGTCTCTCCGTAGGGAACACCGCGCACCCGGGCGGCCGGGTCGAGACGGCTCCGCAGCACCCCGTGTCCCTCCGCTGAGGTGAGGTAGGCTCCGCAGCCCCACGCCACGTGGTCGCTATGGGCATGGGTCACGACCGCGCGGTCAACCGCTCCCCAGGGATCAACGTGAAATCCTCCCGCCTCGCAGAACAGGCCGCGGTCGGTGAGGCGGAGGAGCGTCATGTCACCGCGCTGCCTATGTCAGGTCCGCTCGATGACCCCGCACGCGATTCGATCGCCCGACTCGCCGCTCGGGTCGGAGCGCTGGTCATCGGCGGCCGCATGGATGACGAGCGCGGTTCCCTGGGAGCCGAGGATCGAGCGCGGGCCGGTGCCGAGCAGGGCGGGATCGAGCGTGATGGAGGTGTCGGCCGATCCATCGGCCTCCACCCGGAGGTTGGGAAGGTCACCGGCATGGGGGCCCGCCGGGTTTTCCAGGCCGTGCTGCTTTGAGCCCGGGTTGAAGTGATCGCCGGCCGACTTGAAGTCAGGGGTGGCGCAGCTTCCGGCCTCGTGTACGTGCAGTCCGTGGCTCCCGGCCGGCAGCCCTGATACGCTGAGGCCGAGGGTGGCGCCGGTGTCGGCGCTGGCAAAAGTGGCTACCCCGATTTGGGCGCCCCCGGCATCTATCATCTCGGCGGTGGCCACCGGCTTTTCCAGCGGCTGGCCATCGGGCCCGGGAGTGCGTCCACCGCACCCGCCTATGGCGAACAGCGCCATCGCGGCGCTCATTGCTTCACTGCGCATACCGTTCTCCGATGTGCGGCACCCGCGAGCTGGCCGCGGATAGCGTTGATAAGGTGAGCTGGATTCCGTTGGGCTCGAAAACGATCAATTGGTACCCGCCTCCATCCAGAGGCGGATGGCCATCAGGACGATGAAGACCGCGAACGCCCGCTGCAGGGTTGCGGCTGAGAGCTCGTGCGCGAGTCGGGCGCCGCCCCAGGCGCCGAGAAAGAGGCCGCATGCGACCAGGAGCGAAGCTCGCATGTCGAGATTGCCATGCTGCCAGTAGGTGTATGCGCCGAGCAGGCCCACCGGGAGAAGGAGAGCCCCGAGGGAGGTGCCCAACGCCATCTTGGTGGGAAAGTTGGCCAGCAGCACCAGGGCCGGTACGATCAGGATTCCGCCTCCAACTCCGAAAAGGCCCGAGAGCACGCCCGCGGCGAGACCGATCAGGAGATAGGTGATGAGCATGCGCGACAGACTCCCGTGAGTGGGGGCGACCCGACGAGCGAAAGGTAAGACTGCAGGACGCCACCGGAAGAGCACGGGGCGCTTGCCAAACGCGACCTAGCCATCTCTCTTACGCAAGCTTTCGTTCACCCAGACATCCTTGGAGCAAATCGGTGAATCGCACACGCGTAAGTCTCGATGGCCAGTGGGAGTTTTTTCCGGACCCGACCCAGCAGCTCACACCGCACACCTTGAGCCGGGACCACGCGGCGCGAGCGATCCGCGTCCCCGGTCCCTGGCAGGCGCAGTTCGACGACCTGCGGGACTACAGCGGGGTCGCCTGGTACCGCCATACCTTCGAGGTGGCGCCCGAGCTCCGCGAGGCGGGCGGGGTGTGGCTCCTGCACTTCGGGGCGGTGGATTACTTCGCCACGGTATGGCTGAACGGACAACCGCTGGGTGACCATGAAGGCGGCTATCTCCCCTTCGAGCTCGACGTGACTCGCGCCTTGAAGTTCGATGGGCCGAACGAGCTGGTCGTGCAGGTGATAGACCCGGGCAACGACGCCGACTTCCTCCCCGAATTCACCTTCGCCGAAATTCCTCACGGCAAGCAGAGCTGGTATGGGCCCATCGGGGGAATCTGGCAGAGCGTGTACCTGGAGCGGCGAGCCGCCACCCACATTACCCGCGTGCGGGTGACTCCAGACGTGCCGGGCCAGCAGGTGCAGGTCCGGCTCTGTCTCAGCCGGAATGCCGCCGAGTCCACCAGTGTGCGCTTCCGGGTGACCGACCCGGCCGGCGTGGTCAGGGAGCATCGTTTCCCGCTCGCTGCCGGCAACGACAGCGAGGAATTCAACCTCCCTCAGCCGGATCCGATGCTGTGGGATACCGAGGCCCCCAACCTCTACGATCTGCAGGCGGAGCTGGTCTCGGACGCCGATGATCAGGTGGAGCCCCTCGACAGCCACGCCACGCACTTCGGGATGCGCACCATCGCCACATCCTCCACCGGACATCTGCTGTTGAACGGCCGGGTGCTTTACCTCCGCGGCGCCCTCGACCAGGATTACTACCCCGATCTGATCTACACCCCGTTCAGCGACGCCGAGCTCTACGACCAGTTCGCCAAGGCGAAGCACATGGGGCTCAACTGTCTCCGGACGCACATCAAGATCACCGATCCCCGCTACTACGACGCGGCCGACCGGGCGGGGCTGCTGATCTGGACCGAGCTTCCCAACTGGCAGGAGCTGACCGAGGCGTCCAAGCGCCGGGCACGGGAGACGCTGCTCGGCATGGTCGAGCGGGACTGGAACCACCCGTCCATCATCATCTGGACCATCGTGAACGAGAACTGGGGGGTGGACCTGGCGGTCAATCCGGGACACCGGGCCTGGCTCTCGGAGACGTACAACGAGCTCAAGGCGCTCGATCCCTACCGGCTGGTGGTGGGCAACTCACCCTGCTTCACCAACTTTCACGTCGTCACCGACATCGAGGACTTCCACAATTACTACGCCATGCCGGACCACTACCGGCAGTGGAAGGAATGGGTGCAGACCTTCGCGACCCGCCCGCCGTGGACCTTCGCCCATGTGTACGAGAGCATCGAGTCGTGGCGGGAGTACATCCGGGATCCGTGGAACCCGCTGCCCCGGCAGCAGGCGCCCGAGGTGCGCCGGCGGGGGAGCGAGCCGATGGTGGTCTCGGAGTTCGGCAACTGGGGGTTACCGGACGTGGGCAAGCTGCGCCAGTGTTACGGCCGCGAGCCCTGGTGGTTCGAGACCGGGATCGAGTGGGGGGACGGTGTCGTCTATCCGCATGGAATCGAGCAGCGGTTCAAGGCGTTTCATCTGGACAAGGTCTTCCCGACCCTCTCCGACCTGTCGGCCGCCAGCCAGCGCATGCAGTTCACCGCCCTCAAATACCAGATCGAGCAGATGCGGCGGCATCCCACCATCGTGGGCTATGTGATCACCGAGTTCACCGACGTCCACTGGGAGAGCAACGGCC
>JACCQZ010000233.1 GCA_013813875.1 Gemmatimonadales bacterium | reverse complement strand
TTGAAGACCAGACGCACCGAGGCCTCCGGGGCGCCCGCTCGCAACGCGTGCTGGCGACAGTCATCGGTAATCGCGGTCAGCGCGTCGGCGTGGTGCAGTGTCCAGCGCAGCGGCGGCCGCACGTACCAGCGAGTGGGGAAGTCGTATCCCTGCTCCGGATTCACGTAGACGTCCCCGCCGTGCATCGTGATGACGCTGGGCAGCTTGAGGCGCCGGGCGGCCATCACCGCCGCCGGGCCGGTGGGAATGGCCCAGTGCGCGTGCACCACGGAGGAGTTGCGCTGGCGGGCGACGGCGACGGTGGCGCGATACTGGGCCTCGAGGTAGTACGACATGACCGCGATCCGGGCCACCTTCCCCAGCATGCTCACCCGACTCTGGGCGACACGGCCGTAGGTGAGATCGCTGGGGAGCTGCATCGGAAAGCGGACCACCTCCACGCCGTCGAAGGTGTCGGTCGTGGGCAACGCCGGATCGCCGGGCGTCACCACCGTGACTTGGTGCCCCCGCAGTACCAGATGACGATTGATGTCGTGGACGTACGTGGCCTGGGTGTCGCTTGCGTGCTGAGGATACCAGTAGGTGGGACAGACGATGTGCAACGGCGCTCCCGATACCCGAAGACGTGGAGGGGATATTTCGCTTGCCGGCACTTCCAGCACCCCATTCGCCATTTGGTCATTCCTGCGCAAATTGTGCTCAGCCCAAGATTAGAGGAACGACGCCCTAAGTTCAACATCCATGCCAGTTCGGGGGCTGGCCTTGGTCCCGCTTACCTCCCGTTCGCTGTGGCACCCTGCCTCATCTGCCGAATAAACGCAACAGAAGGATGCTGTCAGGGGACCGATGTCCAGCAGGACTGAAACCGGCAGCCAGTATGGCTGTGCTACGCGGACTACCCCTCCAGGAGTGCCCGTACCTTGGCGGCCAAGTCGTCCTGGGTGAAAGGTTTGGAGAGAAATGGAGCACCCGCCTCCAGCAGGCCGCCCTGGAACACCTCCGAGGCGAATCCGGACATGTAGAGGATAGGCTTCCCGGGCCACCGCTGTTCGACGTGGCGGCCCAATTCGCGTCCATTCATCCCGGGCATCTTGATGTCGGTGAGCACCAGGTGGATGGGCCCGGTGTACTCCTCGATTGTGGTGAGTGCCTCGCGCCCGTGCCTGGCCTCGAGGGCCTGATAGCCGGTCCAGGTCAGCATGCGGCAGGCCAGGCGGCGGACGGCTTCTTCGTCGTCCACCACGAGCACCGTGAAACCCCCGTCCGGACGTTCGGTACGGGGCGCGTTCTGGGTGAGGCCCTGCTGATCCATGAATGCAGTTCGTCAGAGAAACGGTGAAGCCGGCAGTCAAATAAGGTACACCGCGGCGGGCACTGCAAGTTCCATCCCAGGATCGGGCGGGGCCGCGCGGCCGAGTGGCTCGGTCTCCCATCGCTGCAACAGTAAAGCGGGGTTGCGGAAGTGCACACACCTTGCGAATTTCCGCCCCTTACATAGGACATCGGGAGTGGTGGCCGAGTGGCTGAAGGCACCGGTTTGCTAAACCGGCATAGGGGGTCAACCTCTATCGAGGGTTCGAATCCCTCCCGCTCCGTAACTACCAGTGCCGAGTGACAAGTGCCAAGTGACAAGTGGGTGGCAAGAGGCCGGTGGCGAAGCTGGCTACGATGCCACCTCCACGCTTTCCGCGTGGCACCGGCTTGTCACTTGGCACTTGTCTCTTGTCACTCGCTTCTATGATTCGCGCCCGCTTCGCCCCCTCTCCCACAGGCTACCTTCACGTCGGCGGCGCCCGTACCGCGCTGTTCAACTGGCTCTACGCACGCCATACCGGTGGCACGTTGATCCTGCGGATCGAGGATACCGACCGTGAGCGCAGCACCGAGGCGCACACCCAGGTCATCCTGGACGGTCTCGCCTGGCTGGGTATCGAGTGCGACGAAGGGCCGTACTTCCAGGGAGAATACGGAGCCCGACACCAGGCCGACGCCGAGCGGCTCCTGGCAGAAGGCAAGGCCTACCGCTGTTTCTGCACCCGGGAAGAGCTCGAGGCACAGCGAGCCCGGGTGGAGGTGACCGGCCTGGGATTCCGCTACGACCGCCGGTGCTTTCGTCTCACCCCCGCTGAGGTCGAGGAGCGTCGCGGCGCGGGCATTCCCTCCACCATCCGATTTCTGCTGCAGGACGAGGAAATTGCCTGGGACGACGCGGTGCACGGCCGAATCAGCTTTCAGGGCCGCGATCTCGATGACTTCGTCATCCTGCGGAGCGATAGCACCGCCATCTACAATCTTGCGGTCGTGAGCGACGACATCGCTATGCGGATCTCCCACGTCATCCGTGGCGACGACCACATATCCAACACGCCCAAGCAGATCGCCCTTTACCGCGCACTCGGCCACCCGCAACCGGTCTTCGGCCACGTGCCGATGATCCTCGGCGCTGACGGCAAGAAGCTCTCCAAACGCCATGGCGCTACGGCGGTGGGGGACTACCAGGACCAGGGGATCCTTCCCGCCGCCATGCGGAATTTTCTGGTCCTCCTGGGCTGGGCTCCCGGGGGCGACCGCGAGATCCTCCCCGAGGACGAGATGATCCGGCTCTTCTCGCTCGAGGGTATCCAGAAGAAGGCGGCCGTGTTCGACACCACCAAGCTGGAGTGGATGAACGGGCAATATCTCTCCGCGCTGCCCGCGGAGGAGATGCTGGGCCCGGTACAGCGGCAACTCGCGCGGTCAGGCGTGGCCCATGGCGACCGCGATCTGGTGCCCATCGTCAACGCCGTCAAGGCGCGCTCGCGCACCATCATCCATCTCGCCGAGCAGGTGGCGGTGCGCCTCGATCCGCCTCGGGCGGCACTTGACCCCAAGGGAGAGACGCTCATCCGGAAAATGGGGCCGGCGTTTTCCGCCAACCTCGAGCTCGCCGCGCGCGCGCTCGAAGCCCTCGATCCCAAGGACTGGACCTCGGAGCGGCTCCTCGAGACCCTCAAGGCCGCCGCCGCCGAGCACGGACTCAAGTTGGGTGATGCGCTGCAGCCGATCCGCGTGGCACTGACCGGCTCCACTGTCTCCGAGCCGGTAAACGAACTGCTCGCCGTGGTCGGCCGTGAGCGCAGCCTCCGCCGCATGCAAGAGGTGGCTCACCAGTGGACCGGGGGCGACGCCGCCGCGTGATTCGCCGGCCGGCCGCTCTAGTCATCGCCGCCGTGCTCGGCGCCTGCGCCGGGGCCCCGACACCTCCCCCCACGCCCACTCCACAACCCGAGCCGGCTCCGATCCCCGCTCCTCGGCCCATACC
>JACCQZ010000229.1 GCA_013813875.1 Gemmatimonadales bacterium | reverse complement strand
CTCCGAGCGTCCGCCGCTCTCCGATCGCCTGGTGCTGCGAGTGCGCCGGCCCTGGGCTCCGGGCGCCCGGCTGGCGCTGGAAATTCGAGGAGTACGCAACATCACCGGCGTGACGGGAGACGTAGTGGGCACCGTGGCCGTGCCTGAGCGCCCCGCCAGAGACTCCCTGGGCACCGCCGACTCGCTCCCGCGCCGGCCGGACTCCCTCGGGCGGCGCGCCGACTCCCTCAAGCCCCCGCCCCAACCGCGCCGGTGAGCGACCGGCGCCGCCAGTTGCCCTCGGTGGATCGCCTGCTCCGCGAGCCCGGTGTACAGGAGCTGCTTCAAGTGGCGCCGCGGAGCGCGGTTCTTACCGCGGTGCGGGAGTCTATCGAGGCGGCGCGCTCACGGCGGGCGGGCCAACCCGAAAGCTGGGCCGCCGACATCCAGGACCGCCTCGCCACCCGCGGCCGCTCCAACCTGCGCCCGGTGTTGAACGCCACCGGCGTGGTGCTGCACACCAACCTCGGCCGCGCGCCGCTGGCACCGGCCGCGGTGGAGGCGATAGTCGCCGTCGCCAGCGGCTACAGCAACCTCGAGCTCGATCTCTCCTCCGGCAGCCGCGGCAGCCGCACCGATCACTGCCGCGAGCTCCTCTGCGGCGTGACCGGAGCCGAAGACGCATTGGTGGTCAACAACGCGGCCGGCGCGCTGCTGCTCGCCCTCAGCGCCATCGCGGCCGGCCGCGACGTCGTCATTTCCAGGGGCGAGCTGATCGAGATCGGCGGGTCGTTCCGGATTCCCGATATCCTGACGCGAAGCGGCGCCCGCCTGCACGAAGTCGGCACCACCAATCGCACCCATCTCGACGATTATCGCCGCGCGCTCGACCGCGACGTCGCGGCGTTTCTGACCGTGCACCGTTCCAACTTCGAGCAGCGCGGCTTCGTCGCCTCGCCTGACCCCGCCGCGCTGGCTTCGCTCGCCCGGGAAGCCGGGGTTCCCTACCTCTACGACATCGGCAGCGGCCTCCTCGCCGACCTGTCGCCCTGGGGGCTGACCTCAGAGCCGCGGGTGTCGGATGCCCTCGATGCCGGTGCCGACCTGGTGCTCTTCAGCGGAGACAAGCTGCTGGGCGGGCCGCAGGCGGGATGCCTGGTGGGCCGGAAGGCACTGGTGGCACTCTGCCGGGAGCACCCGGTAGCGCGGGCGGTGCGGGCCGACAAGATGACCCTGGCCGGGCTGGGCGCGACCCTGTCCCTCTACCGCGACCCCGCTTCGGCGCTGCGCGAGATCCCGGTGCTCCGCATGCTGACGCTCTCCGCGGAGGAGATCGTGCGGCGGGCAGGGCGCCTGCTGGCGGCTTGCCCGGCGGTGCTCAGTCCCGAGCTGCTCACCGGCGAATCGGCGGTCGGCGGAGGGGCGTTCCCCGGCGCCGTACTCCCCACCACGCTCGTCTCGCTCCACGCCGGGCCGCTCGGCGCCGACGGCCTCGCGCTCCGGCTGCGCCTCGGTGCCACGCCCGTCGTCACCCGGGTAGCTGGAGGGCGCGTCCTGCTGGACACCCGCACGCTTCCGGATGGGGCCGAGTCGCGAGTGGGAGCGGCGCTCGAGCTGGCGCTTCGGGAGTGAGCTCGGCCAGGGCCGTGTTCCTCGATCGCGACGGCACCATCATCGAGGATCCCGGCTACCTTCGACTCCCGGAGCAGGTGCGTCTCCTGCCCAACGCCGCGGCGGCCATCGGGAGGCTCAATGCCGCCGGTCTCCTGGCCATCGTGGTCACCAATCAGTCGGCGATCGCCCGCGGGCTGGCCAGCGAGGCCGATTACCTCGCCACCGCGCACCGGCTCGGAGCTCTGTTGGAGGAGCGCGGTGCCCGCCTCGATGCCCACTTTCATTGTCCCCATCATCCAGCATTCGGCGGATCCTGTGACTGCCGCAAGCCAGGGCCTCTACTGTATCGCCGCGCCGCGGAACGCTTCGGCATTGATCTCGCGGCCAGCTGGTGGGTCGGTGACCGCCTCCGAGATGTCGAAGCAGCGAGCGTGCTGGGTGGCAGCGGGATTCTCCTGGCGGCTCCAGGGTCGGTGGACGCTCCGGACCGGAAGAAAGAGTTCCGGGTGGTTCCCGATCTGGCCGCTGCCGTCGAAGTCATCCTCCATTACCTTCCCCGGCCATGACCATGCGCGTAGCCGTTGCGGTCTCCGGACGGGGAAGCAACCTCCAAGCGCTGCTCCAGAGTCTGGGGCCGAGCGCGCCGGCTCGAGTGGTGCTCGTGCTCAGCGACCGCGCCGGCGCCCCCGCGCTGGAGCTGGCCCGACGTCACGAGGTGCCCGTGGAGGTGCTGCTCGATGCCGCCGACGGCAGCCGGTGGCTCGCCGCGCTCGAGCGGCACCGAGTGGATCTGATCGTGCTGGCCGGCTACCTCAAGCTGGTACCGGCGGCGGTCGTCACCCGCTATCGCGACCGCATCCTCAACATTCATCCTGCCCTGCTACCCTCGTTCGGTGGCAAGGGAATGTATGGGCAGAGGGTACACCAGGCGGTGCTGGCCAGCGGCGCCCGCGAGAGCGGCGCGACGGTCCATCTGGTGGATGAGGTGTACGACCGGGGGACGATCCTGGGTCAGACTCGAGTTCCCGTGCTCCTCGGAGACACTCCTGAGCGGCTGGCCGCCCGCGTGCTCGAGGCCGAGCACCGGCTGCTGCCTGCCGCGGTGCTGGCCGCGGCCGCCGCGGGAAAGCCGGTGACTCTTCCCCAACCGGTGGAGTTCTTTTCATGATCTCCAGGCCATGCCTCGGGCGCTGATCTCAGTCAGCGACAAGCGCGGGATCGTCGCTTTCGCCCAGGGACTGATTCAGCTCGGCTGGGAGATCGTCTCCACCGGAGGCACCGCTACGGCGCTGCGGAGCGCCGGCCTGCCGGTCATGGCGGTGGACGCCGTCACCGGATTTCCCGAACTGCTCGACGGCCGGGTCAAGACTCTTCACCCGGCGGTGCACGGCGCGCTGCTCGCCCGGCGCGAGATGCCGGCGCACATGGCCGCGATCGCCGAGCGCGGGATCGTCCCGATTGATCTCGTCGCCGTGAATCTCTATCCCTTCCAGATGACCATCTCGCGGCCCGGTGTCTCCTTTGCCGACGCGGTGGAGAACATAGACATCGGGGGGCCGTCCATGCTCCGCTCGGCGGCAAAGAATCACGAGTCGGTGTTGCCGGTGGTGGATCCCACCGACTATCCCGGCGTGCTCGACCTCCTGCGGCGGGGGGCCCTCACCCCGGAAACCCGCCGGGAGTTCGCCGCCAAGGTCTTTGCCCACACCGCCGACTACGACGCGGCCATCGCCAGCTTCCTGACCCCCAAGGAAGAAGGACTGCCCCGCATGTTGGGGCTCGCCATGGAGCGGATGCAGGTGCTCCGTTACGGCGAGAACCCCAGCCAGCGGGCCGCGCTCTACGTCACCCAGGAGCCGAGGGGCATGCGGGACCTCACCCAGCGGCAGGGCAAGGAGCTGTCGTTCAACAACATTCTCGACATTGACGCGGCTATGGCGGCGGTGGCCTGCTGGAGCCAGCGACCCGCGTGCAGCGTCATCAAGCATACCACTCCGTGCGGCATCGCCGTCGCCGGCTCCGCACTGGAGGCGTTTCGCAAGGCCCGCGCGACCGACCCGGTGTCCGCCTTCGGGTCGGTCATCGCCTTCAATACCGTCGTGGACCGCGGTACCGCGCAGGCGATGAGCGACCTGTTCGTGGAGGTGGTGGTCGCCCCATCGTTTCACGACGATGCCCTGGCCGTGCTCGGAGCCAAAAAGCAGCTCCGCGTGGTCGAGCTGCCGGTCAGTCGCGGCGCGCGAGCACTCGACTTCAAGCGGGTGCGTGGAGGCTTCCTGGTGCAGGATCAGTTCGAATTCGATCCCTCCGATGCCGCCTGGACCGTGCCGACCGACCGCCAGCCGACTGAGCCCGAGTGGGGCGACCTCCGCTTCGCGTGGGGCGCGGTGGCGGCGGTCAGGTCGAACGCCATCGTTCTCGCCCGCGGCGAGATGGCGATCGGCATCGGTGCCGGCCAGATGAGCCGGGTGGACAGCTCCTTCCTCGCGGTGCACAAAGCCCGGCAGCAGGGCCACGACCCCGCCGGCAGCGTGCTGGCGTCCGACGGATTCTTCCCCTTTGCCGATGGGGTCGAGCAGGCCGGCGAAGCGGGCGTCACCGCCATCATCCAGCCCGGCGGGTCGGTGCGCGACGCCGAGATCATCGAGGCCGCCAACCGGCGAGGCATGGCGATGGTGATGACCGGCCGGCGGCAGTTTCGGCATTGATTCTTGTCACGCTGAGCGGAGCGAAGCGGCCATGCGTCAGATCATGCCCCCTTCGCTTTGCTCAGGGTGACAGTTCCATCTACTCACCACCGGCAACTCATGACCGCCACCCAACCCGGCAAGCCGCCATATCTCTGGGCGTTCGCGACCTTTCTGCTGATCTTCCTGATCTACATCGCGACCCTGGCGCCGACCACCGCGTTCTGGGACACCTCGGAGTACATCGCCGCGGCGCGGGTGCTCGGGATTCCCCATCCTCCCGGCAATCCGCTCTTCGTTCTGCTGGCCCACACCTTCGGGCTGCTGCCGCTGTCGGAGTCGTACGCCGTGCGAATCAACCTCTTCGCCGCGGTCACCAGCGCGGGTGCGGCCGGCTTCTGGTTTCTCGTGGCGGAGCGGTGGCTCCGGGGAATCGTGCGCAACCACTGGGCTCGCTACGGCGCGGCTTTCGCCGGAGTGCTGGTGGGGGCTACCTCCTGGACGGTGTGGAACCAGTCCACCGTGAACGAAAAGGTGTACACCCTCTCGCTCCTTTCCATCGCCCTGGTCATGTGGCTGGTGGTGCGCTGGGGAGACGATGAGCCGGGACCGCACCGCGACCGGTGGCTGGTGCTCATCGCCTACGTCCTGGCGCTCACCTCCACCAACCACCTGATGGGCTTCCTCGCTCTCCCGGCATTGGGCGTTTACGTGCTCTGGACCGATTGGCGCCTGGCGCTGCAGCCCTGGGCGCTGCTCACGTTTTATGCCCTCCTGCTCGCCGTGAGCGGCAACTGGCTCGACCTCTTTCAAGGGAGCGGTTCGCGGCAACTGCTCCTCCTGGTGCTCACGACGGCCGTGGTCGGCTACGCGCTCTGGCGCTCACCTCGCGACCCGCTGGTCTACCTCGGCGTGCTCGCGGTGGTGGTGGGAGTCTCGGCCAACTACCTGTGGCTCCCGCTGCGCTCGGGGCAGTATCCCCCGATCAACGAGGGCGAGCCCGTCGGCTGGTTCAGCCAGGCGCTGCAGGACGTGCTCAACCGGGTGCAGTACGGCAAGCCGGCGCTGACGGAACGCCAGGCCACCTTCCCGGCGCAGTTGGCCAATTTCTGGCAGTATTACTCCTGGCAGTTCGCCCGGGATTGGGGCCGGCTCTCCAGCATCGTTGCGGCAGTATTCACCGTGCTCGGCCTCAGCGGTCTCTGGGCGCTGTGGAAGGCGGACCGGCGCGCCGGCGTCGCCGCCGTGGCCCTGCTCGGCACCTTGTCGCTCGGTCTCGTGTTCTACATGAACTTCAAATACGGCTACTCCCAGTACCCCGACCAGCCGTCCCTCCCCCGGGAAGTACGCGAGCGAGACTACTTCTTCATCGGATCGTTCGCCGTGTTCGGCACCTTCGTGGCGCTGGGACTCGGCTCGATGATGCAGAGCATCGTAGACTTTCTGCGCGATCGAGGCTCGCCCTCGGGCCGCTGGGCCGCGGCCAGCCCGGTGCTGGCGTTCGCGCTCATCCCCCTCTTCGGCAATCGAGTCACCGCCAGCCGCGCCCACGAGACGATGGCGCGCGACTTCGCCTACGACATCCTGCAGTCGGTGGAGCCGTACGGTATCCTGATCACCGCCGGCGATAACGATACCTTCCCGCTCTGGTACGCACAGGAGGTCGAGGGAATCCGCCAGGACGTGACCCTCGCCAACCTCTCGCTCATGAACACCGAGTGGCACCTGCGCCAGCTCCGGCGCCGGGAGACGCCTCCCTTTGAGCCCGCCGAGGCGGCCGCGCTCTGGAAGACCCATCCAATACCACCCCGTCCGACTACATCGGTCTTCAATCTGTCGGCGGCGGAAGTGGACAGTCTTCCCGAAGCGATGCAGTTGCCTCCCGAAGGCGGGCTCGTCCTCGACAGCCTTCAGATCAAGTTCGGCCAGGACGTGCTGCTGCGTCAGGACCTGGCTACGATCTTCCTGATCCGCGACAACATGGGTAAGCGGCCGGTCTTCTTCAGTTGGAGCGACGGCGGCTACCCCGACCAGACCCTCGGACTCGGCCCTTATCTAGTGTCGCATGGTCTGGTGCGGAAGCTGATGCCCCGGCCGGTGGTGGTGAGCGATTCGGTCAAGCTCACGCCGGGGCTGGGCTACATGAACGTGCCGCGCACCGAGACGCTGCTCTGGGACGTCTATCATTGGAAGACCGCGGCGGGGGATCGCCCCAGGGGCTGGGTGGACCAGCCGTCGGGATCGATCCTGCAGCTATACGCGGTGGTCTACAACGGAGCGGCGAGGGCCTTTGCCGAGGCGGGCGACAGCGCGTTGGCGGCGAAAGCGGACTCGGTGTCCAAGGAGGTGGCGGAAGAGCTCACCCGGGGGGCGGGCCTCTGAGCTTCAGCGCCGCTGCTTGAGTAGAGCCGATACCGCGTCGGACAACTCCACGGTAGTGAAAGGCTTCTGAAGGTACGAGGCGCCGGGCGGAAGCAGTTCCTGCAAAATCGTCGCGGTGGCGGTGTGCCCGGACACGAACAGCACCGGCACCTCGGGCCGGAGGCGGGCCAGCTCATCGTACAACTGGCGCCCGTTCAGTTGGGGCATGATGACATCCGTAATCACCGCTTCGATCCCGGAACGCTTCCGCACCAGGTCGAGCGCAGCCTCACCGTCCGCCGCGGAGAACACGGCGTAGCCTTCCATCTCCAGCGTCCGAACCGTGAGCGCCTGCACCGCCAGATCGTCCTCGACCACCAGCACCGTGGCCGCGGGCTGCCCCACCACCCGCGTCCTCCCCTGGACCCGTACTCCGCTCCCTCGCCGCTCAGTCCCCCTCGCCCTCGGCTGGGATGGCGTATCGGCCGTGGCCGGCAGGTAAAGCCTCAACACCGTGCCCACACCGGGGGTGCTGTCGGCCTCGATGAAGCCCCCGTGCTGCTTCACGATCCCATAGACCATGGAAAGGCCCAGCCCGGTGCCTTCGCCGACCGGCTTGGTGGTATAGAACGGCTCGAAGATGCGTGCCAGTGTGCCCGCATCCATGCCATGGCCCCGGTCGGTTACGGTCAGCAGCACGTAGTCGCCGGGAGGGATCACGTAGCCATGCTCCGCCGCCGTGGCGCCCGGGTGGGTGACGTCCCTCACCCCGATCGAGACCCGGTGGCCGGTGGGCGTGGCGTCCCGGGCGTTGGCCACCAGGTTGATGAGAATCTGTTCGATCTGGTTGGGGTCCGCGCGCGCGCTCCAGGTGGACCTCGTGGGCACGATCTCGAGCGTCTTGTCGCTGCCGAGGAGCTGCCGGAGCACCGGTGCCAGCCCTATCGTGAGCTCGTGGAGCGCGATCTCCCGCGGCTGAAACACCTGGCGGCGGGTGAAGGCCAGGAGCTGCTGCGAGACCCGGGTAGCCCGGTTGGCGGCCTGCAGTACCACGCGGATGTCGGTGGCCTGCGGATGCTCGGGGCCGAGCTCCTCCAGCACGAATCCGGCAAAGTGCAGCACCGCCGTCATCTGGTTGTTGATCTCGTGCGCCACGCCGCCGGCGAGGGTGCCGACCGACTGCAGGCGCTGGGCGTCGTGCAGCTGCTGTTCCCGGCGCCGCTCGACCGTCACATCCCGGAAGAACGCCACGGCGGCGATGATGTTGCCCGCCGCGTCGCGCACCGGTGCGGCGTTGATGGCGACGTCGCTCCGGCGGCCGGTCGAATGTTCAGCCACGACGATCTCATGCTCGACGACCTCGCCCTGGAGAGCCCGCGCCAGGGGCCATTCCTCGGAAGCGATCGGACGGCCGTCCGGATGAAAGCCGTGATAGTGCTCGCTGTAATCCTCGGTGCGCTCGGGCACGAGGTCGCGGCCGGTTACATCTGCCAGCTTCGCGTTGGCATACAGAACACGTCCTGACGGCGCCTCCGCGATCATGATTCCCAAGGGAGACTGTGCGAGCACCGTGAGCAACTGGCGCCGCTCGATGTCCCGCTCCGCCGCCGCCCGGCCGACCGCCTCACGCGAGTGTACCTGCTCGGTGACATCGTGACCCATGGCCACTATACCCGAGATCTCCCCTTCGCTGTCGCGCAGCGCCTGGTAGATGAAGTTGAAGTAGTGATCCTCCAGCTCGGCTCCTGGCGTGCGCTGGTACTGCATCAGGACCTCGTTGCCGACGTACGCTTCCCCGGTCCGGTACACTCGATCGAGCAATTCGAAGAAGCCCTGGCCCTCGAGCTCGGGCAGCGCCTCGCGTGCCGGCTTACCCACCACGTCGCGGTGGCCGATGAGCTGTCGATGGAGCGGGTTGGTGAGCTCGAAGACGTGATCCGGCCCGCGGAGAACGACGAGCCATCCCGGCGCCTGCTCGAAAAGCGAGGCAAGGCGCGAGAGCTCGGCGCTGAGCGTCGCGGCGCGCCCGGCGCTGGCCTGGGCGCTGGCGCTCGCGACTCCCCGGCCGATCTGCCCGGCCGTGGCCACCAGGAAACTCCGATACTCATGGTCGAGCGGAAGACGGGCGGACAGCCCTGCGATGAGCACCTCATCCACCTGGGGCTTGTCTTCATCGCCTCGGATGGGCAGGATCATCGCCTGGTGGACCCTACCCGAGCTCCACCTGTGGCCGGCCCCGGCGACCCGCTCCGCAAGATCCTCTATCATCACCGGGCCCGAGCGGCCCAGTACCCTCTCGATCGGCCAGATCGCGGTGGGGTCTCCTGGAACCAGCACGGGGGCGCGCGCCGGATCTTCCGAGGTGAGTCCCGAATCCCCGACGAGACGGAACTCTCGGGCACCGGCCTCGCGAAAGTACAGCAGGGAAAACGGGAGATCAGCTCGGTTCTGAGCGAGCACTGCGGCCGCCCTCGTGCACGCCTCCAGAACGGAACGCGCCTGGGTCTCCTGCGCGGCCAGGTTGCGCAGGATCTGCAGCCGGCGGTCGGCCAGAACCCGTTTGGTGGTTTCCTGCCCGGTGGCGAGCACGCCGAAAACGCGGCCGGCATCGTCGCGCACCGGGCTGTAGTCGTAGGTCAGGTAGGCATGACGGGGCAGCCCGCCGCGGGTGAGCTGGACGAGCTGGTCTTCGTTCCACGCCGTTTCACCGCGCTCCATCACGGCCTTGAGCTGCGGGCCGACGACGGTGTCCCATGCCTCCGCCCAGCACTCCCGTCCCCGCTGTCCCAGGGCACTGGGGTGGCGGTCGGCGGCGAGAATGGGGATGGTGGCATCGTTATAGAACTGGACGAGATCGTGACCCCAAAACAGGAGCATAGGGTGGGAGGAGGTCAGGATCATCCCGACCACCGTCCGCAGGCTCTGGGGCCAGGCGGAAACCGGGCCGACCGGCGTGGCTGCCCAGTCGAATGCCCGCATCAATGCTCCCATCTCGCCCCCTCCGGCGAGCACGTCCTCCACCGCAATGTCCGACAGTTTTTCCATCAACACGGCTCTTTACTCACGTCAGTCAGGCTCGGCCAAGCAACGGCGTTTATCGGGCTAACTTAATGGAGTAGAATACGTCAACCCGGCAGGGTGAGCAAGAATAGGTCGGTGGCGGCAGATTGATGATGGCGCGGTGGCAGAGTGGTCGATTGCGGCAGTCTTGAAAACTGTTGAACCCTCACGGGTTTCGTGGGTTCGAATCCCACCCGCGCCGTTCGTCATCTGACGATCCCGAAGCCCTCCCATTCCTTTCCCAGCAGCTCGGCCAGCTCGGGCGACACCGGTATGCCGCGGTAGAGGTCGGCCGCGGTGCCCTCCGATGGGATCCCCACCCGCCGGCGTGCCTCCCCCACCGGCAAGTCCCAGAGCTGCTCCACCGGCAAGGTGAACAGGTTCGGAAGGCGGGTGCGCCTGGCGTAATCGTAGGCTCGGTTGAAGATCCCCAGTTGAATCCCCCGGAAGACCTGTCGGAACGGTGCGATCCTGCGGGCGCACTCGACGAACGCACCGCCGTAGAACATCGCCCAACCCACGGCCTTGGGCACCCCGCGCGAGCCGAAGTAGAGCCCCTGCTCCGCCGCTTCGCCCGCCAGCAGCACCAGGGCAGGCTCGTCGTGGGTGAACGTCGTTCCGGTCATTACGTGCGACGCGTCATGTACCAGGTAGATCTGCTCCGGCGGCCGGCTGCCGTTGATCAGCCGGCGAAACACCTTGAGGAACGCGGGCTTGGCCGGAATCGGCAGCCCCACATACCCATTGACGTCCCGGAAGCGCTGCACCGCCTCGCCGAGGGTGATGGTCTCCCGCGCGCTCTCCCAGTCGTAAGCCGACAGGAGAAACCGGTCGGCGTTGCGGCCAGCCGCTGGAGAGCCAGGCGCCTGCCGGGGCGCCGCCGAGACCCCCCGGGTCACGGCACCGCTCCGGCGAGGGCCGGCTTGGCACTTCGGTGGTCGGCCAGCTCCGCCTCGAGATCGGCGGTGGAGCGGTTGGAGATGTACCGCCGGTACCAGACTTCGGCGGTGAGCAGCAGCCAGATCCGGTTGCCGTGGTCCCGCCGGCGCGCAAGGTGCTCGTCCACCAGCTCCCGGACCCGCTCGCCTCGCAGATAGCCGTCCCGCACCAGCTCGCTTCGGAGCAGCAGCTGGGGCGCCAGAATCCGCACCTCATTCTCCAGGATGTACATCAGCGGCGAGGCAAAGCCCTGCTTTTTGCGAGCCAGCACCTCCGGCGGCAGGTACCGCTCGCCCAGCTTCCGCTCCAGATATCGCAGCTGCCGGCCCCGCACCTTGAGGCCGACCGGCACCCGCGCCATGAACTCGGCAAAGCGGGGATCGAGGAACGGCGAGCGCGACTCCAGGCTGTAGGCCATCGTGGCCCGGTCGAGAATCATCAGCGACTGGCCGGGGAGTCGCGACATCGAGTCCACGTACATCATCCGATCTATGGCCGCCTCCGCCTTAGCGGAGCCGAAGAGCTCCAGCACGCACGCATCCGGCCGCCTCTGCGCCAGCCGGCCGCGAAACGACGGCGTGTAGAGCTCGGCCCGGTGCGCCTCGTTGAACCAGAAGAACTGCATGCTCTCGGCGTAGCGTTCGCCGCCGGTCTTGCGGGCCATGAGGTCCACCCAGCGAAGCTTGTGGGTGACGCTCTTGAAGGTGAACTGGTCCGGAAGCCGCCCCAGCAACTGCTTGGCCACCAGGTTCCGCACCGGCTCCGGCACCGACCGGTAGGTATCGAGCCAACGGTCGGCGGAGTATCGGTCATAGCCGCCGAAGAGCTCGTCGCCGCCGTCGCCGCCGAGAACCACCTTCACCTCCCGCGCGGTCATGCGAGCCAGGTGGAGCAGGCAGACGGAGAGGGGGTCGGCCGGCTCGTCCAGCGCCGACACCAGTCGCGGCAGATCTTCCACCACGCTCGGGGTCACTTCTTCGGCAAAGTGGCGCGTCCCGTAGCGGGCAGCGACCGCCGCCGCCGCGGGCAGCTCGTTGAGGTCGCGGTAGGGAATTCCCATGGAGAAAGTGCGCAGCTCCGGCCCCAGCACCTTGGCCGCGTGGGCGGCGATGATCGTGGAGTCGAGACCGCCGCTCAGGAAGGCCCCCACCGGCACGTCACTGGTCAGGTGCAGCTTGACCGTTTCCGCCAGCAGCTCGTCAATCCGCTCCAGCAGCTCCGCTTCGGACCAGGTCCATTTGGGGCCGTATTCCAGGTCCCAGTAGCGCTCGACCCTGGTGCGGCCGTGTTCCCATATCAGGAAGTGGGCGGGCGGAAGCGCCCGGACCCGGCTGAAAAACGTCTCCGGCGGCTGCACGAAACGGAGGGTGAGATACTGATCCAGCGCAAAGGGCGAGAGCGCGGCCAGCGATCGGTCGTCCGCCAGCAGCGCCTTGATCTCGCTGGCAAAGGTGAGCCGGCCCCCCTCTTCGGTGTAGAACAGCGGCTTCTGGCCGAAGTGGTCCCGGGCCAGCAGCAGACGGCGGTTGCGCCGATCCCAGATGGCCAGGGCGAACATCCCGCGGAGCCTGCGCAGCAGCCGCTCCCCCTCGTCCTCGTACAGGTGTACCAGCACCTCGGTGTCGCTGCGGGTGCTGAACTGGTGGCCCTTTGCCTGCAGATCCTTTCGCAGACTCTCGTGGTTGTAGATCTCGCCGTTGAAGACGATGACCACGCTGCCGTCTTCGTTGGTGATGGGTTGATGTCCGCCCGCGAGATCAATGATGCTGAGCCGCCGCATGCCGAGCCCGACGCCGCCTTCGACGAAGGTGCCCCAGTCGTCCGGTCCCCGGTGGCGAATGGCGTCGCACATCCGGAGAACTTCCGCCTCGGCGACCGGCGCCGTCCCCACCTTGCCCGCGATACCACACATATCAGGCCGCCTTCTTCTTTCCCCACGCCACCATCATGTAGCCGGAGGTAAAGGGGATCAGAGTGTCGAGCATGGTCCATGCTCGGAGCGCGGGAAACACCGCCGAATACACCTTGTAGGCCGTGCCGACCTTGTTGAGCGCTTCAGCCGACATCGGCGCGGTATCGCCGTGGAAATCCTGCTCCTGCGTCTGCTTGGCCTGCATGGACTTGCGGTGGTAGGCGTAGTTGAGGACGTCTTCCAGCGATTCGGTAAAGAGCCGGCAGTAATCCTCGATCCCTTCCACCACCAGGCCGTGCCGTTCCATGAGCGCCCGGGTGCGTGCCGGCGGATAGCCGTCCCGCGCGTGGCCGAAGCCCTCCTGGTCGGCGGTGAACCCCAGCGCCCGCTTGAGCGCGAACCCGGGGCGCCCGCTCTCACCCTTGGGCGCCATGAAGAGGAAGTCACCGCCCGGCTTGAGCGCCTGCACCATCTCGGCGAAGAAGGTATCGTCGTCCTTGATGTGCTCCAGGAAGTTGATCGCCGCGACTACGTCGAAGGCCCCCGCGCGGAAGGGAACCCGGCGATCGCTCACCTGCACCACCCGGCTGCCCACCAGCTGTCGGGCCGAGCGGACGTGGTCCCGCTCGAAATCGCAACTCACCCAGGTGCCGCCGCGCTCGCGCAGAAAGTGCGAGGTGAGACCGGTGCCGCATCCCATCTCCAGGCAGAGGCGCCCTTCCACCGGCGGCAGGTGGTCCAGCAGCGCCTTGACCGTCTGCTTCTTCTTGAGCGAGCGCCGATAGAGCTGCAGTTGCCATGGCTCAGCCACTCACGACCTCCTGTGTCTCAGAAGCCAGCGACCCCGACCTCCGGTAATCTTCGAGGGTGCGCCGTATGCCCTCCCGCAGCTCCACTCGCGGCTCCCAGTCCAGCACCCGGCGGGCCCGCGAGGTATCGAACTCCGAGTCGCTCCAGAAAAAGTCCATCCGGCGCCGGTAGATCGGTGGATCCACCTTGAGCGCGCGGGAGACGTCTTCCACGATCCCCGACACCGCCAGCATCGGCATCAGCGGAAGCCGTACGCCGTAGCGGGAGCTTCCGGTGGCCTGCTGCACCGCTTGGATCAGTTCGCGCAACGTGCAGGGGCGCGGTCCGGCCAGGATCACGGCCTCACCCAGCGCTTCGTCACGCTCGCAGGCCCGGAAGAAAGCGGAGACCACGTCGTCCACGTAGATCATGTGGCGGCGGCCGGCGCCGGGGCCGAACAGCGGAAACCGGCCGCGGCTCACTCCCTTGAAGAGCTTGAGCAGGCGCATGTCGCGCGGCCCGTACACGTCGGCGGGCCGCAGGATCGCCGAAGGCAGCCTCCGCCCAGCGGCCAACTCCCGCACCTGCCGCTCGGCCGACACTTTGGTCCGCTCGTAAATATTGCCCGGGGCCAGGGGAGAGTCCTCGCGGGTAACACCCGGTGCGCGGTGGCCGTAGATCCCGATGGTGCTGCAATAGACGAACCGCTGCACCCCTTCCTCGGCCGCGGCCTCCAGCAGGCGCCGGGTCCCCTCCAGATTCACCGACTCGAAGAACTCGTCGGTCTTCCCACCCTCCCGCATGGCCACCGCGAGGTGAAACACGTGAGTCGCGCCCCGCACCGCGCGCCGGCAGAGCTCCGCGTCAGTAATGCTCCCGGAGATCACCTCGGCGCCCAGCCCCGAGAGCAGCCGGGTGTTGGCCTGCTCCTCCGGCCGGTCGGTGAGCCCGAGCACCGTCACCTCGGCGCCACGCCGCCGGCCTTCCTCGGCGAGGTGGGAGCCGATGAATCCCGTCCCGCCGGTGACCAACAGCTTCATCCGAACCGCTCCGCGAGGGCAGCCACGATCCGCTCGCTCGCATGACCATCGCCGTAGGGATTGACCGCGTTGGCCATACGATCATAAGCCTCGGCCGAGGTGAGCAACTCGCTCGCCACCCGGACGATCCGTTCCCGGTCGGTCCCGACCACCACCGCGGTTCCGGCGGTAACCCCCTCCGGGCGCTCGGTCACCTCGCGCAGGACCAGCACCGGCTTGCCCAGCGACGGAGCCTCCTCCTGCACCCCACCGCTGTCGGTGAGCACGAGATGCGCGCGGGCCATCAGGTGCACGAACTCCAGGTAGTCTACCGGCTCGATAAGGTACATCCCTGGAAGATCGCAGAGCAGCCGCTCCACCGTGGCCTTGACCTGGGGGTTGGGGTGAACCGGCAGTACGAACTGCAGGTCGGGAAACCGCTGGGCCAGTTCGCGAATGGCGGCACAGGTGGATTCCAGCGGGGCGCCGAAGCTCTCCCGGCGGTGAGTCGTGACCAGCACCATCCGGCGGCTGGGGTCGAGCGACGAGAGCCGCGGGGTGTGAAAGTGGTAGTCGGGCCGCACCGTCTGCAGCAGGGCGTCAATCACCGTGTTGCCGGTGAGATGGGCATCCGCCGCCGGGATGCCCTCGGCCAACAGCACGTCACGGGCCTGCGCCGTGGGCGCGAAGTGGATGGTGGCCAGGCGGGTGGTGAGCACCCGGTTCATCTCTTCGGGAAAAGGCTGGAACCGGTCGCCGGTGCGAAGACCCGCCTCCACGTGACCCGACGGAATGCGCTCGAGATAGGCCGCGAACGCCGCCGCGAAGGCCGTCATGGTGTCGCCCTGAACCAGGAGCACGTCGGGACGGATGTCGCGGAGCAGCGGGGGGAGCCGCTCGATGACGCGGGCCGCGATCTGCGCCGGCGACTGACCGGGCACCATCAGATCGAGATCGTGATCGGCGCGCAGCCCGAAAACGCCCAACACCTGGTCCAGCATGGCCCGGTGCTGGGCCGAGACGCAGACCAGGCTCTCGAATGTCTCGGGCGCCGCCTGGAGGGCGTGCACCACCGGCGCCATCTTGATCGCCTCCGGCCGGGTGCCGAAGACGCTGAGAACGCGAATCATCGAGTGGCGTGCGCCGCCTGCAGCCGCTCGGCGAGCGTCTGCAGGGTGACGAAGCGGAAACCCCGCTCCACTACTGCCGCAAAGACCTTGCGCAGCACCGCCTCGCGCACCCCTTCGTAGCAGGGATGGCCGTAGAGCACCACCAGATCCCGCGACTCGAGGTGCTCATCCAGTTGGCGCAGCATCTCGGCGTCGGGCGTTTCGCGAGCTCCGTGGTATTCCAGGAAGGGGATGGTGCGAGGTCCCGCCAGCGTCACTGGAATGGTCCAGTGGCGCAGCGGCCGGCCGGCCGCTTGCGCCCGGTGCGGCTCACCGCCGATGGCGTCGCCGTTGTAGCTGAAGCCGAGCCGGTCGAGCAGGGTCATCACCCGCTCATCCGAGTAGAAGCCGGGCGAGGAGAAGCCGGCCGGCCGGCCGAAGTGCCTCAGGTAATGGGCGTAGGACTCCTCAACATCGGCCTCCAGCACTGCAGTTGGAAGCGTGTGAAAGCGCCGGCTCCAGATGACGTGATCCATGCCGCCGTGCAGACCGAGCTCATGTCCCTCGGCCTGCAGTGCCTGAATCTCGGGTGTAAACGATAGGCCCACCGGCCGGCTCAGCAAGGTCTCCAGCGCGAAGCGCGGCCAGCCCGTCTTCTGGATCAGGTGGACGGCGTCGCGGTCGGCAAGCTTGGCCTTGGAGCGGGTGATCCCCTTCCCCAGCCACTCTCTGAGGTTGGTGGACCGACCCATGTTGACGAAGAAGGTGTTGGGAACCCCGAAGTCCCGGCAGACCGCCCGGATGCGCGGTAGTCCGTCGGTGACGCAGACCCGGTGGTCTACGTCCCAGCGGAACACGAAGAGGCGTTCACTCACCGCTCGACCCGTGCCCCCACATCTCGATAGACCTGCTCGAACCGCTCGGCCGTCCGGTCCCAGTCGAACAGCCGCAGGGCGCGTTGCCGGCCGGCTTGCCCCATCCGCCGGCGCAGCGCGGGATCGTCCAGCAGGGTGCCGATGGCGTTGGCGAGCGCCGTCACGTCACCCCGCGGAACCACGAGCCCGGTCACCCCATGCTCCACCACTTCGGGCAGACCGCCAGCATCACTGGCAACCACCGGCACCTCGCACCCCATCGCCTCCGCCGCGGGAATGCCGAACCCTTCCTCCAGGGACGGAATGACCGAGACCGCCGCGGCGCGGTAATAGGGCGGCAACGCGCTGTTGGCGACCCAGCCGAGGAAAGTGACATCCGCGGCGACGCCCAGGTTCTGCGCCAGCTCCACCAGCTCGGGGCGCTCGAACCCATCGCCGGCCAGCACCAGCTTGGCATCGGGAAAGCGGGGCTTGAGCCGGGCAAAGGCCTCGATGAGGAATCTGATCCCTTTGCGGGGAAACAACTGCCGGCAGGCAAAGATCATCCGGGGGCCGAAACGAGGATCGGCTCCGTTCTCGTCAGGGCTGAAGCGGCGCAGGTCGGTCCCATTGAAGACCAGACGCACCGAGGCCTCCGGGGCGCCCGCTCGCAACGCGTGCTGGCGACAGTCATCGGTAATCGCGGTCAGCGCGTCGGCGTGGTGCAGTGTCCAGCGCAGCGGCGGCCGCACGTACC
>JACCQZ010000177.1 GCA_013813875.1 Gemmatimonadales bacterium | reverse complement strand
GCTCCGGGGACGGGCTCGTGCTGCCCGGGGACGCCGGTCCGGCCGGTATCGCCGTTGCGAGCGGCGACGGCCAGCGGGGCGAAGCCGGAACGCCCCTGCGCGACTCGATCGTGGTTCGGGTGACCGACGCCCAGGGACGGGGAGTTCCCAGCATGCCTATCGTCTTCGGCCTGAACACTGCACTTTCTGGCGGTGACCTGGTTCCCGATACCTCCCTCACCAACGATGAGGGACTCGCCGGCGTCAGGTGGGTGCTGGGAGCGGAGGTCGGGCAGCAATCGGTGGATGCCAGCGTCGTGGGGCAGTCGCTGTCGGTACGGTTCAATGCCATAGCCCGGGCGCCCTCCGCCACCGCTATCACACCAGAGAGCGGCGACGCACAGTCCGCGGCCGCCGGCACCGCGCTCGCCCAGCCGCTGGTCGTGCGGGTAACCGACGACTCCGGCAACCCGGTGGGAGGTGTCACGGTGCGTTGGGAGGCGAGCAGCGGGAGCGTGAGCCCGGCGGAGACCACCACCGATTCCGACGGCCGTGCCGCCGCGGTGCGGATGCTCGGCACGTCGGTAGGCGAGCAGACCGCTCGGGCATCGAGTGGCGTGCTGGCCGGCTCGCCGGTGACCTTTACCCATACCGCGGTGCCAGGCACCGCCGCGAGCCTGGTTCTCATCTCCGGCAACGACCAGTCCGCCGCGCCCGGTGCGGAGCTGGCGGAGCCGCTCAGGGTGCGTCTGGTTGATGTAGACGGCAACGGCATCGCTGGCCGCGCGGTGAGTTGGGTGGCGGCGAGCGGAGGCAGTGCCGCGCCCGAGAGCAGCGACACCGATAGCGACGGATACGCCATCACTCGCTGGACGCTGGGACCCTCGGCCGGCAGCAACACGCTCAGCGCCGTGGTCTCCGGAGTGGGGATCGTGGAGTTTACCGCCATCGCCGTCGCCGATGGGCCCGGCCTCGCTGACCACCTCGTCTTCGTCATCCAGCCACCCGAGTCGGTCGAGAAAGGCCGGAGAATCGCCCCGCCGGTGACGGTGGCCATAGTGGACAGGGATGGCATCCCGGTGGCTAATTCAGGGATCGAGATCAGGCTGTCCACCACTCCCGGCCGGGATCGCCTGCGGCAAAACCAAAGTGAGCGCACCGTGAACGGTATCGCGATATTCGACGATCTGGAGATCAAGGAGGAGGGCACCTACCGGCTGATAGCCGAGGCGCGCGGTGGGGTGGAGCTCGGCGTGGCCGAGAGCCGGACCTTCGAGGTCCGCGGCGGCCGCGAGGATGATGACTAGGCTGGGGCACTCCTGGCTTCAGCGGGTTCTGCCCGCCATAGCCCTCGCGGGGCTGGGCGGCGCCTGCGGCGGCGACGACCTGTTGCTGCCGAACGAAGGACAGCCGGCGACCGTTGCGGCCGTACGCGGGGACCGACAGAACGGCACCGCCGGTGAGCCGGTGAGCGAGATGCTGGTGGTGGAGGTAAAGGATCGCTTCGGCAACCCCGTCGGCCAGATCGAGGTAAGCTGGCAGGCCGAGGGTGGTGGCAGCGCCGATCCCAGCTCGAGCGTTACCGGCGTAGACGGCCGGGCGGCCACGTCGCGCATCCTCGGCCCCCAGCCGGGCACCTACACCACAGTGGCCACCGTGGCCGCGCTCCCCGGTACGTCGGTCATCTTCACCGCAACCGCGGTGGCGGCGCAGATCGCTTTCACCACTCAGCCTGCCTTCTCGGCCACGTCCGGCATTCCCCTCGACCGGCAGCCGGTGCTCCAGCTTCAGGATACCGATGGAGCGCCGATTGCCCGCTCCAACGTCGCGGTCACCGCACAGATTGCCAGCGGCGGCGGGACGCTGGGCGGCGTCACCACGGCGGTGAGCAACGCCGAGGGCGTCATTGCCTTTACCGATCTGGCCATCCGCGGCTCCCCAGGTACGCGCACACTGATCTTCGCCGCCGACGGCTTTGCCTCGGCTGTCTCGGGACCGATCGGCGTGGGCGTGGGCGGCGCGGCTTCCATCGAGCTCGCCGCCGGCGACCAGCAGACGGCCACGGTCGGATCGGCTGTTCCCATCGCTCCCGCTGTCCTGGTGCGCGACGCTACCGGAAACCCGGTGCAGGGCGTCCCGATCCAGTTCACCGTCGCCTCCGGCGGAGGCTCGGTGTCGGGCGCGGCGGCGCTCACCGGCGCGGACGGTCAGGCGGTGGTCGGTCAGTGGGTGTTGGGCGAGGCGGCGGGCGCCAACACCCTGCGGGCGTCGGTGACCGGCGCCGAGCTGACCGGAAGCCCGGTCACCTTCACCGCCACGGGACAGCCCGGGCCGGTGAGTGGCGAGCGGTCTCAGGTCTCGGCCGCGCCCACCTCGATCGCCGCGTCCACCGGCTCGAGCACCATCACGGTGACGGCGCTGGATGCCTTCGGCAATGCGCTGCCCGGTCTCCCGGCGGTGTTGTCGGCGACCGGGGAGGGCAATCAGCTCACCCAGCCCGATGCCCCGACCGGGTCGTCGGGAGAAGCGGCCGGACGGTTCAGCGCCAGTGGGCTGGGAAGCCATGTGGTCTCCGCTACCATCGGCGGCACCCTGGTAACCCAGACGGCGACGGTGACCATCACCGCGGGCGCGCCCTCGGCAGCGGCGAGCTCGGCGACCGTGCCCGACGGCACGGCTGGCAGCCCCACCAGCATAGATATCCAGTTGCGCGATGCGACGGGCAACCTGGTGTCGGGGCAGGCGGGCGCCATCGTGGTGAGGGTGTCGGGCGCCAACTCTTCCAACGGTCTGCCGGTAGCCGACCGGGGCGGAGGGAACTACCGAGCCGCATACACTCCCATCGCCGCCGGCACCGATCGGATCGAAGTGCGGGTGGATGGCACGCCGGTTTCGGGTAGCCCGTTCGCGAGTGACGTCGCTCCCGGACCGGCCAGTCCTGCGCATTCCGACGCCGTCGTCACCAGGACGGGAGGAGTCTTCTCTACGATCGAAGTGGTGGTAACGGCTCGCGACGCCCAGGGCAATCCGGTGGGCCGGGGCGGGGAACAGGTTCGGGTGCAGGTCAACAACGGCGCCGTGCTGGATCTGAACGACAACGGCGACGGTACCTACTCGGGGGCCATCTTCGCCTTTGGATTCCAGTTCAGCGTGGATATCACGATGAATGGTGCGCCGATCCGGGGCAGTCCGTACCAGGTCTAGACGCGATTGACCCTCCTTTCCCCCGCCGCTATCTTGCTCCGCCTCGCCCTGGTGGTGAAACTGGTAGACACGCTATCTTGAGGGGGTAGTGCCGAAAGGCGTCGCGGTTCGAATCCGCGCCAGGGCATGTGCGAGTGCTGAGTC
>JACCQZ010000152.1 GCA_013813875.1 Gemmatimonadales bacterium | reverse complement strand
GCCGCCACCCAGAAAGGCAGTCAGGTGGCCGAGCGGGTGTACAGCGTCGGGCAGACCACCAGCCAGCCGCAGGACCGCCAGGTTCGGGATCTCGATTTCGAGACCGGCCGGTTTTTCTGGGTGGTTGACCCTACCGGACTGCCGGGCTTCCCCGCGGTGGACATCCTGAATCTCGACCCGACCGTTCTTGCCCCCACCGAGAGACCCGCCGAGGTGCGGGTCTATCGCTATCGGGCGGCCCTCAACCAGTCCGGAGTGCAGCCCAACCTGGGCGGCCTCCGCGCCCTGGCTCGCAGTGCCGACGGCAGCCAGAGCTTCGGTCCGGTGCGGTGGGAGCTGTTGATTCAGGGTACCGACTATCATCTGGACCCCTCGGGGCTGTGGTTTGCCTTGGGGACCAAGCTGGACGATAACGATTATCTCGCCGTCAGCTACGTGACCGCGGCCGGCGGCCTGGTCGGAAGCTTCCCTTCGACCGACGCCCCGGAGGCGGCAGACAGCCTGCGCCTGATTCTGGAGCCGAAGCAGGGAACCGACAGACTCACCTTTCGCCACGAGATGCGGCAGATCTACCGGGTGTCGGGGGCCGACCTGGAGCCCGCGTCGCTTCAGGTAAATCTCGCGGTCAACCGCTCCGAGCGCCCGCTGTCAGGAGCCAGCACCTATCTGTCGCTGCTGGGGCTGGCCAGCCCGACCGACCCCAACATCTTCGATCGGGACAACCGGCTCTTTCCCCGGGCGCAGGACCCGGAGGCGGTACCGGTCCTGAAGGAATCTTACATCGTCTATCCCCACCTGACGCCGTTCGCCGATCCTACCCGGCTCACCCCGGCCGAGCGGAGCGACTCGATCTATCGCACGCCGTTGTTCCTGCTCTCCCAGGGCACCACCGCCAAATTCCAGCTTCGCCTGCGCTACAACTCCAGCGGCGCCGGCGACCGCTCCAGCCTCAATCTCGGCGCCTTTCAGATTCGAGACGGCAGCGAGCAGATCCTGCTTGGCGGCCGCCGTCTGGAGCGCGGCGTGGACTACTCGATTGCCTACGAGCTGGGCACGGTGACGTTTCTCAATCCCGACGCGCTCTTCGGCGGCGGGGCGGCGCAGGTGACGGCTCGCTTCGAGGAGCAGGGAATCTTCGCCGTTGCACCCACCTCGATCTTCGGATTCTCGACCCGATATGCGTTGGGTGAGACCGGGGCCATCAACCTGATCGGGATGTACCAGAAGGAGCAGACCGCCTTCAACCGGCCCCAGCTCGGGTTCGAGGCCTCGGCCAATCTGGTCGGCGGGGTCGCCACCGAGCTGCACTTCAAGCCGCAGGGAATCAGCCGCCTGCTGAACAGCCTGACCTCTCGCCCGGCGACGGCTCCCTCCCTGCTGGACATCAATGCGGAGTTTGCGCTGACCAAGCCCGACCAGAATCGGAGCGGAGAGGCCTACATCGAGGAGTTCGAAGGTGACGCGGGCCTCCAGGTGTCCCTGGGCGAGGCGCTGTGGGGCTTTGCCAGCGCTCCCCAGGACGGCGTGGGAGTGGCCGACATCGGATTCGCCGGCGGCTTCGACCCTGACGACGCGGTGGCGCTCACCTGGCAGAATCTGGTGCCGGCCGGGAACGGCCAGGCGGTCGAGATCCGTCCCGGAGACATTGATTCTCTGATCCGGATCGCCGGTCGGGGCGACCCGCTCGAGACGCCGATGTTTCTCACTCTGCACGCCGATACCGCGGGAGGCGTGGTTCAGCGCAACAACGCATCGCGCTGGTCGCTGCCCGAGCGTCCTCTCGAGCCCCGCTGGCGCTCGATCGTGACCCCGCTGAGCTCGACCGGGCTCGACCTGAGCCGGAACGAGTTCCTGGAATTCTGGGTCTTCCATCCCCCGGCGCGGACCGCCGATTCCGCCGGCGTACGCCTGGTGCTCGATCTCGGCACGGTTGACGAGGACGCCCTGGCCATCGCCCCGGAGAGCATCTTCGTCGCGGCCAGCGACACCACCTTCAGGGGGCGGCAGTACGTCGGCACCGGCGTGCTCGACACCGAACGCAGCAGCATTGACATCTTCAACGCCGAGACCGACGACACCGGCATTCTGGCCGACCGCCCGCCTCAGCTCCTCGACCCGGCCGGGATCCCGGTCAACGACCTTCCCCTCTGCCAGCGGATACTGGCCAACGCCGTGCAGGTCTTTCCCTGGGGAGATCTCAGCAGCAGCTGCAGCAACGGCAATGGAACGCTGGACACGGAGGATCTCGACGGAGACAACGTCCTCAACGCCCGTGGGGCGGCCGAAAGCGCGTTCCGCTACGTGGTCACCCTGCAGCGGGGCGACAAGTATTTCGTCCGCACCGGTGAGCAGTCGCTGCCGGACGATCAGGGCCGGGTGGGTGGCTGGGAGCTCTACCGGATTCCCATCCGCACTCCGGACGCCGTCATCGGCACACCCAATCTGCGACTGATCCAGCATCTCCGCCTCACCGTCGCCGCCCCGCCGGACCCGGGGCAGAGCGACGTCGTTGCCCGATTCGCGCTGGCCCGGCTCCGCTTCGTGGGCTCCTCCTGGGTCCGCCGGGCGGACACGCCCATTCGCGGGCTCGGCGAGTCGGTCGGCAACCCCCTCGGCGAGGTCATCGCCTCGGTGGTTTCGACCGAGAACCGGATTGACCTCGGCTATACCTCACCGCCGGGCGTGATCGAGGCCGGATCTCAGCGCAACACCGATCAGAGCACCCTCGGCACCCAGATCAACGAGAAAGCCCTCCGGCTCATCGGGAGGCAACTGGAGATCGGCGATCGGGCCGAAGCCTACCTGCGCTTTCCTTCGTCCCCCCGAAACGCGCTGAGCTATCGCGAGCTGCGGGTGTGGATGCGGGGCCGCGGTGCCGGATGGGAGGAGGGGGACTACGAGGCCTTCATCAAGTTCGGCAGCGACAGCCGCAACTTTTATCTCTACCGCGCGGCCGCTGGCTCCACCGATTGGGAACCCGAGTTCGTCGTTGATCTCGAGGTCTGGCGGCGGCTCCGCGCCCAGCTCGAGGTTCAGCGGCTCACCGGCCCCCCCGCGGTGGATCCGGCGTGCGGAGTGACCGACCCCACCGTCTACGCGGCGTGCGATGGCCCCTACCTGGTCTACATGGCCGATCCCGGGGTCAACCCGCCCAATCTTGCCGCCATTCAGGAGATCTCAGCCGGCATCTACCGGGTCGGTGGATCGGTGGCGCTCACCGAGGCCGAACTGTGGGTAAACGACATCCGTCTCACCGGCCCCGTCTCCGAGACCGGTATGGCGGCGGCGGTAGACGCCCGGCTCCTGGCCAGTGACGTCGGCAACGTGAGCCTCGCCTACGTGCGGGAGAACGGCCAGTTCCGTCAGATCAACCAGGACCCGAGCTATCGGACGACAGGGGCGCTCCAGCTCAACAGTGGCTGGCAGCTCGACCGGTTCCTGCCCGGCTCGCTCGGTCTCTCGATTCCTCTCCGGGTCGCCTATACCCGCAGCGACGTAGATCCCCAGCTCCTCACCGGCACCGACCTGCGGGGCAGCGATCTGGCCAACCTCCGGCGGCCACGCTCATGGACCGCCAACTACTCGCTGGCGGTGCGGCGGAGTCAGCGC
>JACCQZ010000148.1 GCA_013813875.1 Gemmatimonadales bacterium | reverse complement strand
CGTTACAGCGACGTGAGCCTGGCGGCCGCGGTGTCGGCGCGCCGCTGGTGGGTGGCGCTTCCGCCGGCGTTGCGCGCCGCTGCCCTCGCCTCCCTGGTGCTCGCCGCCGCCGGTCCGCGGGTCGGCGGCGACATGATCGAGGAGAAGCGGGAAGGCATCGCCATCGTCGTCACCATTGACATCTCCAGCAGCATGCTCGCCGAAGATTTCGCACCATCGAACCGCCTGGAAGTCGCCAAGCGCCAGGCCGTCGGCTTCATCCGCGGCCGCGCCGCCGACCGGATCGGGCTGGTGGCCTTTGCCGGTGAAGCGCTGACCCAGGTGCCGATCACGTTGGACTACCCGGTGGTCGAGCAGGCGGTGATGGAGCTCAAGATCGGCAGCCTGGAGGACGGCACCGCCATCGGCAGCGGCCTCGCTACGGCGGTCAACCGCCTGCGGCGCGCGCCGGACAAATCCAAGGTCGTCCTGCTGCTTACCGACGGCGAGAACAACAAGGGGCTCATTGACCCCCGCACCGCGGCTGCGACGGCGGCTGCCTTCGGCATCAAGGTGTACACCATCGGCGTGGGAACCATCGGCGAGGCGCCCATTCCCACCGGCCGGGGGCTTGGTGGCTTCCGCTACGAGATGATGCCGGTGCGGATAGACGAGCCGCTGCTGCGGGAGATCGCCCAGAAGACCGGTGGGCGCTATTTCAGGGCCAAGGACACCGAGGCGCTGAGCCGGGTCTTTCAGCAGATTGACCAGTTGGAGAAGACGCCCATTCAGGTGACCCGATACACCCGCTACGACGAGGCCACCAGACCGCTCATCCTGCTGGGCGTCATGGCGCTCGCGCTGGAGTTGCTCCTGGGCAGCACCCTGGTGGTGCGGGTTCCATGACCTTCGATTCGCCGCTGCTGCTGTTCCTGGCGCCGCTGGTGGCGCTGGCCGTGGGCTTCGGCGCGTGGCTCGGCCGAGGGCGCCGCATTCAGCTCGCCGGCCGCTGGTCGGCGTCGCTCGGCAGGCTGGCGCGCTCCCAGGGTCGCTGGGCTCCGTTGGTGCTCGGAGTGGTAGGGCTGCTGGCCACGATCGGGCTCGCCGGCCCCCGAGCCGGACGCAAGGAGATCACCACCGAGTCCCGCGCGCTCAACCTCGTGTTCGCGTTCGATATCAGCCGCTCCATGCTGGCGGAAGACGTGGAGCCCAGCCGCCTGCAGCGCGCCGCGCGCGAGGCCCGGCGGCTGATCCAGGATCTCGAGGGCGACCGGCTGGGCCTCATCGCCTTTGCCGGCCGGAGCTACATTCTCGCCCCGCTGACCGTGGACGGCAGCGCCATCCGGATGTACCTCGACGCCCTCGACCCCGACCTCGGTGGAGTGGGCGGTTCCAACCTCAGTGCCGTGATGGCTCAGGGCGTCGAGCTGCTCGGCGCCACCACCGACGCCGCCGACCGGGTGCTCGTGCTGTTCACCGACGGCGAGGCCCACGACACTCTGCCGGCCATCGTGGAGCAGGCCGAAGCGCTGAAAGACGTCGGCGTGCGGCTGATTCTGGTCGCCGAGGGGCGGGCCACGCCGACTCGAATTCCGGTTCGGGATTCGACCGGCAACCTCATCGAATACCAGCAGGATGGCGGCGGAGCCGTGGTTCAGACCGAGCGCCGGGACGACATCCTGCGTGCGGTGGCGGATGCCGCGGAAGGAACGCTGGTGCCGAGCGAGGTGACCGATCAGGCCGGTGCGGTGCGCGACCTCGTGGCCGCCATGAAACGGAGCCCCTCGTCCGAGACCCGCATCTCCGACCTGGTGCCCCGCGCCTGGATTCCGGCGCTGGCCGCCGCATTACTGCTGCTGGGCTACACCCTGGTGCGCCCCGGTCCCGCGCTGGTGGGGATCGCCGGTCTCCTCCTCGCCGGACCGGCAGGGGCCCAACGGCCGGCGGACGGAGCCCGAGCCCTCGCGGCCGGCGACCCCGCGCGGGCCGCCGTGGAGTTTCTGGAGGACGCGAGAGGCGGGAACGCCCGGGATACCGCCTTCTACAACGCCGGAACCGCCGCGCTCCAGGCGGGTCGGCTCGACGTGGCTCGCCGAGCACTGGCGGAGGCGGCCAAGTCGGTAGACCCGGCGCTGCGCTACCGCGCGCTCTACAACCTGGGGCTCGCCGGCCTGCTGGCGTCTCAGGCCGACAGCAGCCGGCGGGAGGAGTTTCTGGGCGATGCGGTGGAGCGGTTGCGGCAGGCGCTGCTGTTGCAGCCATCGTCCGAGCGCGCCAAATGGAATCTGGAGCTGGCCGAACGACGCCGGCCTCCTCCACCGTCGGGTGGAGGCGGAGGCGGCGGAACGCCGCCCCCGGCCGGCGGTGGCGGAGGGTCTCGGCAGGAGGGACAACCGGAGCAGCGAAGCGAGGGACTGAGCCAGAGTCAGGCGGAACAGATCCTCAACTCGATGGAACGCCGTGAGCGGGAGACCCGCGCCGAGCAACAGCGCCGCCAGCAGACCGAGGCCGCCGGGGGAGTGAAGGACTGGTGAGCCGCCTGTTGCTGATGCTCTCGCTGCTTCAGGGTGACGGCGCCCAGGTGGATGCCTCGGTTGATCAGGACCGGGTGGCGGTGGGCGAGGAGCTGGTGTACACGCTGCGTGCGGTGAGCCACTCGCCGCTGCCGATGCAGGTGACGGTGCAGCCGTTCATCGGGCTGGAAATCGTGAGTCGAAGCGAGCGGACCGAAGTTTCCCTGGGCGCCAATCCCACCAGGACCACGCTTCTGGAAGTGCGCCTGCGCGCGGCGCGGCCGGGTCGTTGGGAGCTGGGTCCCGCGCGAGCGATTCAGGGCCGCGATACCGTCGAGGCCGCGCCGGTCGTAGTGGACGTGACCGGCCGCGGCGCGGCCGCCGCCGCCGCGCTCAATCCGCGGCTCAAGCGCCTGCTCGACCGGGCCGCCCCTCCGCCTCCGGGCCAGGCGGCGGTGGACCTCATCGTGTCCACCGATTCGGTCCGGGTGGGCGAGCAGGTGGACGTGATCACCGCGGCCTGGTTTCCGCGAGATCTGCGGTTGCAGCTTCGCCGCCCGCCTACGCTGCAGCCACCGGTGATAGACGGCGTATGGAGCTACCCGCAGTCCACACCGGCTGGAATCGCGGCCACCAGACATCTTGGCGGCGTATGGTACGACCTGTTCGTGGGGCATCAGGTCGTCTTCCCGCTGGTCCCGGGAACACTCCCCATTCCCCGCGCTACCCTCAAGTACAGCACCCCGGTGGCGCTGCAGTTCTTCAGCCAGGAGGAGCGCTTTGCCCTGACCAGCCGCGCCGAGACGCTGGTGGTGAGGCCGCTCCCGGCGCAGGGCCGGCCGGCCGATTTCGCGGGTGCCATCGGCTCGGCCCTGAGCCTCCAGCGGCGGATCAGCCCGCGGGCCGCGCGAGTGGGCGAGGCGGTGACGGTCGAGCTCGAGGTCGCCGGAGAAGGGAACACCGCGCTCTGGCCGGCGCCCGAGGTGCGCTGGCCGGAAGACCTGCGGGCCTACGCCGACAGGGTGGACGAGCGGGTCACCACCACCGAAGGCCGGATCGGCGGCACCAAGGTCTTTCACTATCTGGTGGTGCCCGACTCCGCGGGCGCCCTCAGCCTGCCGGCGGTCAGCTATCCGTACTTCGACCTGGCGGTAGGACGGTATCTCGGCGTCGGCGTGCCGGCTTCTTCGGTTCCGGTGATCCCCTCCGGGCTATCCGGCGCCACCGGAGCGCTGCCGCCCGCGCTGCTCGCGGAAGATCGGCCCGCGTTGGCCTGGCGTCTGGCCCACGATACTCCCGACTGGGTCTGGATCACAATCCTGTTGCTTCCCCCGTTGGCGTTGGCCCTGCGCCACCGCCTCCCTCGTCTCCGCCGCCGCCGGCCGCAGCCCCCGCGGCAAAGCGATCTGCGAAGCGCGGAGGAGGAGCTCGAGGAGCTGGTGCGAGCTCTGGTTCCGGATCTCGACCACCGTTCGGGCTCCGGGCTCGCGGCAGCGGTACGAGCAGCCGGCGCCGACGCCGAGCTGGCCACTCGAGTGGCCGCCACGCGGGAGCGGCTCTTCGCCCGCCGTTACAGCCCCGAGGGCAGCTCCGCGGAGGATCCGGCGCTCGCGGCCGAGGCGCGCGAATTGGTGCGCCGGCTGGGGGGCTCGCTTCGTAGCTGGCCGGCCCGAGGTGCCGCCGTGGTCTTTCTGGGCCTGGGCTTGCACGCCGGAGTGCTCGCCGCCCAGGCGCCGGGGCCGGAGCGGCTCTACCGCACCGGATCTCTCGCGGCCGCCGCCGAGGGGTTCAGCCGTCGAGCCGCTGAGCAGCCGGCGGTGGCCGCTCATTGGTACAACCTCGGGGCCGCCTACTATCGCCAGGGGCTGGAGGGGCGGGCCACCGCCGCCTGGCTGCAAGGCCGCCGGCTCGCTCCGCGGGAGTCGGCGATCGCCCGTGCTCTCGAGCTCACTCCACCGCCCGATCCGGTCTCGGCCCGGTGGACCTGGTCGCCGCCGGTGACGGCTGAAGAGCTGCTGCTGCTGGGAAGCCTCGGCTGGTTGGGAGGGTGGCTGGGTTGGACGCTGCGGCCACGACATCGCGAGCGCTGGCTCGTGCTCCTCGTCTTTGCCGGCTCGGCGCTGCTGGGCGGCCTGTCGCTCAGGGGGTGGAACCGCCGCCCACTCGCGGTAGTGCTCGATCGGACCATTCTCCGGCTTTCGCCTCATGGGCGAGCACCGTCCGTGGCGCCGCTCGAGCCGGGCGGCGCGCTGCGCATCGTGGGGCGTTCGCCCGGCTGGCTCATGGTGCGGGCGCCGGGGTCTCTCAACGGCTGGGTAGTTGACGAGGCGGTGGCCAGGATCGGCGGCTAGATTTTCCGCATGCCGCGCCGCATCTCGATTCTGCCGGACGCCGTCGCCGATCAGATCGCGGCGGGCGAAGTCGTGGAGCGTCCGGCTTCGGTGGTCAAGGAGCTGGTGGAGAATGCCCTCGACGCGGGAGCGAGACACGTTCGCGTCGAGCTGGAGCAGGGCGGCAAGATTCTCATCCAGGTGAGCGACGACGGGAGCGGGATGGGCCGCGAGGACGCGGTGCTCGCCGTAGACCGCCACGCCACGAGCAAGGTGCGGAGCGTCGCCGATCTGGTGGGTGTGGCGACGTTCGGCTTCCGAGGCGAAGCATTGCCCGCCATCGCCTCGGTCTCCCGCTTTACCCTTACCACCCACGATGGCGAAGGCACCGGCACCGAGCTCAGCATTTCAGGAGGGCGGGTGGAGCGCGTGACCGATTCGGTACGCCAGCGGGGAACCACCGTGACCGTGCGCGCGCTCTTCTTCAACACACCCGCGCGGCGGAAGTTTCTGCGCTCGGTGGCGAGCGAGGCTCGCGCCGCTCACGACGCCGTCGCCACTCTCGCGCTGGCGCACGCTGAAGCCGGCTTCGAGCTGGAGGTGGACGCCACCCTCCGCCTCGCGGTACCGCCCGGCCAGGAGCCCGAGGAGCGGCTGGCCGCCGTCTGGGGACGCGACGTGGCGGGCACGCTCATTCCGGTGGCATACGCGGCGGGCGCCTTCCGGGTCGAAGGGTTCGTACAGCGCCCGGCCGACGCCAAGCCGACCGGCCGCCGGACCCAGCTCTTCGTCAACGGCCGGCCGTTCAAGGACCCGTTTCTGGTGCGGGCGGCCGAGGCGGGCTACCGCTCGGCGATACACCCCGGTGACCGTCCCTCGGTCTATCTCCGCGTGGAGGTTGCCCCGGGAGAGGTGGATGTCAACGTTCATCCCGCCAAATTGGAGGTTCGCTTTCGCGACCGCATCGGGGTGGAGCGAGTGGTGGAAGAGGCGGTGCGGCACGGACTGGGCGCGCTGGTGGCGGCGGCGCCGGTGGGGCAGTGGCGGGCTCTGGTCCCCGGAGGCGTAGAGGCGAGCCCGCCGGGACGGGCAGCCGACCTGGCGGATCTCTTCGCCCCCGGCGAACAACCGACGCCGGCGGCGGCACTGCCTCAGGAGAGCGGCGCCGGGTTTCAGGTTCCGCTGCTGCAGGCGTTCGACACCTACATCGTGTACGAAGCGCCGGAGGGGATCGTCATCGTGGATCAGCACTCCGCGCACGAGCGGGTGCTGTACGAGGCCGTGCTGGCCCAGCTCAGCGGCAGCGGCGCGCCGGCGCAGCGGCTGCTGTTGCCGCTCACCCTCGAGCTCACCGACGAGGAGCTCGATGCCGTGGAAGTCCATGGCGCGGAGCTTCGGCGCATCGGATTCGAGGCCGAGGCCTTCGGTGGGCGAACGGTGGTGGTGCACGCGGTGCCATCGCCCCATCCGCGGTTCGACGCGGGCGCCTGCTTTCGCGAGGTGATCGCCGACCTGGCGCGCGGGCGTTTCGGCGGCTGGGCCAACCGGCTGGAACGATTCGCCGCCACCTACGCCTGCCGGGCCGCGGTCAAGGCCGGCGACCGGTTGGAGCAGCCCGAGATGCGGGAGCTCCTGCTCCGCCTCTTCGCCACCGACCTTCCGCCCCACGACGTGCATGGTCGCGCGACGATCGTTCAACTGCCGCGCGAGGAGTTGGAGCGACGGTTTGGACGGCGGTAGAGTACCGGTGGTGGTGGGACCCACCGCCGTTGGAAAGACGGCGGTGGCCCTGGCCCTCTCGGCTCACTGGTCGATCGAGGTCATCTCGGCCGACTCCCGCCAGGTGTACCGGCGCCTCGACATCGGCACCGCCAAGCCGACGCCCAAGGAGCGAGCCCGGCTGCCGCACCATGGCCTCGACGTGGTGGAGCCCGGCTCGCGCTACAGCGCGGGACACTTCGCGCGGGACGCCGCCGTATGGATCGCGGAGGTGCGAAGCCGCGGGAAGCTCCCCGTGGTGGTCGGCGGAACCGGATTGTACGTGCGCGCGCTCTCCGATGGCCTCTTCCACGAGCCGCCGCTCGATCCGGGCCGCCGGCGCTCGCTCGATGCTTACACCGCGCGGCTCGAGCCCCTGGAGCTGCTTCGCTGGGCGGGACGGCTCGATCCCGGATTCCGCGGCGGCGGCCGCCAACGCGCCGCGCGGGCCATCGAAGTGGCGCTGCTCACAGGGCACCCCCTCTCACACTGGCAGGAAGCGGCGCGAGCGCAGCGGGCCATCAACCCATGGTACATTGTGCTGACCGTGCCTCGGCCGGTGCTCCACCAGCGCATCGCCCGCCGGGCCGAGGGGATGATGCGCCGTGGCCTGATCGAGGAGGTGGCCGCGGTGCTCTCGGAGGGCCATGACCCGACGGCGCCGGGTCTCGACGGCATCGGCATCCGGGAGGCGGTCGAGTTTCTGTACGGCGTCCGTCCCCGGGAAACGGTGGCGGAAGCCATCACCATCAGTACCCGCCAGTACGCCAAGCGGCAACAGACCTGGTTCCGCCATCAGCTCGGCGGGTCGGTGATGACGCTGGATGCGAGTGGATCGGTGGAGGGGGTGGCGAAAAGGATAGTTGAAAGTGACAAGGGATAAGTGACAAGGGACAAGTGGCAAGTGACAAGTAGCAAGTGCCAAGTGGAAAGGTGACACACGGCAAGTCTATTGCGATTCGTAAGCGCGTCCGCTGCTTTATTGTCCCTTGTCCCTTGTCACTTGTCCCTCGTCAGGGAACTGAATGAAACTAGGAATCACCTGCTACCCCACCTACGGCGGCTCCGGCGCCGTTGCCACCGAGCTCGGGCTGGAGCTCGCGCGGCGGGGGCACGAGGTGCACTTCATCACCTACGATTCACCCTTTCGGCTGCGGGGGTATGCCGAGCGGGTCTTCTTCCATCAGGTCGAGACCCGGATGGGGAGATATCCGCTGTTCGATCACTTCCCCTATACCCTGGCGCTGGCGTCGAAGCAGCATGAAGTGGTGCTGCGGGAAGGGCTCGACGTTCTCCACGTGCACTACGCCATTCCCCACGCTACCACCGCGTACCTCGCGCGTGAGATGCTGCGCGGGGTGCATCAGCTCCGGGTGATCACCACCCTCCACGGTACCGACATCACGCTGGTGGGACAGGAGTCGAGCTTCTACGCCATCACCAAGTTCTCCATTGAGCGCTCCGACGCGGTGACGGCGGTTTCGACCTACCTGCGGGACGAGACCTTCCGGGCGTTCGGCTGCGTCAGCTGCGACCTCCGCGTGGTTCCCAATTTCGTCAACCTCCAGGAGTATCATCCCGGAGATTCGTCCGACCGCTGCGGGCTGGTGCCCGCCGACCATAAGCTGATCACCCACGTGTCCAACTTCCGGGAGGTCAAGCGGGTCAAAGACGTGGTGCGGGTCTTTGCCCGGATTCGCCGGGCCATGCCGGCGACGCTCATGATGATCGGCGACGGCCCCGAGCGGATGGACGCCGAAAACGAGGCTCGAGAGCTCGGCGTGGTCCAGGACATCCGCTTCTTGGGCCGGCTCGACACGGTGGCGTCGCTGCTGCAGGCCAGCGATCTCTTTCTCCTCCCCTCGCAGACCGAGTCCTTCGGCCTGGCGGCGCTCGAGGCGATGGCGTGCGGATCGCCGGTGGTGGCGACGCGCGCCGGCGGTCTCCCCGAGGTGATCGAGGACGGGGTGAGCGGCATCCTCGAGCCGGTGGGCTCGGTCGAAGCCATGGGTCGCCGGGCCGTCGAGCTGCTGCGCACTCCGGAGCGCCACGCCGCCATGCGGGAGGCCGCCATCGCGCGGGCCCAGGAGTACTCGGCTGACCGCATCGTGCCCCTGTACGAGGAGCTGTACCAGGAAGTGCTGCGGTGATCGAAGCGCTTTCCATGGAGCTCCTCGGCGAGGCGGTAATTCTGGGCCTGGTCGAGGGGGTGACCGAGTTCCTGCCGGTCTCCTCCACCGGCCATCTCATTGTGGTCGGCGAGTGGCTGGGACAGGTGGGAGAGCGGGCCAACACCTTCCACGTCTTCATTCAACTGGGCGCCATCCTCGCCATCGTCTGGCTCTATCGGGTACGCCTGGTACAGGTGATTCTGGCGGGAGGCAGAGAGGGGGAGCGCCGCCACTTCCTTCAGAACATGATCATCGGGTTTCTGCCGGCGGCGTCGCTGGGCTTCGTCACCCATGAGTGGATCAAGCGGGAGCTCTTCAATCCCACCGTGGTGGCGGTCGCGCTCATCGTGGGCGGCATTGTCATTCTGATCATCGAGCGCCGGCCGCCGCCGGTTCGCATTGATGACCTGCGCCTGCTGCCGTCGCGTACGGCCCTGGGCATCGGCATGGCCCAGGTCCTCGCCCTCGTGCCCGGCACCTCCCGCTCGGCGGCCACGATCCTCGGCGGCTACGCGCTCGGCCTCTCCCGCACCGCGGCCACGGAGTTCTCCTTCTTTCTGGCCATCCCGGTGATGATCGCCGCGACCCTGTTCGACCTGCTCGACAGCTGGAGCCTGCTCACTCCGGGGGACGTTCCTTTCTTCGCCGTGGGGTTCCTGGTCTCCTTCCTTTCCGCGCTGGTGGTGGTGAAGGCGCTGCTGAGCTACGTCTCGCGGCACAGCTTTACCGCCTTCGCCTGGTATCGCATCGCCTTCGGATTGTTCCTGCTGTTGATCACATGACTGCCCAACTCCACCGGCTCGAGCGCGCCACGTCCACCATGGACCTGCTCCACCAGGTCGCCGCCGAGGGCGCTGAGCCGGGGACGGCGGTCGTAGCGGGAGAGCAGAGCGGGGGACGGGGGTCACGGGGCCGGCACTGGGAATCGCCTCTCGGAGGGCTCTGGCTCAGCGTACTCTATCGCCCCGCGTCGGCGGCACGGGTGGAGCTGATGAGCCTGCGCGTCGGGCTCACGGTGGCGGCGGCGCTGGCCGAGATCGGTGAGCCGGCGGTGCGCCTCAAGTGGCCCAACGATCTCCTGCTCGACGACCGCAAGCTGGGCGGGATTCTGTGCGAGGCCCGCTGGCAGGGCGACGCGTTGGCCTGGATGGTGGTCGGCGTCGGCCTCAACGTCCTCAACCCGGTGCCCGATGGCGCGGTGCGGCTGGCGGAGCGACACCCCGGCGTCACCCCGGAGGAGCTGCTCCCCGGGCTGTTGGACCGGCTGCGCGCGCTCGATGGCGGCAACGCCCCACTCACCGCCGAGGAGCTCGGCCGCTTTGCCGCCCGCGATTGGTTGTGTGGGCGCCGGCTCACGGCTCCGGTAGCCGGTGTCGCCGAGGGAATCGGCGAGGACGGCGCGCTCCTCGTGCGCGGCAGCGGCGGCGCCACCACCGCGCTGCGTGCCGGGACCGTCGAGTTGGCCGACACCGCCGGGAGATCGTAACTTCGAGCATGCTCCTCACCCTCGACATCGGCAACACCGAGATCACCGTCGGCCTCTTCGAGGGCGAGACTCTGCGGGCGCACTGGCGCCTTACCACCAATCCCGACCGCACCCCGGACGAGTGGGGCGGGGTGATGGGCGCCTTTCTGATTCAGGCGGGACACTCGCCCAACGAAGTCAGGGCGGTCTGTCTGGCCTCGGTGACACCCACAATCACCCAGAGCGTCGTGGAAGGTGTGGCGCTGGCCACCGGCCGCACCGGAGTCGAGGTGGATGCGCGCTCGCCGCTCCCCGTCACCCTCGACGTGGACGAGCCGCTGAGCGTCGGCGCCGACCGTATCGTCAACGTGCTGGCCGCCGTCGAGCTCTATCGCGCCGACACCATCGTGGTGGACTTCGGCACCGCCACCAGCTTCGACTGCATCACCGCGGACGCGCGATTTCTGGGCGGGGTCATCATGCCCGGGCTGCGCACCGCCGCCGACCAGCTTACCCGGCGAGCGGCCAAGCTGCCGGCGACGGAATTGAGGGCACCGAGCCGGGTGATCGGCCGGCGGACCGAGGAGTGCATCCGGGCCGGCGTGCTCTTCGGAACCGCGGACGCCGTAGACGGCATCGTGCGGCGGATCCGGGCGGAGTGGCCCGGCCACGGCACGCCCGGGGTGGTCGCAACCGGGGGACTGGCCGTGGTGGTGGCTCCTCTCACCTCCAGCATCGAACGAACCGACCCCCATCTGACCTTGCATGGACTGCGCATCGCGGCGGGCCATCTCGGTCTGGAGTGGTGAGCACCGCACGCGCGGCCGGCTATCGCCTGCTGGGCGGGCGGCTCGATTATCTGTTGCATCTACGGCCCGCGGAGTGGCCGATCATGGCGGCGCACACCGCGGTCGGATACCTGCTGGCGGTGGGTGTCTCCGGTGCCGCACGCGCGGAGCTGTGGGAGCCCGCGCTGCTGGGCATCGGTCTCTGGGTGATCTGCCTCAACGGTGGCACCCTCGCCCTCAACAGCGCTTTCGACCGCGACGAGGGAGACGTGGCCTATCTCAGACGGCCGCCCCCGCCGCCGCGGTACCTGGCCGCTTTTAGCCTCGGCCTCATGGCGACAGGACAGTTGCTCGCCTTTGCGCTGCCGACCGGATTTCGGCTGGCCTATGCCGTTTGTTTTGCTCTCTCGATTCTCTACTCGGTTCCGCCTGCTCGATTGAAGTCGGTAGCCGGCGCCGACTGGCTCATCAATATGTGGGGCTTCGGCACTCTCACGCCGTACGCCGCCTGGGCCGCCACCGGCATTCCGCTCGATCCAGCCGGAGCGCTGGTGCTGCTCGCCTTCTGCCCGCTCTTTGCCGCGCTCTATCCACTTACTCAGATCTACCAGTTGGAGGAAGACAGCAGGCGGGGTGACCGGACGCTGGCCTGTGTGCTGGGCGTCCGCCGGAGCCTCGACGCGGCCATCGCGGCGGGGCTCCTGGCCTTTGTGGTATTCGGGGTGGCGGGTGCGCGTGCCGGGTGGCCCAGGAGCGGCGACGGGATCTGGCGGTGGCCGGTGCTGCTCCTGGCTCTCGCGGCGTGGGCGGCGGTGCTCATTCCCTGGAGGGCGCGGCACGCCGGGATGACGGACGCTGGGCATCAGCGCGGGATGTACCTCGCGCTCGGGGCATGGGGAGTGACGGATCTGGCTGTGGTGCTTGCCTGGGGCAGCTAGAGATAGTGTCCCACTTGTCGCTTCAGGATCTGGGCTAGGGGACTCAGCATGTGCCATATCGGCTCGCGCTCGAGAGTCTTGACTGCCGCTCCTTCCGCAGTCGTCAAGTCGATTTACGACATTTCAACCTGGGCCGATTCCAATGACCCTCTGGCTCGTAAGAACTGGGAAATATGGAGAATTTGAGCAGAAGTTTCTGGACGATAGGCGCATATATCTGAGCTGGGGTGGGCTCGCGACGGACCTATCGGGGATGACCTCAAAAGCCCACTTGCGCGAGTTGCTAGAGCTCAGATTCCCAGACTTTACTAAGGCCAAGGTTAGTAACGCCTTGGGCCAGCTGCACGCTTTCGTGTCAGGAATGAAAAAGGGAGACACGGTTGTGGTCCCTAGCAAGAAGAAACCGGCAATCCATATCGGAGAAATCACAGGCGGGTACACCTTCGACCCTACTGGCGGCACGGACTACACTCAGTACCGCTCTGTAAAGTGGATAGCGTCCGATCTCCCGCGCTCAACATTTGATCCAGATCTGCTCTACTCTTTCGGAGCGATCATGACTGTGTGCCGAGTTGAGCGAAACGACGCGGAGAGGCGCGTTCGCGAAATAGCGGCAGCAGGGCCAGCATCACGTGAGCTTTCGGCCTCGTCCGGAGACAGTCACAAAGAGCTCTCGGAGGGTGCAATCGAAGAAGACGTAGATCTCGAGCGGCTCGCCCGTGACCAAATAGCGCGCCTTATCATTCAGAAGTTCAAGGGGCACGGCATGGAGCGTCTAGTAGAGGCCGTCCTTGTTTCTCAGGGGTACACTACCTTTCGCAGCCCAGAGGGCGCCGACAAGGGCGTGGATATTCTTGCCGCTCCGGGGCCCCTTGGATTTGGCCGGCCCAGAATCTGTGTTCAGGTCAAATCAACAGAAACTCCGGTTGATCACCCCACGCTTCAGCAACTCGTTGGTACCATGCAGTCGGTGCATGCAGAACAAGGGCTGTTGGTATCGTGGGGCGGCTTCAAATCATCCGTAGAAAAAGAACGCGCCCAGCAATTTCAGGGTCAGATTTTGGGATCAGGATGATTTTATCGCAGAGATTCTTGCAAACTACGACAAGCTAGATGAGGAACTCCGCGCAGAGCTGCCCCTCAAGAGGATATGGTCACTGGCTGTCACGGGCGAGGATTGAGGCTCAGCCGTGCGCTGCATTACGGCTTAACTCGGCGGCACCAGGCGCCCCCTTGGCCGCCTCCACAATCCGTCGGTATACTTCCCCCCACTCACCCTTCCGGAGACGGCATGCACTCCACGGCGGAACTGCGCGGCGTTCACGATCTGACCAGCGTTCCCTCCATCGTGCGGGGCTCGGTGCTGCTTGGCCTGCTGGAGTCGGTGGTCGTGCTGCTGTTCTCGCTGGGCTCGCGCTTTCTCTCGGGTCCGGTCGAGACCATCGTCCTCGCCCTCATTCTCCTTGCCGGCCTGGCCGGGGTCACCCTGCTGCCCGGGCTCTGGACCCGGCCCCGCACCATCGAGGGCATCGCCGGGGCGGCGGGGATCGGTCTTGGCGCGGCGGTGGTATTCCTGCTGATTGACGTGGTGCTGCTGCAGAACATCGGTACCTATACCAATCGCTGGCACGAGATCGGTGGGAGCAACTGGTGGTATCACCCGGTCTGGTGGATGGTGGGCACCTTTCTGCCCTGGATGGGCGCCTGGATCCTGGCCAACCAGACGACTCGGAACGGACGGGTCTCTCCCGCGACGGGGTTCGGCACGGCGGTGCTGTTCGCGCTGGTGCTTGGGGTGGTCGCTGCGCTGATCGGCTTTCCCGGCGCCGGCTGGAACCTCGCCACCTTCGGGGTGGCGTTCCTTCCTGGTCTCGCCCTGGCCAACGCGTTCTCCGCCACCGGGAGCCGGCGCGGCTGAGCCCGATGCGCTGGCTCGCGATCCTCTTCCGAATCTTCGGATGGCTGCTCACGCCGTTCCTGGCCTGGGCAGCTTCGTTTTTCGGAGCGGTGGGCGGCGCCCTGCTCGCGATGCGGGTGGATGATCCGTTCGACGGACTCGCCATCACCGCGATCTGCGGAGCGGTCACCGGGTTCGCCGCGCTGCTGGGATGGCTCCACCTGCTGCGAGAATCCCCCGAAATCCGGCAGGTACTCGCGGTGACGGTGGACGGCACCCCCGACACCACCGAGCTGGCCGTCCCCTCAGCCGACGCCGGGGAAACTACGGCGACCCGGTGAGAGCCCTCCCTGGGACGCTCGCCGCTCTTCTCCTCGGGTGCGGTCGAACCGACACGGTACCCCGGGCCGAGCGCGAGCCCCACGACGCTCCGGTCCTGCCGGATTCGTTGGTGGCCACCGCACCGGGTGGCGCCGAGGTGTGGCTCACCCTGGCCCGAGTCGTGCAAGCCGGCGACGGCAGTGAGTGCATTGACCGGGCGATGGAGATCCGGCAAGGGGCCAGCCGCATACCGGTGCCGCTGCTCTACACCGGCTCTCCGGTGGAGCTGATCGGCGACACTGCCCTTCGCGCCCGTCTCTCCGTGGACTGCAAACCGGGGGATATCTACGTGGTGAATCTCCAGACCGGACGACCGGTGAGGGAACGATGATCCGGGAGATGGCCCTCGGACTCGCGCTGGGCGCCGGCGCCACGGACCTGGTGGCCGCACAGGGGCTCGAGGGCCGGATTGGCCGGTTCTACGACGCCGGCGGCTGGACGCTGTATCGTGTCGGCTTGAGCCGTCCGCTCGGCGGCATTTTCGGCCTCGGCTACCACGGCGACTACTTTCGGCGCGAAGGCGGGAGCGCCGGTGGGTTCGCGGGAGCGGGAATTGATCTGACGGCCTTCAGAACCGGCGCGGAGGGTCCTTACCTGGTGGCGGGACTCGGGGGCGGCCTGGGATCGCCCACCTCCAACCGGTTTTCCGAGCCCTGGGGCTCGTGGTCGGCCGGGGCGGGGTACGATCTCTCCCCGGCTTCGTTCATCTCGGTCGGCGTCGAGGGGCGGTGGCGCAAGCTCTCGATCGGCTCGCACGACGGCTTCGAGCTCGCGGCCGGTCTGGCGCTCCGCTTCGGCGGGCGGCCCGACCGACCGCCTCCCACGCCGCGCGCTCCGCTCCCGCCAGCCGGCTCACCCTCGAGCCTTCCATCGGCGGCCGTGGACTCGCCGCGCGCGCCGGCGGCATTGGCGGACTCGGTGATCGCCACCGCCGCCGAGGCCATGGGCCGGCCCTATCGCTATGGGGGAACCGGGGAGAACGGCGGCGGGTTCGACTGCTCCGGCCTGATCCAGTACGCCTACGGGCGCCACGGGGTCGAGCTGCCGCGGCGCAGCGTGGAGCAGGCGCGCGAGGGAAAGGCGGTTCGCAAGAAGCTCGACGCGCTGGCGCCGGGCGATCTCCTCACCTTTTCCAATCGGGGGAAGACCGTCACCCACGTCGGCATGTACATCGGCGAGGGACGCTTCATCCACAGCGCCACTCGCGGGGTCCAGGTCAGCGCGCTGAGCGCGGAGGATCCTTACGGACGGTGGTGGTACAAACGATGGGTGGGGGTCCGGCGCATCGTGCCGGCGCCGCGGTGACGGGAGGTGGGGAGTTGTCGCTTTTCAGGCGCCGATCTCGCTAATGCCCCGCGTGTCCCGGCGCATGCCCGCCTGCCTTCGTTCCTCCCTCCCCCCGAACCTGCAACGACGCCATATCCCGCTGGTATTCAGGGCTCCTCGGATCAATGGCCGGCCAGCGATCCATGTCGTCCGGCGCGAACAGACCGGCCATGTGGGCCATGGCGCCCTTTACCAGCGTCTTACCGGTGGGATTGTCGTACTCGCCGACCACCCGGTACTTCCGGTCGGCCTCGAGCTCGAGCCCGTCACCGGTTATCCCGAAGAGGCGGCGGGTCATTCCGGCGAGCTTGCCGGCCGAATCGTGCTTGGCCTCGGTGGTGGTGAGCACCTTTCCGGTTTCCGCCTCCTCCAGCCGAACCCGCACGCCGTAGTCGTGCATGTGCCCGCCGATACCGAGCAGGCGACCGCCGACCGGGAGGGAGAACTCATACGCCTTTTCCGACTTGCCCGGCGGGATGTCGAAGGTATTGGTGCCGCCCACGGTCAGGTTCACGTCCATGTAGATCGGCAGTGAGTTTACCGGCGGCGGATTCTGATTCTTGGGGGTCCACAGCATGGTGATCTTGAGGTGAACCCCCTCGAGATCCTTTCCGGTGTCGTTGTGCCACGCCACGTACATGCCCAGCCTCATCCCCGGCTTCATCGGCACGCCGATGGATTTGGGCACGATGATGTCTTCGGTTTCAGTGCCCGCTCCCATCAGCCGTTCCGCCGCTGAGTAGAGCAGTTGCCGCCGGCTGAAGTTCACCATGATCATGTGGTGAATGACGTCGCGCGGAACCGGGCGGCCGGCGGCATCGGTCAGGTCCATGCGGAACCCGCGGAACCATCCCTCCACCGGCCACTCGAACTGCTGGATCGGCGTGTCGTGAGACATACCCAAGTCCATCATCCCATGGTCTTCCATGGGTGGCATGTTGGCGAGATGGAACGGGCCGGCCGTGATGGTGAGCTCCTTGCGGCTCGAATCCACGGTGACGGTGACTTTCGGGGCGGGTCCAGCGGGACCGGGGCCGGAGACGATGGAAGCGGCGAGAATCGAGCTCCACAACATGGTGTACCACTCCGGGCGGAAGAGATATCGGCAGTTCGCGCCATTGCGCCGTCGGGCGCCCCGCCGCAACTTTGGCGCGCTCGGCGGGCCTGGCAGTGCGGTCGGCCCGCGGAAAATCTTGCGCCGAGGAGGCAATGTCAAGCATCGGGAGGGGGGTTCTGCTGTCGCTCGCCGGGTTTCTCTGGGGCGGTGCACCAGCCGGCGCTCAGGATCGTATTTTTCCCCGGCTTCCGAGCTTCGAGCTGCCCGCCGCCTCACCCCGGGTGCACGGCATCGTCGGCCGAGTCATTTCGGCGCAGCAGGGCGAGAGCCGCTTCGGCCGTGAGGCCGAAGCCGAGGTGGCACTGGGAGAGAACGTTCCGGTCATCGCGTTGCGCCGGGGCGTGCGGCCGATCACCCTCGGAATCGGCACCGCCGTGTACGCCCGATTCAGCCTCGACGATCCTCGCAGCGCGATGATCAGCAACGATTGGGTGGTGGGACTCAACACCACGGCGGTGCTGGACGCCTGGGCGCTGACGCTGGAGCTGTACCACGAGAGCAGCCACCTGGGCGATGAGTACGGCGACCGCTTCGACGTCACTCGGCTGGACTGGACCCGCGAGGTCGCCGCCGGATGGGCCAGCTACACCAGCGGTCTCTTCCGCTTTACCGGCGGCGTGAGCTACGTGCTGCTCGACGAGCTGCGCCTGGCTCGCCCGGGCAGCTCGTTCGCCGGTGACTTCAAGGGCCGCCCCCTCGGCCGGGTGCTCGGGGGCCAGCTCAAGCCCCTCGCCGGCCTGTATGTGGAGGCCAACGCCGCCACCCACTGGCGAATGAGCACCTCCGCCAAGCTGGGCTTCGCCCTTGGCTCCTCCGAGGGCCGCGAAGTCGGCATCGCCCTCATCGCCCACGACGGCCTCTCCACCCAACGGCAGTTCTTTCGGCAGGAAAGCCGGTATGTGGGGATGGAGTTGAAGTTGGATTTGTGAGGGCTGGGAGTCTTAGGTCGAAGGTCTTAGGTCCTGAAGCACCGACCCTCCAAGCCTGAGGACCTAAGACCTTCGACCTAAGACTTTCGACCCCACACCTAGCCTCAGCACCCTCAGCCATTTATCTTATCCGGCTAACCTATATTCACGAGCGTCCCATGTACGCGATTTTTCGAGCCTTAGGGAAGCAGTTTCGGGCGGAGAAGGGGAAGACTCTGAGGCTTCCTCTCATGACGGCCGAGGCGGGCTCGAGGGTCACCTTTGACCAGGTATTGTTGTCGTCGGATGGCGAGACCATTCGGGCGGGCACCCCGCTGGTGAGCGGCGCCTCGGTGGTGGCTGAAGTGGTGGGAGACGGCAAGGAACCCAAAATCTACGTCTTCAAGTTCAAGCGGCGGAAAAACTATCGCCGCAAGACCGGGCACCGGCAGCGTTACACCGAGGTCCGCATTACCGATCTCAATCTGGGCTGAGGCAGAGATGGCACACAAAAAGGGCGTAGGCTCCAGCCGG
>JACCQZ010000076.1 GCA_013813875.1 Gemmatimonadales bacterium | reverse complement strand
GCGTTCATCTGCGCCGCCGCCTCGTACCCCAGGGTTCCTGACCGGCTCACCACTCCCACATTGCCGCGGGAATAGATGTGGCCCGGCATGATCCCCATCATCGCCTTCCCTGCGCTGATGATGCCGGCGCAGTTGGGCCCGATAAGCGTGGTCCGCCGCTCCCGGGGAAAGCGAAACAGGTAGCGCTTGACCATCATCATGTCCTGCGCCGGGATGCCGTCGGTGATGGTACAGACGAGCCGGACGCCGGCGTTGGCCGCCTCCATGATCGAGTCGGCGCAGAACGCGGCCGGAACGAAGATGAGACTGGCCTCGGCGCCCACCTCGCGCACCGCCTCCTTCACCGTGTTGAACACCGGCCGGTCGAGATGGCGGGTCCCACCTTTCCCCGGCGTGACTCCGCCGACCACGTTGGTGCCATACGCGATCATCTCGCGGGCATGAAAGGTGGCCTTCTCCCCGGTAAACCCCTGGAGGATCACCCGCGTACGTTCGTCTATCAGGATGCTCATGGGGCCCCGTTGCCGGCTCGGGTGGACTGGGCGCGCGAAGTCTTCAGCGCGGTGACGACGCGCTCTGCCGCCTCGGAGAGGGTCTCGGCCGTGAGGATCGGCAAGCCGCTCTCGCGAACGATGCGCCGGCCCTCCTCGACGTTGGTCCCGGCGAGGCGGACCACCAGCGGAATCTTCATCTGAAGGTCGCGGGCCGCCTGCACCACACCCTGCGCCACCCAGTCGCAGCGGTTGATGCCGGCGAAGATGTTGACCAGGATGGCGCCGACCTTGCCGTCGGCGAGCACCAGCCGGAAGGCCGCCGCCACCCGCTCCGGCGACGCGCCGCCGCCCACGTCGAGGAAGTTGGCCGGCTGTCCTCCCGCGTGCTGGATCATGTCCATGGTGGCCATGGCGAGACCGGCGCCGTTGATGATGCAGCCGATGTCGCCGTCGAGCCCCACGTAATTGAGACCGTGCTCCGCCGCCTGCGCCTCGCGGGGATCTTCTTCGGCGTAGTCCCGCAGCTCGCTGACGTTGGGACGGCGGAACATGGCGTTGTCGTCGAACGTCATCTTGCAATCGAGGGCCAGCACCTGACCGTCGTTGGTCACCACGAGCGGGTTGATCTCCACCATCGTCGCATCGAGGTCGCGGAAGGCGCGATACGCGCCCAGCAGCGTGATGACCGCGCGGCTCACCTGGGCCGGCGTGAGGCCGAGACCGAAGGCGATCTCCCGGGCCTGGAAGGCGGTCATCCCAACCGCGGGCTCGACCACTTCGCGCAGAATGGTTTCCGGCGAGTTTCGGGCGATCTCCTCGATCTCCATGCCGCCCTGCGCGGAAGAAACCACCATGATCTTTTCGGTCTTCCGGTCCAGCACCAGGCCGAGATAGATCTCCCGCTCGATGGGAACGGCGGCCTCCACGTACAGCCGGTGCACCACCCGCCCCTCGGGCCCGGTCTGATGGGTAACCAGGCGGCGGCCGAGCAGCGCCTTGGCCGCCTGTCGCACCTCGTCTTCGTTGGCGCACAGCTTGATGCCGCCGGCTTTGCCTCGAGCCCCCGAATGAATCTGCGCCTTCACCGCCCACCGCGCCCCGCCGATCTCGGAGGCGCGGTAGACCGCCTGCTCCGGACTGTACGCCACCCCGCCCCGCGGTATGGCGACGCCGAAGCCGGCGAGGAGCTCTTTGGCCTGGTATTCGTGGATGTCCATATCTGTGTCCGGTCAAATGTTGGAGAAGACCGAAAAGTCGAAGGTCGAAGGTCTTGGGTCCGCGGCTGCAGAGGCTGGGTGCTTCAGGACCTTCGACTTTCGACCTAAGTCCTTCGACCCCCAATCGCCTGCGCCGTATCCACCACGTTCTGCGCCATCCGGGCCGAGGCGGCGTCAATCATCCGGCCGTCGAGCTGGGCCGCGCCGCGGCCTTCGCGGGCGGCTTCGTCGAGCGCGTCGAGGATGCGGCGAGCCCGCTCGACTTCGCGCGACGGAGGAGTGAACACCTCGTTGGCGAGCGCGATCTGGGAGGGGTGAATGGCCCACTTCCCCTCGATACCCAACGCGGCGCCACGGCGGGCGGCAGCGGAGAAGCCGTCGGGATCCTTGAAGTCGCCGAAAGGACCGTCAATCGGCCGCAGCCCGTACGCCCGACAGGCCACGACCATACGCGAGAGCGCGGCGTGCCACTGGTCGCCCGGGTAGTCGGGGTTGAGCCCACCGATGTTGACCGTCCGCGCCCGGCAGCTGGCCGCGTAGTCGGCCACCCCGAAGTGCATCGCCTCCAGCCGGCGGCTCGACTGCGCGATGGCCTCGACGTTGGCCATGCCCAGCGCCGTCTCGATCAGCACGTCAATCCCGATCCGGTGGGGGATGTGCTTGGACTCCTCGATCTGGCTGAGAAGGGCGTCAACCAGATACACGTCGGCGGGCACTCCGACTTTGGGAATCAGAATGGTGTCGAGGCGGTGCCCCGCCTGCTCCACCACGTCCACCACGTCGCGATACATGTAGTGCGTGTCAATGCCGTTGATCCGCACGCTCACGGTCTTGGAGCGCTCTCGCCAGTCGTGCTCCAGCAGGGCGGCAATGACGTTGTGACGGGCCTGCTCCTTGTCGCCGGGCGCGACCGCGTCCTCCAGATCGAGGAAGACGTAATCGGCGTTGCTCTCCAGCGCTTTGGGGAACATGCCGGGCTGAGAGCCCGGCACCGCCAGTTCGCTGCGCTGCAGCCGCTGGCGGGCGGGCTCGTAGCGGGTGTGGCTCACCGGGCCGCTCCGGCAGCAACGGCCGCGGGGGCGGCGGGCTGTGCGTCGGGCGCGCGCACCCCGGTATCGCGCTCGGGCAGCCTCCTGGCCGTGGTGCGATAGTGCTCCGACGCCGCCGCCACGCCGCTGCCCGGCGTCACCTTCATCCCCACGTCGCGCATCGCCATCTCGGCGCCGGCGATGGCCCCGAGCAGCATGAGATCATTGAGGTCGCCGAGATGGCCGATGCGGAAGAGCTTCCCCGCCATTCGGGCGAGCCCGGCACCAAGCGCCAGATCGTACCGCCGGTAGGCGATGTCTATGACGTCGGCTCCGTTGATCCCGGGGGGCACCATGATGGCGCTGACGGTGTCCGAGTGCCACTTGGGCTGCCGGGCGCAGAGCTCGAGCCCCCATGCTTTGATCGCTGCCCGCACCCCTTCCGCCAGCCGGTGGTGTCGGGCGTAGACGTTGTCGAGCCCCTCCTCGAACAGCAGCGCGAGCGACTCCCGCAGCCCGTACAGCAGTGGGATCGAAGGGGTGTAGGGGAAATAGCCGGTGGCGTTGGCCTTCATCATGTCGCCGAAATCGAAGAAGACCCGGGCGCACTTGGCCTGCTCCCGCCGAGCCAGCGCCTTGGGGCCGGCGCAGACGATGCCGAGCCCGGCGGGCAGCATGAGTCCCTTCTGGGAGCCGGTGACGGCCAGATCCACGCCCCAATCGTCCATCCGGAAATCGAGACTGCCGATCGAGCTCACTCCATCCACGTAGAGCAGCGCCGGGTGCTTGGCCCGATCCATCACCCGGCGCACACCGGCGATGTCGCTGGTGACACCGGTGGCGGTCTCGTTGTGTACCACCAGCACGCCTTTGATCTCATGCGCTTTGTCGGCGGTGAGCGCCTCTTCGATCCGCTCCAGCGGCGCACCCTCGCCCCACTCGGCATCGAGGACGTCAACCCGAAGACCGACCCGCTGGGCCAGATCAATCCACAGGTGGCTGAACTGCCCGTATCGCGCCGCCAGTACGCAGTCGCCGGGGGAGAGGGTATTGGTAAGCGCAGCTTCCCAGCCGCCGGTTCCGGTGGCCGGAAAGATGAACGCCTGTCCGCTGCTGGTCCGGAAGACCTTCTTCAGGTCCTGAAGCAGCGGCCCGGCCAGCGCCGGAAAGTCGGAGGAACGATGATCCTCCATGGCGCGGTGCATGGCTCGTAGAACACGGTCGGGCACGTTGGTGGGCCCGGGAACGAAGAGAAAGTTGCGGCCGGCCATGCTCGGACCCTCGGCTGAAGGAAGGAGTACGAGACGGGGGTGAGACTCCCCGCCGGATCAGGCTACATTGGGGCGCGCACCCACCGGATGCACATGCGCCGACATGTATAGCACTTTGTGCTTTTTTTCACAAGCGGAGATTTTTTGACCCCTTCCCGCCCCATTTCCGCCCATGACACCGCGGCAAAGAAGCTCCTGGTAGAGCTGTATAACGTTGCCACGTCAGCGGTTGACCCTGGCCCAGCCCTCGAGTGCCGCCTGCTTTCACTGGCTCCTGAGCCCGATCGGCGGCTGTGGATACTCGCCCTCGGCAAAGCGGCCCTGCCGATGGCGCGCTGCGCCGTCGGAGTCGTGGGGCGGTGGGGTTTCCACCCCGTCGGCGGTCTCATCGTCCCGCCGGAGAGCGGAGCATCTCCCCATCCCGCGATCGCCAGTGTGCCGGGCGATCATCCCGAGCCCGGCACCGGCTCTCTGGCGGCCGCGGATGCCCTTGGCGCCGTGGCCGGAAGGGTGCAGCCGGACGACCGGGTCTGGGTTCTCCTCTCGGGGGGCACGACCAGTCTGATCGGCGCACCCGTCGAAGGCCTCTCTCCGGCCGAGCTTTCGGCCATCTACGCGCTTCTGCTCAGCTCGGGACTCGACATAACGGCCATGAACCGCATTCGAAAACGGTTCTCCCGCTGGGGGGGAGGTCGCCTGGCCCAGGCCCTGGCGCCGGCCGAGGTCCGCGTGTTTGTCGTTTCCGACGTGATCGGCGACGATCTCGCCTCGATCGGCTCGGGCCCCTGCGTACCCGATCCGACGACAGCGTCCGAGGTGCGCCGGCACCTGGAGGATGCTGCCTTGTGGGATCGGATTCCCCATTCCGCCCGGAAGCAGGTGGCCGCCGCGGCCGCGGGCGAAAGACCCGAGACGCCCAAGCCGGGCAACCAGGCGTTCGCGCGCGTGACCCTCGAGCTGATTGCCAGTAATCGGTTGGCCATCGAGGCGGCGGCCAAACGTGCGGCAGAGTTGGGCCTCGTCCCGGTGCTGGCGGAGACGCCGATCGCCGGGGAGGCGTCGGCGGCGGGAGCGAGTGTAGCCGCTGGACTCTTACATAATTGCGTTCAGGATACGATCCCGCAACATGAGGCCGGAGCGGGTCGCTGCTTCATCTGGGGTGGCGAGACGACGGTGAGTCTTGGCCCTTCACCATCGGGACTGGGCGGACGCTGTCAGGAGTTGGCGCTCGCCGCCGCGCGTAGGCTCGCGGGGGCGCCCGAAGGCCTGGCGCTCCTCGCCGCGGGGACCGACGGACGTGACGGACCGACCGACGCTGCCGGCGCCATCGTCGGTGGTTCAACCTGGAGCTCCATTGCCGCGGCGGGACGCGACCCGGCGCGGGACCTGGCCGCCCACGACGCCTATCACGCCCTCGATGCCGCCGGCGCGCTGCTGCGGCCGGGCCTCACGGGAACCAACGTGATGGATGTGGTGATCGGGATCTGCCCGACGTCTCAGGCGCCGGGTGCGTCGTAGAAGAACCGCTCGCTGTCACCCTGAGCGCAGCGAAGGGGCCATAG
>JACCQZ010000074.1 GCA_013813875.1 Gemmatimonadales bacterium | reverse complement strand
GTGGATACCCGGCTCGCCGGGCGCTTCGCCCGGATCAGCTATATCAAAGCGGGCCTGGTGGCGCTGATGGTGCTGGCCGCGACCGCGATGGCTCGCGGCTACGGTGTGTCCGGCAACTAGGCCGGATTCGCTGCGCGCCATGGTGTTCAGCCGCTCTCCCCACCGCGCTAACCTTTCCTCAAGTCACTCTGGGTTTCAATGAAGATCCATGAGCTGTTCGCCTATCTGCACGTGAAGGATGCCGCCAAGGCAATCGAGTTCTACACCATCGCGTTCGGGGCCGTAGAGAAGTTTCGGCTCGCCGAGTCAAGCGGCCGCATCGGCCATGCGGAGCTCGACTTCGGCGGCACCACGCTGATGTTGGCCGACGAGTTCCCCGAGTACGACCTCAGAGGGCCGACAGCGTTCGGCGCCACCACCGTCACTCTCCACATCCATGTGGATGACGCCGACGAGGTGATCCGGCGTGCGGTGGAGGCGGGCGCCAGCGTCATTAGAGAGCCGAAGGATGAGTTCTATGGCGAGCGCTCGGGGCGCATCCGCGACCCATTCGGACATGAGTGGAACATCGGGCACCATATCGAGGACATCCCGGCCGATGAGATGCAGCGGCGGTACACCGAGATGACGAGGGAAGGATGATCCAGGGGTCGTGACCGCAGTCCCCGGCCGGCCGCGTTACGACCGATCCATCGTCGAGGGGCCGTTGCGCTCCGCGGTCTGGAAGATCGCGTGGCCGACGGTGCTGACCAACATCATCGGCGGACTGCAGGGCATCGTGGATCACGTGCTGGTCGGTCACCTGGTGGGCTTCACGGGCAACGCCGCCATTGGCGTGAGCTGGCAGATCATCCTGGTGGTCATCGTCTTCATCTCCTCGTTGTTCACGGGGATGAGCGTGCTGGTCGCGCGCTTCGCGGGTGCCGGCCAGCCGGACAAGGTGGATCGCACCGTCTACCAGGCGTTCCTCACCGCCATATTTCTCTCCGTTGGCGTCATGGCGCCGGTCGGGTATTTCGCATCGCCCTGGCTGCTCGATCTGGTGAACGCCGCGCCGGCCGTCGCCGCCGAAGCGCTGCCCTTCCTTCGCATCATGTTCCTCTTCAGCGGAGGGATGCTGGTCTTCTTCATGCTGGGCGGCGCCCTGCGCTCCGCCGGCGACGCGCGCACGCCCATGATCCTGGGCATCGCCCTGACCGTGCTGAACCTGGTGCTCAACGTGATCCTCATCCGCGGGCTGGGCCCGATTCCGGCGCTGGGCACCGTCGGCTCGGCCATCGGCACCGTGGTGGCGTCGGGGCTGGTGGCGGCGTACTCGCTCTGGAAGCTGTGGCGGGGGGGCTGGGTCGTGTCGTTCCCCCGGGGCCGCGGCTTCGGGCCGGACTGGACCATCATCCGGTCGCTGTTTCAATTCGGCCTGCCGGCCGGCATCCAGGGAATCGCTATGAACGTGGGGGGCGTGTTCATGCTCGCCTTCATCGGCTCCCTGGCCCAGAGCGCGGCGGCACAGGCGGCGTTCGCCGTCACCTATACCCAGCTCTTCTCGCTGATCACGTGGACGTCCATCGGGTTGATGGGCGCGGCCGCGGCGGTCGCGGGACAGAATCTCGGTGCCGGGCATCCCGACCGGGCCGACGCGGCGGTCCACGTGGCAGCGCGCTTCGGGCTCGCCGGCGCGGCCATCATCGGGTTCTTCTTCCTCTTTTTCCCACGGCCGCTGCTCGCCATATTCGGCATGAACGAGTCCGCGGTAGTCGAGATCGGGGTTCAGCTCCTGCGCGTGCTGAGCGTCTCCGGGCTGTTGATCACCGTCGCGCTCACCTATACCGGCGGGCTCCAGGGGACGGGAGACACCAGGAGCCCGCTCTACATCTCGATCGTCTCCCAGATCGCCGTGCCCCTCGGCATCTGCTTCGTGATCCAGCGGATGGGCACACTGGATCCGCTGGACATCTGGATCGCCATTCTCGTCGGCCACGCCACGCGGTGCGCACTGAGCGTGATCCGGTTCAATCAGGGGAAATGGCGCGGCATCGCGGTGGACATCGAGCCACAGAGGGAGGCGGCACCCAGCTGACAGGATCTGCGCCAACAGCCTACTTGTCAAAAGGAGAGATCACATGGCATATGTTGACGGATTCGTCATTCCCATCCCCAAGAAGAACCTGCAGGCCTACCGGCGCATGGCGCAGAAGGCGGGCAAGATCTGGCGGGAGTACGGCGCGCTGGAGTTCCGCGAATGCGTCGGGGACGACCTGAACATCAAGGGCACCAAGACGTTCCTGGCCCAGATCAAGCCCAAGCCCGGTGAGACGGTGCTGTTTTCATTCATCGTGTACCAGTCGAGGGCCCATCGCGACCGGGTCAATGCGAAGGTGATGAAGGATCCGCGAATGGCCAGCGCCATGGACGTAAAGACCATGCCGTTCGACGTGAAGCGCATGGTCTACGGGGGGTTCAAGACACTGGTGGACCTGTAGCCCGGCGCGCCCGCCATGCGGGAGTCGTAAACGATGTCGAAACCGTGCCGCCGGCTCCGACTTCTCTACACAGGCGTCAACCCGGCGCCCACCTGAGAGGAGCGCAGATGATGAAGTACATGCTGATGATGCACGCGCCACGCGGAAGCGGCGATTGGCAGGTCAACAACTGGTCTCCGGAGGAGTTCAAGGCCCACATCGCCTTCATGCACCGCTTCAACAAGGAGCTCACCGAGGCCGGCGAGCTGGTCGGCGCCGAGGGCCTGGCCGCGCCCGGCGAGGCGAAGGTGGTGCGAGCGGGAAAAAACGGAGCGCCGGCGGTGACGGACGGACCGTTCCCCGAGGCAAAGGAATTTCTCGCCGGCTACTGGATCGTCGAGGTGGACCGGCCGGAGCGCGCGTACCACCTCGCCGCCAAGGCCTCAACGGCTCCGGGACGTGGTGGCGCCCCGTTGAACATGCCGATCGAGGTGCGCCAGGTCATGAGCGGCCCTCTCCAGGACGCGTGACGGCTAAGGCCCTTGACTCCCGCGCCCTGCACCTGCTGCGCGAGCTCGCGCCCCAGGTGCTCGGGGCCGTGGCCCGCCGCCATGAAGACTTCGCCGCCGCGGAGGACGCGGTGCAGGAAGCGCTGATCGCCGCGACCAGGCAATGGCCGGTGGCAGGGATTCCCAGTAACCCGGGTGGCTGGCTGTTTCAGGTTGCCATCCGGCGGATCACCGATCACCTGCGCAGCGAGCTGGCGAGACGTCGCCGGGAGGACGTCGTGGCGAGCCAGCTGTCCCTGGACGAGCCTTTCGTGCCCCCGCTCGATGCCAGTCTTGGCCTCGATCTGGACGATACGCTCGTGCTGCTCTTCATGTGTTGTCATCCCGCGCTGACTGCGCCGTCGGCGATCGCGCTCACGCTCCGCGCCGTGGGCGGCCTGACCACTGCGGAGATCGCCAACGCCTTCCTCGTCCCGGAGGCGACGATGGCGCAGCGGATCAGCCGGGCCAAGCAGAGCATCAGGGCCTCGAAGGTCCCTTTCAGCCTGCCTACCGATGCCGAGCGCGTCCAGCGACTGAGCGACGTGCTCCACGTTCTGTATCTGATTTTCAGCGAAGGGTACGCCAGCAGCATCGGCCCGGACCTGCATCGGATCGATCTCTCCAACGAGGCGATCAGGTTGACCCGGGCCGTTCGCGGCCTGCTCCCGAGCGATGGGGAAGTCACTGGGTTGCTCTCGCTCATGCTGCTCACCGATGCGCGGCGCGGCGCCCGGACCGGCCCCAGCGGTGAGCTGATCCCGCTCGACGAGCAGAATCGCCTGCGGTGGAACCAGCACCTGATCGCGGAGGGGGTCGCGCTCGTCTCGGAGGCGCTCTCCCAGCGATCAATCGGCTTCTATCAGCTGCAGGCCGCCATCGCGGCCGTTCACGATGAAGCGGCGTCTGCCGAGGACACCGATTGGCCGCAGATCTTCGCGCTATACGGTTTGCTCAAGCGCATGTCCGACAATCCCATGGTGGCGCTCAATCATGCGATTGCCGCCGCGATGGTGCATGGTCCGATGGTGGGGCTCGAGCTGTTGAAAGCGCTCGACACCGATCCACGAATGAATGGCCATTACCGCCTCGATGCCGTTCTCGCCCATCTGCTCGAGATGGCCGGTGACCACGATCGCGCCCTGGCACACTATCGGGCGGCCGCGGACCGAACGACGAATATTCCAGAACGGAGCTATCTCACCACCAAGGCGGCTCACCTCGCGGCTAGACTGCTCTGAACTCCGCCGGCCGCTCCGCCTTCGCCTCCCCCAACCCCCGCCGGACCCCCGCCACATCGAAGTCGGTTCCGTACACCGGTGTCCCCGGCTGCTGCCGCCACGACTCATCCAGGCTTCCCGCGTCAACTCCGTCGAAGCCGAGCTCATCGAGCAGCCCGATCACGACCTCCGCGGCCCGCCGATCGTCCGCCGCCACCGGCAGCGCGATGCGCCCGGAATCGCCCCGCGGCTTGCCCCGCTCCAGCAGGTGGCGCGCATAGATGTTGTTGAACGCCTTCACCACCGGCCGCCCCAACTGACGGGCCACCCACCGGCTCTCGGGAGTGCCCTGCTCGATGGCGTCTATCCGGCCGTCGCGCTGCGGATAATAGTTGCCGGTGTCCACCACGACCACTTCATCGGCCACATCATCGAACAGGCCGGATGGCAGGCGCTGGACGTTTTTCTCCGGAATGGTCACGATGACCACCTCTCCGGCTCGGGCTGCTTCCTGGACCGTCACCGGCGTCGCGCCGGTCTCTTTTGCCAGCGCGGCCAGGGTGTCGGGTCCCCGCGAATTGGCGATAGTCACGTCATGTCCCAGCGCAGTGAGACGGCGCGCCAGGGCGCCGCCGATGTTGCCCGCGCCAATGATACCGATTTTCATGTCCTGTTCCTCCCTAGCGATCAATAAATGCCATCATTCGTTCGTTGTACCTCGACCCTGCCACCACCTCGGGCGGCAGCGCCCGGTCGAGCTCCTCCATGTCCCCCGGCTCCAGCGCGACCGACGCCCCGCCGACGTTCTCCTCCAGGTAGCGGCGCCGCTTGGTGCCGGGGATGGGGACGATGTCGTCGCCCTTGTACAGTAGCCACGCAAGCGCCACCTGCGCCGGCGTCGCAGCCTTCCGCCGCGCCACCTCCTGGACCACGGACGCCGCCCGCATGTTGGCGTCGAAGTTGGCGCCCTGAAATCGGGGATCTCCCCGCCGGTAGTCACCTTCCGGATAATCCTCGGCCGGCTTCGCGGTCCCGGTCAGGAAGCCGCGGCCCAGCGGGCTGAACGCCACCAGCCCGATCCCGAGCTCCCGAAGCACCGGGATGATGTCGCCGTCCAAGTTCCGCTCCCAGAGGCTGTACTCGCTCTGGAGCGCGGAAATGGGGTGCACCGCGTGGGCTCGGCGGATTGTCCCCTCGCCCGCTTCGGAGAGGCCAAGGAACCGCACCTTCCCCTCCCCAACCAGGTCGGCCATGGCGCCGATAACCTCCTCGATCGGAATGGCGGGGTCCACCCGGTGCTGATAGAGAAGGTCTATATGGTCGGTATTCAGCCGTCGGAGCGACGCCTCGGTGACCGCGCGCACATGCTCCGGCCGGCTGTCGGTACCGACCGTCCGACCGCCGTCGAAGCGAAAGCCGAACTTGGTGGCGAGGGTGACCTGGTCGCGCCGGCCCTTGAGCGCGCGTCCCAACAGCTCCTCGTTGGTGAAGGGACCGTAGGCTTCAGCGGTATCGAGGAACGTTACCCCGAGCTCGATGGCCCGGTGCAGTGTGGCGATGGACTCCAGGTCGTCGGGCACGCCATAGGACTGGCTCATTCCCATGCAACCGAGTCCGAGCGCGGAGACTTCGAGCCCCTGTCGTCCAAGCTTGCGAGTGGGGACCATGCAGGATCCTTTCGTTAAACTGGCGCACGCCATCACCCCCCTGCCGGCCGCGCCACCAGGATGCCCGTGGCACCCTTGATGGCCGCCACGTACTCCGGAAGCGTCGAGCGAGTGATCTCTACCACTCCACCCGAGAGCGGCGCGTGGAGCACGCGGAGTGTGCCCTCCGGATCGCGGTACGCGAACGCCGCGTGGGTCACGTCCAACCCTGGAATCGAGGTCGCGAACCCCAGCACGTCGCCGGTCTCAATTTGGTTCGCGACTTGCGGAATCTGTCGCCGCGCCACCAGACGGCGTGGCGAGCAGCCCAAGCGGCGTTCCACCTCTGCCATCTGCCGGAATACGCCGTCGTCGGAAAGCGCCGGGTAGCTCCCCCGGTGCTCGGTCATGAACCGGAGCGGACGCTCGTCCAGGACCCCGCCCAACTCCCCGCCGAGGTCCCGCACCAGACCCCGCTTCTCTCCGTCGCTGATCCACTCGCTGAAGTAGTGCAGCCGGGAGGCGTACCCGCGTCGCTCTCCGCCCCGGTACCGCATCCGCTCGATCTCCCGGCCGAAGCGCTCCCAGGTGGGGGTGCCCTGGCCGTCAGCTACCCGCGCCACGGCAAGGCAAGCTTCCACCAGCGTGACGCAATCGAATCGGGTGAGCGAGAGGGTGAGCGGCTCCCGACCCGCTGGGCTGCCGCCGGCGTGGAGGTAGCCCTCGAGCGTGTGCGGCCGGTATGGAGTGCCTTGTGCCAGCTCCCCCACGCGGATGGCATCAGAGCCGAGTGAAGCTCCCCGCGCTGATTGCCCCGCGGCGCGAAGCGCGGCCGTCCAGTCGTTGAGGCGCTCGCGGTCGGGGTCCCCAGCTGAGCGCACACCAGCGGTGAGAGGCTGAGGAAGTGCCAGCGCTGCCACGGCCGAGGCGACGTTTCTGAGCAGGTCTCTACGGGAGAGCGACGTATTCGGCTCCAGCATTGATTGTCACCCTGAGCAAAGCGAAGGGGGCATGACCTTGGCTATGCCCCCTTCCCTCCACTCGGGGACAGGGGTTCAAACCTCGCGTTCAGTCGAGTGCCCGAGCCAGGTACGGCGCTGTCCGGCTCGCCGCCACCCTCGCCACCTCTCCCGGCGGCCCCGAGGCCACCACTCGTCCACCCTCGTCTCCCGCCCCAGGACCGACGTCAATCACCCAGTCGCTCCGCGCCACCACTCGCATGTCGTGCTCCACCACGATCACCGAGTTCCCCGCCTCCACCAGCCCGTCGAGCTGCGACACCAGCTTCTCGACGTCCGCCGCGTGCAGGCCCGTCGTGGGCTCGTCCAGGATGTAGAGCGTGTCGCCCCGGGCAGTCCGCTGCAGTTCGGTGGCGAGCTTGATCCGTTGCGCCTCGCCGCCCGAGAGCTCGGTTGCCGGCTGGCCCAGCCTCAGATAACCCACCCCGACGTTTCGGAGCACGTCCAGCGACCGCCGTACGTGCGGCTCGTCGGCGAAGAACTCCCACGCCGCATCCACCGTCAGGCCCAGCACCTCGGCGATATTCCTATCGCGATAACGGATCTCCAGGGTCTTGGCGTTGTACCTGGTTCCGTGGCAGGTGGGGCACGGCGCGTACACGCTGGGCAGGAAGAGCAGCTCGACCATGACGAACCCCTCGCCTTGGCAGGTCTCGCAGCGGCCCTTGGCCACGTTGAAGGAGAAGCGCCCCGCGTCGTAACGGCGGGATCGGGCCGCTTTGGTTGCGGCAAACAGCTTCCGGACGTGGTCGAACAGCCCGGTGTACGTGGCGAGGTTGGAGCGCGGCGTCCGCCCGATGGGCTTCTGGTCCACCCGCACCAGTCGCCGGATCTTCTCCATTCCCTCCACCATCCGGCCGCCCGTCGGCGCGGCGGCGCCTCGCTCCAGCTCCTCACCCTCCTCCTCTTCCACCTGGATCTGATGCCCGAGGTGCCCGGCAACGAGCTCCACCAGCGCCTGGCTCACCAGGCTCGACTTTCCCGAGCCGGACACGCCGGCCACGGTCGTGAACACGCCGAGCGGAAAGGCGACGTCGAGATCGTGCAGGTTGTTTCGGGTGACCCCCGCCAGCCGTAGCCACGCCTTGGGCTGGCGCGCCGTCCGCTGCGGCATGGCGCGCTCACCGAACAGGTAGGGACGAGTCCGCGAATTGCCCACCTCGGCCAGCCCCTCGGGCGGACCGCTGTACAACACCTCGCCGCCATGCTCCCCGGCGTCGGGCCCTACGTCCACGATCCAGTCGGCATGGCGGATGATGTCGAGGTCGTGCTCCACCACAAAGAGCGAGTTGCCGCTCGCCTTGAGCCGGTCGAGAGCCGCGAGCAGTGCCTCGGTGTCCACCGGGTGAAGCCCTGCCGACGGCTCATCGAGCACGTACACGACGCCGAACAGGTTGGAGTGCACCTGGGTACCGAGGCGAAGACGCTGCAGCTCGCCCGGTGAGAGCGTGGGGGTGCTTCGGTCCAGCGCCAGATAGCTCAGGCCGAGCGCGATGAGTACGGCGAGTCGCGCCTCGAGATCCTGCGCGATCCGCTGCATCACGATCGCCTTCTCCGGATGCTCCTCCTTCACCTTCTTCCAGCCGATGGCAGCGCCTTCCGCATACGGTCGAAAGATCTCGACCAAGCGCTTGAGCGGCATCCGGGACATGTCGGCGATGTCCAGGCCGGCGAACTTTACTCCCAGCGCCTCCTGGCGCAGCCGCTTTCCACGACAGACCGAGCACTCGGTGCTGACCATGTAGCGGGACACCCGCTTCTTCATGGACGGGCTCTCGGTGTTGGCGAAGGTCTGCAGCACGTACTTTCTCGCGCCCGTGAACGTGCCCATGTAGCTGGGCTCTTCCTTGCGCTTGAGCGCGCGCCGCACCTCCTGCGGCGTGTAACCGGCGTACACCGGAGCGGTCGGCTGCTCCTCGGTGTAGAGAAGCCAGTCGCGATCCTTCTTGGGGAGCTCGCGCCAGGGACGGTCAACGTCAATGCCGAGCGTGGTGACGATGTCGCGGAGGTTCTGGCCGTGCCACGCCGGCGGCCACGCGGCGATGGCGCGTTCCCGAATGGTCAGCGAGACGTCCGGCATCATCGAGCGCTCGGTCACATCGTAGACGCGGCCGAGCCCATGACACCGGGGGCAGGCGCCCTCCGGCGTGTTGGACGAGAACGACTCGGCGTAGAGCAGCGGCTGGCCGGCGGGATAGTCGCCCGCACGCGAGTACAGCATCCGGAGCAGGTTCGACAGCGTGGTGACGCTGCCGACCGACGAACGGGTGGTGGGGGCGCCGCGCTGCTGCTGGAGGGCTACCGCTGGAGGGAGGCCGTCTATTTCATCAACTTCCGGCACCTCCATCTGATGGAACAGGCGCCGCGCGTAGGGAGCCACCGATTCCAGGTAGCGCCGCTGCGCCTCCGCGTACAGCGTCCCGAAGGCGAGCGACGACTTGCCCGAGCCGGACACACCGGTGAACGCCACCAGCGCATCCCGCGGGATCCGGACGTCTACGTTCTTGAGGTTGTGTACCCGGGCGCCGCGCACGTGTACGAGCCCGTTCGATTGCGAGTTCACTCCGGATAATATCTACATTGTCACGCACGTGGCGTGGCATCACCTTTGTGACGGCTTACCTGAGCAGGGGGTCCGGTTAGGGCACGTGACGCTGGCGCCACTCCCCCAGGACGCGAACGACGAGCTTGCCGACTCTTGTTGAAACGAATCCGCTCGTAGCGCGCATCTCAGACCAACAACGGAAAGCGCACCCGTGGAAGGGCCCGAAATAGCGCCTCTTGAGCTATCCCATTGACGGCAATCGCACCGAACATGCGGCCCCGGTTCCTGAAACGCTCCCGTCTCCCGCAGCAGGCCGATCGCGCGGTCGGAATGAGAATCCACCCCTCACCTCCGGAAACCAGCTCGGCGTTCATGAACGCGCGGGCGACCCGGCCATTCCCGTCGTCGAACGGGTGGACCGCACCACGTTCACCACCGCCTTGAACTCCCCCGGCCGCTGGTCCGGTCAGCCGAGAGGATCTGCGCGTGCGCGCCTGGGAGCGCGCTCAGGAACCGGTAGAAGTCCGGAAAGTCTCGAACGCCGCGCCCCATGGCCGGACGGCTCGCCACCAGCCGGAAGGTCCCGAGGATGTCGTGGGCATCAGCCGGCCAATCTCCCTTGCCTCGGCCACCTCGAACCGGGTGCCTTCGATGAAATTGGAGAAGTACGCGTCGAAGAAGGCGAGGTTCACGAGCTCGGCATCGCGGGTGAGCATGGAGCGTCTGGAAACGGTCGAGGCGGGTGCTCTCGTACGGCTCTCCAGCCGCCCGATCGGGCCGCGCAACCTCGCGCCGAGATCGAGCGGAGACCAGACGTCGCGTCGCTCATCGGTCCGGTAAAGCCGCGCGGTAGCACTCCCGCGACCTGGTAGGATTGTCCGTCGAATCGGAGCACCCGGCCAAGCACCCCCGACTCGCCCTCAGGTATCACGCAGAATTCCCATCCCGCCAGGCCCCTAGATCGTAGACATCCACAGCACGAGGTTCACCGGCCCGACACTCGGCCCCAGCTAGGAGGAGCAGGTGAAGGATGGCGCTTGCTGCTGGCGGCGCCGCCGGATTCGAGGTCCGAATGCGGCGCGCGCCTCCCGCGGTCGCGCCCTATGGTGGGAGACACCGAAGAGCGCCCCCAAGGGCGTGCCTACTCTGTTCCCCGACCGGAGAATGCAATGCGAAACATCTGGTACCTCATGCTGCTCGCTGCCGTGAGCGGCTGTGGCAATGAAACCCAGGTCACCCAACCGACTGAGTCGCTCACCCATCGAAAGCCAAACCCGCGTTATCAGGTCGTCAATCTCTCCGCCACGCTCGGTGGAAAGATCAGCGTGGGCACCAGCATCAATAACCGGGATTGGGTGGCTGGATTCTCCAACCAATCGGGCGACGCGACCGTGCACGCGGCCCTCTGGCGGCACGGGTCCATCCTCGACCTCGGCACGCTCGGCGGGCCCAACAGCAACGTGCAGTGGCCCGGACAGAACGATCGAGGCATGATCGTAGGCATAGCCGAGATCGGCAGGATGGACCCGCTGAAAGAGAACTGGAGTTGCTCGGCATTCTTTCCTTCCGTCACCCACCATATCTGTCGCGGTTTCGTGTGGCAGCACGGTGTGATGAAGCGGCTGCCCACGCTAGGCGGCAACCACGGCTTTGCCACCGGAGTCAACAACCGGGGTCAGGTGGTCGGGTGGGCCGAGACGCGCGTCCACGACCCAACCTGCAACGCGCCGCAGGTCCTCCAGTTTCGCGCGGTCATGTGGGTGCCGAAGAAGGACCTGAAGCGGGAGCTTCCCCCGCTCCGCGGCGACTCCACATCAGCCGCAACGGCGATCAACGATCGGGGTCAGGTCGTCGGTATCTCGGGCGATTGCGACGTGGCGGTCGGGCAATTGAGCGCCCGTCACGCCGTGCTCTGGGACCATGGCAGGGCAAAGGACATCGGCAATCTGGGAGGAGAGGCGTGGCATACGCCGATGGCCATCAACGAGCGCGGAGATATAGTCGGGTTCTCCAACCCGGCCGGCGTCCCCGGGATAGACTTCGCTCCCCACGCCTTCCTTTGGACCAAGCGGCATGGTATCCAGGATCTGGGCAAGTTTCCTGGAGATGACTTCAGCCAGGCATTTGCCATCAACGAGCACAGGCAGGTGGTGGGCCGGTCCTGCGGTCCCGGCGGCTGCCGTGCGTTCCTCTGGCAGGACGGCGTCATGAGAGACTTGAACCAGCTCATCGGCCCCCGGTATCCCAACGTCCTCACCGCCGCCCGAGACATCAACGACGCGGGCAAGATCACCGGGAATTTCGTCAAGCAGAGCAACGGCAAAATTCTTCCCTTCGTGGCGACTCCGGTCCACGGGCACCACGCTGTCGAGGCCTTGACCTCACCGCAACCGTGACCTGTTGAGACCGGGCGTGTCGATTTCGCGGCCTCTGGTTCGACGTATCAGGTACAGCTTCGCGAGATCGGCTCGCCCCTCTCATCAGGAGCGCTCATGGAATCGGTTATTCGAACAGCCCCCGTATCGAGGACGAGGCAACGTGCCGGACTGATCATGACCGTCGTCGCCGTGCTGTTCCTGCTCTTCGACAGCATCATCAAGGTCATGCGGCTAGCTCCTGCTATGGAGGGAACCGTCCAGCTCGGATACCCCGCGACCGCCGTTCTCGGTATCGGAATCATCCAGCTGGTTTGCCTGGTCACTTATGTGCTTCCGCGTACCGCGGTTCTGGGCGCGATCCTGCTGACGGGGTATCTCGGGGGCGCAGTCGCGACTCATGTGCGCATCGGCAGTCCACTCCTCACCCACATTCTATTCCCGGTCTATGTCGCCGTGCTGATCTGGGGAGGACTCTATCTGCGCGATGAGCGGCTGCGCGCTCTTGTTCCCCTCCGGCGTCAGTAAGCTGGAGCGAGCAATGACGGGTAGTGATGGCAGGCCTGGTGGCGGTTCGATAACCTTAGGCAGATCTCGAGGACAAGGGTACCATGATGCATTCCGCCCAGCGGCTGGTGTTCCTGCCCGCATGACCGCCGCCGCCATACCACCGATCTTCCTCAGCGCCGAAGTGTGCGAGCGCGCGCTCAACGCGCGCGACGCCCGGTTTGACGGCATTTTTTTCGTGGGCATCACCACAACGAGAATTTATTGCCGGCCGGTCTGCCCCGCGCGCGTGTCGCACTACGATCGGCGCCGGTTCTTCAATTCCGCCGCTTCCGCCGAGCGCGCGGGCTTCCGCCCCTGCCTCCGCTGCCGGCCGGAGTTGGCGCCGGGACGGGCTCTCTGCGACGCGGTGCCGCGGCTCGCGCGGATGGCGGCGCATCGGATCGCCGCGGGCGCGCTCAACGGGCGGGGAGTGGGGCAGCTGGCGCGCGAGCTCGGCGTGAGCGACCGCCATCTCCGCCGAGTGCTCGAGCACGAGCTCGGTGTATCCCCGGTCGAGCTGGCACAGACCCACCGCCTGCTCTTTGCCAAGCGGCTGCTGGCTGACACTTCTCTGCCGGTAACCCGGATCGCGTACGCCAGCGGCTTCCAGAGCCTGCGCCGGTTCAACTCCGTGTTCCGCGCGCGGTACCGGCTGAGCCCTAGCGCGCTCCGGCGGGGGCCCCGTTCAGCCGGAGGGCGCGGCTCGCCGCCTGCCCCACTCGGCGATCTGGTCCGGCTGACCCTTGCCTACCGGGCACCGCTCGCCTGGGACACGTTGATGGCGCTGCTCGGCCGCGACGCGCTGCCGGGGATGGAGCTGGTCGAGGGCGGCCGTTACGGACGCACCGTTCGGCTAGAGGGCCAGAGCGGGGTCGTCTTCGCGGCAAAATCGCCGGCCGCGAAAACCCACCTCGACGTGGACCTCTCACCCTCGCTCCTGCCGGTGCTGATGCCGCTGCTGGCGCGGCTTCGGCACCTGTTCGATCTCGATGCCGAGCCGACCGTGGTAGACGCGCATCTCGAGCGCGGCGGGCTCGGCGGGCACGTGGCGCGCCGTCCCGGTCTTCGCATTCCGGGCGCGCTCGACGGATTCGAGGCGGCGTTCCGTCGGCTGCTGGGCACCCGCGCGGTCCCGGGAGTCATGGAGGCGTTGGGCGAGTCGTTCGACACCGGCATCCCCCAACTCGGCCGAATCGCGCCGGACGCGGCGCGGCTGGCGGAGGCGGGGGCGGCGCGCCTCGCCCAACTCGGTGTGCCCCGCCGCTCGGCGGAGATCCTCGAAGCCCTGGCACGAGCACTCGCCGGCGGCGCCCTGTGGCTCGAGCCGGGTAGCGATGTCACCGCGGCGCATCGCATACTGCTTACGATAGACGGCGTGGGCGAGCGGCTCGCGACCAGAATCGTGATGGCCGCGCTGCACTGGCCGGACGCTTTCGACCCGTGGGATCGCGCGCTGCAGCAGGCCGCGGGCGCGGCGGGTTCGGCCGAGTTGCTCGCCTTGGCCGAGCGATGGCGACCGTGGCGGGCGTACGCGGCGCTGCATCTCCGGCTGGGCGGCGACAGGCTGCAAGTTTCTCTTACCTGACAGGCTGTATGTACATATCCTAGTTAAGTACATACACGGGAGTTGATCATGCCTGCCGCTAAGCGCCCGAGCGGGGGACCGCAAGGTTCCCAAGACCTACCGCCTTAATCCCAGCAAAGTGGCGGCCGCCGAGCGCATACTCGGCACTCCGACTGCTACCGAGACGATTGAAGCGGCCCCCAACATGGTTGGCTTCCGCGAAGAGCTTATCGCGGGCGCCAGGGCGATGCTCGGCGTAGAGCTGAGCGCCCCTGATGCAGCGACTTTGTGAGCCCACGGCGGAGCGCAAGTACGTTCTCGACACCAATCTCTTCATCCGCGCTTTCCGTGAGGAAGCGGCCAATGCTCAGCTGCAGCGCTTCCACCAACTCTTCGCTCCGTTCGAGTACCTGAACGCCGTGGTCGCGCAGGAGCTGCGCGCCGGCGCCCGCGCTGCGAGCGCTCGTCGGCAGTTGGAACGCCGGGTGCTGGACGTATACGCTCGGCGTGGCCGCGTGGTGACTCCCTCCACCCAGGTGTGGCACGACTCAAGGGACCTCCTGGCTGAACTGGCCCGCCAGGAGGAGGGGCTGGAAGCAGGGCGGCACTCGAAGGCCTTCGGTAATGACGTGCTGCTCGCCCTTTCGTGTCGGGAAGCCGGACTGGTGCTGGTGACCGAACCGGCGCGACTTTGAGCGCATCGGGCGCCTGGCGCCGTTCAGCTTCGTAGACCCCTGGCCCTCGGCACAAACGTAGGCTCCGCTAGCTGGAGCCAGACAGACTCTGATCGCGAAATTGGCGAGCAGGTGGCCGCTCAGCCCCCAATAGCCCCGGGATCCCCCGCATCAGGCGCCGGCTCTAGCGGGGCCATGGGCCCCAGGACGTCGGCGATCTCTACGAAGCGCACGAAGTGAATGCATTTCTGGCAGAAGACGGCGGGAAGTTGCTCGACTATGTGGGCCGCGAGCGCGGCGGCATAGTGAGGCTGGCGTGAGCGTCCCCCGAGAAGTCCCGAGGGCTGATGGCAGGGGGCGAGCAATGCGGCTAAGTCGTTGTCGTACCAGCTCCCGAGGAGGGACTCGAACCCCCGACCCGGTGATTAACAGTCACCTGCTCTACCAACTGAGCTACTCGGGAAAAGCAGAACAATTGTAATGACTTACACTGTCGCCTTCAATCCCGTTATCACAAGTTAGCCCCGGAATTGTTCCTGCGCGCCTAACCTAGTCGCCTCTTGGGTAAGGTCAACCGCCTGCGCCCGGAGCTACCCGAGAAAAGGAAGCTCCCGGGCGGGGCCCTCACTCTGTCATGAGCATCCAGCAGTTTACCCATCTGCGCTAGCTGTGGAGCCCGCCACTTCCTAAGTTCCCCCGGGCTCGCATGGAGTTCACCCAGTTCGGTGGACGGTGAGCGACTGGGGATTCACGCCGCATCTGAGGTCCGGCGTTCATAGCTGATCGGGAACTGTTGGCCGAGGGCGGAGTGACGGAAGACGGCGACCCGGGCCTCGGCCTGGGTGCGGAAGCGGCGCCGGGCCAGGAGCTCGCACTCGAGGGTGGCGAAGAAGCTCTCGGCCATGGCGTTGTCGTAGGCATCTTCCACCGAGCCGCGCGGCTTCCGCTGCCCGAGCGCCATGTTGAGCGCATCGAGGACCAAGCCGGTCTGCAGTGTCGTCGCCCGGACGCCAGCGTCCCGCAGATCCTCCAGCAGCCGCGGCGCCCCGTAGGTTCCGTCGGAGCGCTGGTGATAGCGGCGCAGGTCGGCCAGCAGGGCGGCATCGGCCCGGGCCCGCGCCTTGGGGGAACCATCCCGCGCTATGTTTTGGGCGGACTGGTGCAGAGTGGGGCCCGGACTTCCGCGTGTCCATGGGGGACACTGACAATGAACCTGCTCGGCTGCTTTGGGATCGGCCTCTCGGCTGAGCTGAGTGAAACGCGCGGCCAGGATGGTCGCCTTCATCAACGTAGCCGTCAACCTGCCCGCAAGAACGAATAGGTTCGCTTGAAGACGCTAGGCATCATCGGTGGAATTGCACCCGGCTCAACGGAGGATTACTACCGCCTACTTATCGCCTCCTACCAGGAGCAGGCAAAAGACGGGAGCTATCCGTCAATTCTAATTAACAGCATAGATCTGAAACGGATGCTGGACATGGTGATCGGAAACCGGCTCACGGAATTGACGGAGTACCTTCTCCAGGAGGTTGGCCGATTGGCGCGGGCCGGGGCGGACTTTGGTCTCATGGCCTCTAACACCCCGCACATTGTCTTCGAAGAGTTGTCCCATGAGTCCCCCATCCCACTTCTAAGCATCGTGGAAACAGCGAGCGAAGCAGCTCACAGGTCTGGTCTCAGGAAGGTAGGCTTACTGGGCACTCGCTTCACTATGGAAGGACACTTCTACCCGGAGGTGTTCGCGAGACGTGGAATCAGTGTGCACTCGCCTCGACCAGGCGACCAGGAATATATCCACGACAGATACATGCGGGAACTCATCCCAGGCGAGTTTCGGCCCGAGACACGGGAGGCATTCGTAGCAATTATCCAGCGTCTTGGGCAGGATGGTGCGGAAGGGGTAGTGTTGGCGGGAACGGAGTTACCCTTGCTCCTGCGCGACGCCATCGGCTGCGAAATACCGCTCTTAGACACGACACGTATTCATGTCAATCGGGCGGTAACGGAACTGCTCTCAAAGTGAGCCCCCGAGCGGCCGCCGCCGCCCATCATGTCCACCGCTCCGCTTGTTCAGGCAGAACAATGGAAAACTCGCAGCACACCAAACCTGACGTGGACCGAGCCGTTCTGCAGGACGCTACCCTCGTCGTCCGCGCCGGGATGACCTCGGCCGAGCAGGGGCAGTCATTCATGCCGGGCCCCGTGTTTGCCGCCGCCTTTCACGCAGCTGGAGAGCCGGGTGCTGTACCCTACACGTATGGTCGCTACCACAACCCTACCTGGACCGCCTACGAGCGGGCTCTTGGAGACCTCGAGGGAGGTTCGGCCCTGGTGTTCGGTTCGGGCATGGCGGCGGTCATGGCAGTGCTCGGCTCCGTCCTCCGGCCCGGTGATGTCATAGTCATGCCCAGCGACAGCTACTACACCGCACGGGTGCTGGTTGACAGCTACTTTGCTAACCTGGGCGTTGAGGTCCGCCGCGCCCCTACCGCGGGGGGCGCCCAGCTAGAGCACTTGTCAGGCGCCCGCCTCGTATGGCTGGAATCGCCGACCAATCCCGGACTCGACGTCTGCGACCTGCCGCGCCTTATCAGGGCAGCGCACGACGTTGGTGCGCTGGTAGCGGTGGATAACACCACAGCTACACCGCTCGGTCAGCGACCGCTCTCTCTTGGCGCTGACTTCAGCGTAGCCTCTGACACGAAGGCTCTCACCGGCCATGCAGATCTGGTCCTTGGTCATGTGGCCGTGCGGGACCTCACCTGGCTTCAGCAGGTCCGGGCCTGGCGCACGCAGACTGGCTCGATCGCAGGACCCATGGAGGTGTGGCTCGCATTGCGGTCACTCGCGACGCTAGACGTTCGACTGGAGCGGCAGTGTGCCAACGCTCTGGGCATGGCGAGTTATCTCGCATCCAGTCCGAAGGTCGAGGGTGTGCGCTATCCGGGCTTGCCGACCGACCCGGCGCACGCGTTGGCCTGTGCTCAGATGCGGCGGTTTGGAACCGTGGTGACGTTTACTCTTCCGACGCAGCAAAGCGCTGAGCGCTTTCTGGCGGCCAGCCTGCTGATCACTGAGGCCACCAGTTTCGGTGGGGTTTATACCACGGCCGAGCGACGAGCCCGCTGGGGTGGAGACATGGTACCCCAAGGATTCATCCGGCTGAGTGCCGGGTGCGAAGCTCTCGCAGACCTCTTACCGGATATCGAGAAAGCGCTGCACCGCGCTGTTACGTAGCACGCCGTCACAAAGGGAGCTCTCCTGATCAAACATTTTCGCCTCCACCTGACCGCCGCCACGGCCACATTGGCGATCTGCTCCACTCGGCTCCCCGCCCAGCAGCAGGGCACTGAAATCATCCTGGCCACCACCAGCAGCACTCAGGACACCGGCCTGCTCGACTCGCTGCTCCCGATGTTTGAGCACGAAACCGGAATCGAGGTGAAATCCATCGCCGTGGGCTCCGGAGCAGCCTTGGAGATGGCCCGGCGCGGCGATGCCGATGCGGTGCTGGTTCACGCCCCCGAAGCCGAACGGGCGTATGTCGAGAGCGGTGACCTGATCGAGGGCCGCCTGATCATGCACAACGACTATCTGATCATCGGACCCCTCGGCGACCCGGCTCACGTCCACGGCCGGGAAGATGCGGCCGCGGCCATGAAGGCGATCGCGGCGGCGGAGGCGTTCGTGTCACGGGGGGATGGATCGGGCACCGAGCAGAAGGAGCTGGCGCTGTGGAAGGCGGCCGGTGTATCACCCGCCTCGATGCGCCGGCGGGAGGAGACGGGCCAGGGGATGGGCGCTACTCTCCTCGTGGCCGAGGCGCGCCAGACCTATACCCTCACCGACCGGGGAACGTATCTGGCGTTCAAGGACCGGTTGACCCTGGTGCCGCTGGTAGAAGGGGATCCGCGGCTCCGGAACATCTACCACGCCTACGTCGTCAATCCGGGGAAGCACCCGATGGTCCACAGAGTGGAGGCGGCGCGCTTTGTTCGCTACCTCACGGAGCCCAAGATTCAGCAGTGGATCGGACGCTTCGGCCGGGCCAGGCTCGGCCAGGCGTTGTTCGTGCCCGATGCACTGAACACCTCGGCGGTGCCCGTCAGTCCGTAGACGGAACGAGCGCGGCGGTGCAATCGCCAACATGCCCCGCTGCGAGCGAATGCCCACTTGACAGTGCAGCGCAACATCTGTTTGACTTTGTACCGCGAAGCGGCTGCTTTCATCCGCATAAGTCATTGTGGAAAAGGATGTTACACTTACCCTACTGGCTTTATACCCCCCGCTCCTTAGCTTGAAACCCATGCCGCTACCCCCCATCACCGGCCACCACGAAGCCCGCCGGCGCTTCGCTCTGGCGGTGCGCTCGGGAAAGCTGCCCCAGGTTCTGCTGCTGAGCGGACCCCCGGGAATCGGCAAGCAGCGGCTGGCGCTCTGGCTCGGCCAACTGGCGCTATGTCAGCAGCCCGGAGAAGGTCCCTGCGGCAGCTGCCGAGCTTGCCGGCTGGTCGAAGGGCTGGCTCATGCCGACCTCCACTGGTTCGTTCCCATTCCCCGGCCCAAGTCCGCGGATGGCGACAAGCAGCTCGAAGAAGCGGCGGAGTCAATCGCGGGAGTCGCCGCCGAGCGCCGAAACAAGCCGCTCTACGCCCCCGCCGATGGGATGGCGGGACACTCGATGGCCAGCGTTCGGCTGCTGCTGCGGCGCGCCTCGCTGACCTCGGTGGAGGGCGGGCGGCGGGTGTTCATCATCGGCGAGGCCGAGCGCCTGGTGCTGCAGGAGTCGAGTCCCGAGGCGGCCAATGCCCTCCTCAAGCTCCTGGAAGAGCCGCCGGCGGGGTCGCTCTTCATCCTTACCGCCGTGGATCCTCGGCGGCTGTTGCCGACCATGCGGTCGCGGGCGGTAGGGGTTCGGCTGCACCGGCTGTCCAATGAGGAAGTGAGGGACTTCCTCCGGTCCGAGATGCACCCGGCGCTTACGGCGGCCCAGCTCGAGGAACGGGTAGCACTCGCCGCCGGCTCCATCGGCGATGCACTCACCCAGGGCGACAGTGCCGACAAGGCTTTCCGGGCCGCCCGGAACCTCCTGGATGCCGTGCTCGCGGGAACCGGACCCATGCTGGAGCGAGCGCTACAGCAGCCGCCCTATGCGGCGCGCGGAGAGTTCGCCGCGATGCTCGACGCGCTGGCGGACACCTTGGGCGAGGCGGCACGCGGGACGATGGGACAGCCGGTTCGGCGCCCGCTCCCGGACGCGTTTCAGCGGCACGCCGGCCCCGCTCCTTTCCTGCGGGCCATGGAGCGGGTGGACCTGGCCCGAGAGGCGGCGGCGGGCAACGTGAATCCGCAGATTCTACTCGCGGTGCTCGGCGAAGAGCTGGCGGAGGTACTGTGAAGCTCACCCACCTCGACGAGCGCGGCCGCGCTCGCATGGTGGACGTAGGTGGCAAGCCCGAAGTGAATCGCACCGCCGTGGCGCAGGGCGTGGTGCGGATGTCGCGCGAGGCATTCGATCTCATCGCCGCCCAGGGCGTGGCGAAGGGGGATGTACTCACCGTGGCCGAGGTGGCGGGCGTCATGGGCGCCAAGCGGACCGGTGACCTGATCCCGCTCTGCCACCCGATCGGGTTGGACGTGGTCCAGGTCGAGGCCCGGCTCGAGTCGGATCTTCCGGGAGTGCGGGTGACGGCCACCGCCAAGGTGATGGGGCGCACCGGGGTCGAGATGGAGGCGCTCACAGCCGTGGCGGTTGCGTGTCTGACAGTTTACGACATGGTCAAAGCAGTGGATCGGAGAATGGTTATCGAGGATGTGAAGCTGGTGAGCAAGACCAAGAGGCCTTCTCACAACTCATAGGGAGGTTGGCCAGTGTATAGACCGACCGACAAGTACGGCGAGCCACGTGGCATCAGCATGCAGCACATACTGATTCGGGGTGGCCTGCTCCTGGTCACCGCGGTCGTGATCGGCGCTCTGGCAGGGTGGACCAGGGTCCGGGCGGCTGATGACGTGACGTTGCCGGACGTGAGCTTCGTGGCCCGCGAGATGGGCAGCCTCGGAGATCAGTTGGAGGATACCCGCGGCGAGATGGCCGTGATGAAGCTGCAGCTCGAGCGAGCCAACGCCGTCATGTCCAACTCCGCCAAGTACCAGATCCCGGCGGATCTCGCGGGCGACATCTACGATATCGCGCTGAGCGAGGGACTCGATCCGGCGCTGGGCTTTCAGCTGGTGAAGATCGAAAGCGGCTTCAAGCGAACCGCGCGCAGCCCGATGGCGGCGTTCGGCTACACCCAGGTGCAGGTGGCCACCGCGCGCTTCTACCAGCCCGGCGTCACCGAGCGCGACCTGTTCGATCGGGAGACCAACCTGCGGATCGGGTTCCGGTTCCTCAACGATCTGCTGGACAAGTTCGACCGCGACCCGCACCTGGCGCTACTGGCCTATAATCGCGGCCCGGCCCGGGTAGCTGGCATTCTGGCCAAGGGCGGCGACCCGACCAACGGCTACTCCCACGCGGTGCTCGAGGGCTACCGCGCCCCTGGCAGCGGACAGATGACGCACTAACCCGGTATCCGGAGGGCGACACCCATCTTGAGGGTTTCCCGCTCCGACATTCCATTCGCTTTCCTGAGGGCCTGGATCGAGACGCCGTAGCGTTTCGCCAGGCCCGTCAGCGTTTCCCCCCTGCGGACCATGTGGGTCTTGCTGCCGGCAGCCTTGGCGGGCTTGGTGCCAGGTGCGGCTACCCGGAGCCGCTGTCCCGCCCGGATATGGCCGGTGTGGCGCAGCGAGTTCCAACGGCGCAGGTCGCGCTGGCTCACGCCGTACTCGTCGGCGATCTCGGACAACGTCTCGCCCCGCTTGACCAGGTGAATCCCGCTGCTGCTGGTGCCGGCCGCCACCACCGGCTCCGCCATCCGGCGCGCCACGGTTGTAGAGAGGACGCCGCCGGTGGGCACCACCACCCGCTGGCCCACGCGCAGACGCTTGGCGCTGACCTTGGGATTGGCCTGCGCCAGCAGCACGGCACTTACCCGATAGCGACGGGCGATGTGGCCCATCGTCTCGCCCCGCACCACGACATGCTCGACGAAGGTCACCCGCTTCTTCGCGGGCAGCTCGGCGTAGGCGGCAACCGTCGCCGGTCCCCGGCCCGCCGGCACCCGGACGATCGAAGCCACCTCCGGAGGAGTCGCCAGTCGGAGGTATTGCGGGTTGAGCTCCCGGATCGCCGCCACCGTGGTGTCGGCCAGCCGCGCGATCACGTCCAGGCCGGTCATGGTGGGGACGATGATCGAGTCGTAGGCGGCCGGTTGGGCGGTGCCAACAGCGAAGCCGTAGCGCGCCGGCTCCTTGGCGATGACGGCGGCCGCGATCAGCTTGGGCACGTAGTCCTTGGTCTCACGGTGAAGCCACTTGGTGTCGTATAGGCGGAAGAAGGTGGCGTCGGACTTGAGGGGATCCTCGTCGTGCTCGGGAAGCCGCCCCAACCCGCGCGACACCTTTCCCGAGCCGGCGTTGTACGCGGCCGCGGCCAGGTAGAGCGAGCCGAACCGGGCGTTCAGATCGCGGAGGTGGCGCGCCGCGGCGTCGGTGGCGCGATAGGGATCGCGCCGCTCGTCCACCCACGAGTCTATCCGCAGGCCGTAGCCTTTCCCGGTGGCCTTCATGAACTGCCACATCCCTACCGCCTTGGCCCGGCTGGTCGCGGTATTGGAGAAGCCGCTCTCGATAAGGGCGAGATAGACCAGGTCGCCCGGCATACCCTCACGCTGCAGCCGCTCCCGGATCATCCCCTCGTAGCGCGGCATCCGTTCGAGCCAGATGCCCATCCGCTCCCGGCCCGGACCCTGGAAAAAATCCAGGTAGTACTGCACCCGGTCGTGGTTGTTGTAGGTCTCGACGTCAATGTCCCAGGTGACGGCATTGGCGAGCGCGGTCTCACCGCTCGGTCCCGGCTGCTCCTCGGTCTCATCCTCTTCGGCGTCCTCGTCCGGATGGGCGTCGGCGAGCGCATCGAGCACCTCTTCGTCGGCGGCGGAATCGGCGGCGATCCTGAACTCGGCCGCCATCTCACCCGCGGGCGCCATCGAATCCAGAATCGGCGCCGGCGGCAAGCCCGAGCGATTATCCTCGCTGGTCGAGCCGTCATCGGCATACTCGGACGCGTCGGGATCGGGTACCCCGGACGGCGCCTGCCGGCCGCCGGCGCAACCGGTGAGGAGAGCGAGTATGATCAGCAGCGACGAACGGGGCATGATGTCACTCCTAATGGCAGCCAGAAAATCGGCGGGTGCGAGGTCGAGACCGTTCGAGAGGGTTTCGGGAAAGATTCGGCTGGATCCGCTGTGCAAAGCGCCGGACCCGAGGCAGACTGAGGCAGTCGTAGCACTGCCGTTTTTAGCGCATGAACAACCGATTTCCCAGGATGCGATTGGTGGCATTGAGGACGGCGAGCGCCGCCCCCCGGGCGGTGTCGTTGTCGGTCAGGTAGGAGCCGACCACGCGATGCCCGCTGCTGCCTT